>JARLJN010000137.1 GCA_031291255.1 Gammaproteobacteria bacterium
ACCTGATCCCATCTCGAACTCAGAAGTGAAACTGCTCCGCGCCGATGATAGTGTAGTTCAAACTATGCGAAAGTAGGTCATCGCCAGGCTTTTATTCTTAACCCTCGCTCAATTTATTTGGGCGGGGGTTTTTTTTAATCTTCATTTTTAAACATTGAGGGTAGGAGCTACAAGTGATAAAGGAAATTGAGTCGCGGAATCATCCTCAAAGCTTTCTAGATACTGGTTCAATTCATAATGATCTTCTTGCAGTCATAGATCTTGTTTACATTCCCTTTAAATTAATATGTTCACAACCAGTATTTGATGCTGAAAGTATTGAATATGGTGCCTGTGATTTTAAGCTAAACCAACATGCCGTCAAATTTCGTGTAGCTAAAATTACACCGACAAAAATAGGGCAATTTGTTACATTATGGAAACGCAGCGCCAGCGGACCCATACAACCATATGATATTTCAGACCCTATTGATCTCTATATTATAAGCACGCGTAAAGGTAATCACTTTGGACAATTTGTTTTTCCAAAATCTGAGTTATGCAAGCAAGGTGTATTATCAATAAATGGCAAAGGTGGTAAACGTGCTATGCGTGTATATCCACCTTGGGATAAAGTTGTGAGTAAACAAGCTCAGAACACACAGAATTGGCAAATAAAATATTTCTTGGAAATACCAGAGAATAAAAAAGTTGAAGTTGCTATGTTAGAAAAATTATATAGGTGATTTGAACTTACTGCAGTTAATAAAAAAATTCCCGCCTAAAGCGGGAATTAATTCATAGTATTAAAGTCCTTTCCCAGCTCCACGCTTACGCTCATGTTCTTTTAAAAACTTTTTGCGTATACGAATGCTAGTCGGTGTAACTTCAACTAACTCATCATCATCAATAAATTCTAAAGCTTGTTCAAGAGACATTTTAATATGTGGTGTTAGCACTATATTTTCATCCGATCCTGAAGCACGCATGTTTGTAAGCTGCTTAGCTTTACAAGCATTCACGACTAAATCATTATCTCTAGAATGTATTCCCACTATCATGCCTTCATAGACTTCAGTTTGAGGACCAATAATCATGCGGCCTCTTTCTTGTAAATTCCAAAGAGCAAAACCAAGTGCGGTACCTTGTTGGTTTGAAATCATGACGCCATTTTGACGATTTGCAAGCTCACCTTTAAAGGCTGTGCCATAGTGACTGAATACATGATGGATTAAGCCAGTACCTGATGTAAATGTTAAAAAGTCGGTATGAAATCCTATGAGTGCGCGAGCTGGAATAACATAATCCAAACGTACGCGACCTTTACCATCAGGCATCATATCTTTTAATTCACCACGACGTGCACCGAGTTGTTCCATGATGGTGCCTTGGTGTTCACTTTCAATATCAACAGTGAGAATTTCGTATGGCTCTTGTAGTTCGCCATCTACCATTTTAGTAATGACTTCTGGGCGTGAAACCGCTAGTTCATAACCTTCACGTCTCATGTTTTCAATTAAAATAGAAAGATGTAACTCACCACGGCCCGATACTTTAAATTTATCAGGATCACTAGTGTCATCAACACGCAGTGCAACGTTATGTAAGAGTTCTTGTTCGAGACGCTCACGAATTTTTCGGCTAGTGATAAATTTACCTTCTTTTCCAGCGAAAGGAGAGGTGTTTACTTGGAATGTCATGCTGATAGTCGGTTCATCAACAGTCAGTGGTGGTAGAGCTTCAACATTGCTAGGATCGCAAATGGTATCTGAAATTTTTAAACCATCTATTCCTGTGATCGCAATAATATTTCCTGCCTCTGCGGATGGAACTTCTGCGCGTTCTAAACCTAGATATTCCAACACTTGCAAAATACGACCTTGACGTACATTTTTATCTGCATCAATGATGCTGACTTGCATGTTGGCTTTTGCTTGACCGCGCTTAATGCGTCCTACACCTATCATTCCCACGTAACTGGAATAATCCAACGTACTAATTTGCATTTGGAAAGTTCCATTTAATTCTACGTCTGGTGCAGGCACAGATTTAACAATGGTTTCAAACAAAGGATTCATATTGTCGCTGGGTTGAGTTAGGTCTAGTGTTGCATAACCTAATAAAGCAGAAGTATAAACAATAGGAAAATCTAATTGCTTATCGGTAGCACCTAGTCTGTCAAATAGATCGAACACTTGGTCAACCACCCAGTCGGGTCTAGCACCTGGTCTATCAATTTTATTAATGACAACAATAGGATTTAAACCTTGATCAAACGCTTTTTGAGTCACAAAACGAGTTTGAGGCATAGGTCCGTCTACAGCATCAACTAAGAGCAGAACAGAGTCTACCATAGATAAAATACGTTCTACTTCACCGCCAAAATCCGCGTGTCCAGGTGTGTCCACAATATTAATGCGATAATCATGCCATTTAAGAGCGGTATTCTTAGCAAGAATGGTAATCCCTCGCTCTTTTTCTAAGTCATTACTATCCATTACTCTTTCGGTAGTATTGGTTTTTTTAGAAAGACTAGACGTTTGCTGTAGTAATTTGTCGACTAATGTCGTTTTGCCATGATCGACGTGGGCGATGATCGCAATATTTCGTAATTGTTCGGACACAATATTCACCTGAGTTGTCAAAAGTGCTGTATTTTACCCGACCTTGGCAATTATAGCTAATAGGTAAACGTATTCTAATGTAAAAACCTGTAACACTAGCTTATAAAATCATAGCCACTATGAGATTCGGAGGATAGAATAACGCCTTTGATTTTGTGGGATCGTCACTAGGAGCAGGGCATGGCTAATGCTATTAATAAGCTAATTGAAGAACATGGCATACAATTTGTTGATCTACGTTTTACGGATTTACGTGGCAAAGAACATCATGTCACTATCCCCAAAGATAAAGCCGACGAAAATTTTTTCAAACACGGGAAAGTGTTTGATGGCTCGTCTATAGCAGGTTGGTGCATGATTAATAAGTCAGATTTGGTCTTAATACCAGATGTCAGCACTGGCGTTATTGATCCTTTTTGTGAAGTTCCCACACTTAATGTGCGTTGCGATGTGATGAACCCTGTCACTAAAGCGCCTTACTTACGTGATCCTAGAGCGGTTGCCAAGCGCGCTGAAGAATATTTAAAGTCTACCGGAATCGCCGATGTTTGTTATTTTGGGCAAGAAGTAGAATTTTTCATTTTTGATGATGTACGCTGGAATATAAGCATGAATGGCTGTTCTTATACAGTGGACTCACAAGAGGCTGCCTGGAACTCTGGTACAGTCTTGGAAGGGGGAAACATGGGTCATAGACCTAGTATTAAAGGTGGATATTTCCCTGTCCCTCCTGTGGATTCTTCCCATGACTTGCGCAGCGCTATGTGTCAAACATTGACGGAAATGGGTTTAACGCCAGAGGTTCATCACCATGAAGTTGCCACCTGTAACCAAAACGAAATAACAACCCGCTATAGTTCTTTATTGGTGAAGGCGGATGAAATGCTTGTGTTTAAATATGTATTACACAATTTAGCGCATGCTTATGGGAAAAGTGTGACCTTTATGCCTAAGCCTGTAGTGGGTGATAACGGCAGTGGCTTGCATTGTCACCAATCCTTAGCAAAAGGTGGCAAAAACCTGTTTGTTGGAGAGGGTTACGCAGGCTTATCTGAATTAGCTCTGTATTACACTGGCGGATTAATCAAACATGCGAAAGCATTAAATGCTTTAACTAATCCCACCACCAATAGTTACAAACGTCTGGTACCAGGATATGAAGCGCCTGTGACTATGGTTTATTCTGAAAGTAATCGTTCAGCAGGTATACGTATTCCCCACGTATTTAGTGATAAAGAAAAACGCATAGAAGTGCGGTTTCCTGATGCTCTTTGTAATTCTTATTTAGCTTTTGCGGGTATGTTAATGGCAGGTTTGGATGGAATTAAAAATAAAATTCATCCTGGCGACCCTGTAGACGATAATTTGTATGACTTGTCTCCTGAAAAGCTACATTCATTACCTAGTTTGTGTTCGTCATTGGAGCAAGCATTAGATGCTCTTGAGGCGGATCACCAGTTTTTATTGGAAGGAAATGTATTTTCTCCCGATTTATTAAAAGCTTATATAGAGATTAAGCGTGAGGAAGTTGCTCAACTTAATAGGACTACTCATCCTGTTGAGTTTGATCTGTATTATAGTCTCTAAGGGATAGCTTAATGACTCTGAAAATTGCGACCTGGAATGTCAATTCGTTACGAGTAAGGTTGCCCCATGTTTTAGATTGGTTAGCTAGCGCGAACCCCGATGTGTTGTGTTTGCAGGAAACAAAAGTACCCAATGAGGATTTTCCTTTATTGGAAATCCAGCAAGCTGGCTATGAAGTAGTCTTTAGCGGTCAGAAATCTTACAACGGCGTAGCTGTTATCAGCAAACAAGCTGCGCATGATATTTTGTTCGATTTGCCGGAAATGAATGATACGCATAGACGCGTCATAGCAGTGACTGTGGGAAATTTAAGGGTCATAAACTTATATGTGCCCAATGGCGAAAGCGTAGGCTCTGATAAATATGCCTATAAATTAGAATGGCTTAGAAAATTAAAAGATTTTTTAGAACAGCAAATAGCACTGTATCCCTCTATGGTGATAGTGGGGGATTTTAATATTGCGCCCACTGATGATGACGTGTATGACCCCATAGAATGGCATGGTCGTGTACTTTGTAGTGAGCCAGAACGTAGTGCATTCAAGGAGTTATTAGAATTAGGATTTCAGGATTGCTTCCGCTTGCAGCCTCAGCCATCGCAGAGTTTTAGTTGGTGGGATTATAGATTAAATGCTTTCGAGAGAAATTGGGGTCTCCGTATAGACCATATATTGGCGAGTCCTGCTCTGGCATTACAGTGTATTCAATGTGGTATAGACAAAAAGCCTAGAGGGCTGGAAAGGCCTTCGGACCATGCGCCCGTATTTGCTGAGTTTGTGACTTGATTCAATGCTATCTCTCCGCTATTATACCGCACCTAATTTAATTTCTCCGGCGTGTTAACTTTTATGCCGGTTATCTATCTAGTTTAACGAGGTTTATTATGAAGCCAGGTATTCATCCAGAATATAATACTATTACCGTGAGCTGTAGTTGCGGAAGCGTTTTTGAGACACGCTCTACCTCGGGTAAAAACTTATCCTTGGAAGTCTGTTCTAAGTGCCATCCTTTTTATACGGGTAAGCAAAAAATTATTGATACTGCTGGCCGTGTAGATCGTTTCCAACAAAAATATGGTATGCGTGGTCGTGGCAAGAAAGATGACGCTACTGACCAACAAAAAGCAGACTCTTAAATCTATTACGTAGGATAAAGAACATGATCATGGGCCTAAAGCTCATATTGTGTTCTATCGTCTTAATATTAACTCATAGGTTATAGATTATGCCCGATCAATTACGTAACGCGGCTCTGGCCTATCATGCAGATCCTAAGCCAGGCAAGCTTAGCGTTGAAATCACCAAATCTACTCACACTCAATACGATCTTTCACTTTCTTATACACCTGGCGTAGCAGAGCCTGTAAAGGAAATTGCAAAACACGCTGAAGCCGCTTATTTATATACTGGCAAGGGCAATCTTGTTGCAGTGATTTCAAATGGAACGGCAGTGTTAGGATTAGGAAATGTCGGGGCATTAGCAAGCAAGCCTGTGATGGAAGGTAAGGCTGTGTTGTTTAAGCGTTTTGCTGATATTAATGTTTTTGACATTGAAGTTGAATGTACAGATCCTACAGATTTTGTCGATACGGTAGCGCGCATTGCTCCTACTTTTGGGGGTATAAACTTAGAAGATATTAAGGCACCCGAATGCTTTGAAATTGAAAGCGCTCTCTGTAAGCGTTTAGATATCCCCGTTTTTCACGATGATCAGCACGGTACAGCAATTGTTGTTGCCGCTGGATTATTAAATGCGTTAGAGCTGCAAGGTAAGCGTCTTGAAGATGTTGATATAGTTTGTGCAGGAGCAGGCGCTGCAGGTGTTGCTTCTATGCAGTTATT
Organism: Gammaproteobacteria bacterium; assembly: GCA_031291255.1. GTDB lineage: Bacteria > Pseudomonadota > Gammaproteobacteria > DSM-16500 > DSM-16500 > UBA5158. The sequence goes on from JARLJN010000137.1 coordinate 6,032, forward strand.
GTTAGAACTCGGCGCTGACCCTCAACGTCTATTGATGATAGATCGCAGCGGTGTAATCCATGCAGACAGAACTGACTTAAACAGTTTTAAACAGAGATTCGCAGTGAAAACAGCAAAGAGAACATTAGCCGATGCTGTTGATGGGGCGGATGTTTTTATTGGTGTATCTGGACCTGATGTTTTAAGTGCAGAAATGTTAAAAACGATGGCGCTCAAGCCTGTTATTTTTGCTTTATCTAATCCAGTGCCTGAGATCATGCCAGAATTAGCTCATTCCGTACGCAAAGATTTAATTATGGCGACGGGTAGGGGCGATTTTCCTAATCAAGTCAATAATGCCTTATGTTTTCCTTATATGTTTCGCGGCGCATTAGATGTGCGGGCAAGAAGCATTAACGAAGACATGAAGTTAGCAGCTGTTCATGCCATTAAGGATTTAGTAAAAGTTCCATTTACTGCGTCTGAACGAGAGCTTTCTAATGAACCTGAGCTAACATTTGGCCCAACCTATATACTGCCTACATTAATGGATCCACGCTTACGTACTAAGGTTTCATTAGCCGTTTCTAAAGCCGCTATTGACAGTGGCGTAGCCCAACTTAAATTGTCACAAGAAAATTTTAGTTAAATGAAATTTCAAATGGTATCCAATATCATGACTAAATCGTACATAGATGGTAGTCTAGTTGTTGGATTACGCCATAAAGAGTTCTCCACTGAAGGAATAAGTAATGACATCAAATACCTTTAGACAAACTATTTTATTGCCTTGGATAATTTGCTCATTAGGTGCCCTTTTTTACTGTTACGAATATTTTTTGCGCATATCTCCCAGCGTAATGACACGGGAGCTAATGGCTGCCTATGATTTGACAGGCGCTCAAGTTGGTAATCTCTCCGCTTTTTACTATCACGCCTATGTACCCATGCAGATATTGGTAGGCTTATTTATGGATCGTTATGGTCCTCGCCGTTTGTTGACGTTAGCTTGCTTGTTTTGTGCATTTGGAGCTTATTTATTTGCGGGTAATTATGGGTTAGGTATTGCCGAAACAGGTCGATTTTTAGTTGGCTTTGGTTCAGCATTTGCGTTTGTAGGCGCTTTAAAATTAGCTACCATCTGGTTGCCACCTAATCGTTTCGCATTAGTGTCGGGCATTATTCTTTGTCTAGGTATGATAGGCGCTATGATAGGCGATGTCTTACTCAGAGTTATGGTTGATGCAATAGGTTGGCAACTCACTATTTATGCGGCTTCTGGAGCAGGTATTTTTCTTTCTTTGGTCATTTATTTAGTGGTTAGAGATGCAAGTCCCATTAGTGACAATCATCATATTCATGTGATTAGTTTTAAAAATGTATTTGTTGGCTTATTCCAGGCTCTGAAAAATCCGCAAATTTGGTTAAACGCATTTGTAGGTTTTTTATTATATATTTCCTTATCTGCCTTCGCAGAATTGTGGGGAATTCCTTACTTAGAACAAGCTCATAACTTAACAAAAACACATGCTGCCTATGCAAACTCCATGATTTTCTTAGGGTGGGCTGTGGGCGGTCCGTTCTGGGGATGGTTTTCAGATTTTATAGGACGTCGTTGCTTGCCCATGACTATTGCTTCTATAGGCGGGCTCATCATGGCGTGTTGTTTGCTGTATGTTCCTCATTTATCTCTTACCTCAATTTATTTCATATTATTTATATTTGGTTTTCTTTCCAGTGTTCAAATTTTAATATTCGCTATTGCTCATGAAGCAAGTCAGATGAAGATCGCGGGTACTGTGATCGCATTGACTAACATGGTTGTTATGGTTGGAGGTAGTATATTTCAGCCTGTCATAGGAAAACTTCTTGATATGGAATGGACAGGAGTCATGCTAGATGGCGGTAGAGTTTATCCGACTCATGCTTATCAATTAGCGTTGAGTGTTATTCCTGTTAGTATATTGATTGCGATTATTGTGACCTTTTTTATTCGAGAAACACATTGTGCACTTCAACATAGAGTTAAGTCGTAAATACTCGTGTTAGGTTAAGATATTCTAGTAAACATAGGTAAATATGTTATAAGATCAGCTGTTACCATAATTATCAAAAGGAAATTTATTCAATGAATAAAAAGGAACTGATTGCTGCGATTGCAGCTCAAGCGGATCTTAGTATTGCTCAAATAGAAGAAGCTTTTAAAGCTACGTTTAGCACTATTCAGAAAGTAATGACTGAGCAAGGTAGCGTTGCTATCCCAGGATTTGGAAGTTTTGCAACGAAAGTGCGTGCAGAACGAAAAGGTCGTAATCCTTCAACTGGAAAAGAAATTTTAATTCCTAAAGCAATTGTTCCAGTTTTCAAAGCCGGCTCACAATTAAAAGAATCTGTTAATACTGCGAATGATAAAGAATAAATAAATGAAGTCTGCAGGATGTTATTGGGTTTACATCCTGCAGTGTGATAATAATACTTATTATACAGGCTATACAAGCGACCTTACGCGTCGTTATCAAGAACATCTCAACGGCTCATCTAAATGTAAATATACTCGAAGTTTTAAACCATTATGTATTGCTCAATCTTGGCAAATCAATGGCGGTAAGGCTGTTGCTATGCAAATTGAAATAGCGATAAAAAAAATGAAAAAAAAAGATAAAGAAAAGATTATTTTAAATCCTCTGTTGCTTGCCCAAACATTCCCTCAAGCGTTCATTTCAATTTGAAATAAAATCTTAAGGGATTTTGTTCGAGTATTTTATATTAAAGCGTATTTCTATTTGATGGAGACAATAAATTTTCTTTATGCTCACCATCATTTATAAGTACATGTCTCTTGGGACGATTGAAGCAACACCATGAGTTAGACCAAGATTTTTTAGACGGCTCATCTTCTTCATTCACTACCTTATCATGAGGTAATGCAATTAGATCTTCGTTTTGTTCAATGTCAGGTGCAGCAAAAACATCAGCTCCAATGGTATTTTTGAAAGTATTGTCAGGCGCCTCAATTTTTTCTATGTAATCCGACAAAGGAAGCCGCTCTAAATTTTCAAGTTCTTGATGTACTGAAAAAATAAATTGTTCATTTTTGTTGGATGTTAAACGGTTTAAAAGTATTTCATATAAATGTAATAAGCCAGTGAGATGAAAGCAAATAATGCCTAGCATTGCACCGTCGCGAAAGAGTTCTTTTTCTGGTCCATCATAGTCTTTAGTCGTGATAAGGTTTGCTACAGAATATGACATAGAAGACATCAGCATACAGATACCAAAAACGACTGAGGTTAACTTGGGACGTAAGCGAAACGGGAGAGAGTTTATTGCTTGACCTGTTGCAAGATCTTTCATTATCTCAAGAAAAGCAGTGACACCACCGACTGTAATTTTAATATTCCCATAAACTTGTGAGGCAGTTAAAAAGCCTGTTAATCCCATTTGTAGAGGGAGATAGGGAATAGCAGTTTGCTTTTGTAATACATGTAACGTATTTAGCTGAAACGGAATGGTGAAATTTGCCATTAGACCAAGCCCAATAACAGCACCAGAAATTTTTATTGCTTTATCGCATGAAGTGGCAGGATGAGCATCATGATTCTTCAATAAAAAACCTAATGCATTATGCTTGTCTTCTTCTGTTATTTCTAAATTGCGTGCTGCTAAAGTAATTTGTTTCCAGTTTTCGCGCGCTTTTGTTATGGTTTTTTGTAGTTGTTGTGTGTAGTACTTGTTACGTCTATGTATTAATTCTTCTTCCTGAGACAGCGGGAAATAACGAGCCAAGGTATGGTAATTAAGTTCTTTCACTAAATATTTTAGTTTGTTTAAGACATAAGGAAATTCCGACTCCATCATTCCTACTGTGCCATACAAGGCTCCAGGAAGACCGCCTGCTACCGTGACAGCCGTTTGCCACAGCTTAGCATCGGTACCTATGCAGGCTATAAGCAGCTGCACAGTCTGGCTGGTGGTGAGTACTGCAATCGTAGTCCCTTTAGCTATTCTGGCTTTTGTAGAGGGTTGTTTTTGTATGTATTTGATTGTGCGAGGAATGCTATCTGCTGAAAAATAGCCATTAATAAAGCCAAAATCTAATCCGCCAGATAAGAAAAAAGTACCGTGTGCTACAGGCTCTGAAGTGAGATTAGCTAACCATTTACCACATATATCTGACTGCGCGCAACCTAGGCCTGGCGCATAATAAATAAATCCAGCCCCCATCCCTATAATGCCGGATGCGACCTGTAAGCCAGTAGAGAGGTATCGAGTTTTTTTAGATATTACAACAGGGTTGGAGATTGAATCAGAGCGAGGGCTTGTCATAGGATTCTACTTCATTATGTTTAAGGGAGGCAAAGATGCCGTCTCACTTTTTCACAAAATCCATTTAGGCTAAAAAAGATGTTGAATTATACAGCATTTAGATAAAAAAATGTAACCGGAATTATTTGGTCAAATATAGGCCAGCATGGTGATTATTTCTTGCCGTGAGCTCATAGGGTATCATAGTGAGAAGCCTGGGAGTCGATGGTCTAAATTTAATGGTAGGTTCAATAATGCCTTTTCTTGAAGATAATACATCCGCGCTAAGTTTAAGTTTGCAACGTGACATTAAAGAAGGTGACGAAAAGCGAACTCATAAATTATATAATATTTTTGAGAATCATCTAAAGAAGATTAGTCTAGCTAATGCAGCAGATAGTGAATCCGCAGAAAAAATTCAACAGCTTTACTTGATTCTAAATTACAATTGTCCTCTACAACACACAATGGAAATTTTGCTTGGCTGCATATGGACAGAAAAAAATGATTCTATTTCTCGAGAAAAAAATTATTTATTCAAGTGGGTTTATGTATCAGAGTACACTTCAGCTTTGGATAAAACGATTAGTGATTTTATTAACTATTTAAAAGAAGAAACAGTCAACATAGATGCGTTGCCAGAGAATTATTTATTGAAGTGTTATGAGGATTATTTGCGGAAGGACCATGGCTCTACCCCACATAAGGGGGCACTTTAATCAAGAATGAATTCCCTCACTTATTGATTAGATGAGTAAAGGAGATTAAAGATGGTGGCTATGGGTGGACTCGAACCACCGACCTCAGCATTATGAGAGTCAAGGGTGCGTGTAGTTTTCATTAATAATCAATAGATTGCAATGTGATAGCTGTAACAAAACCTACCTAAATCAACCTAGATAATAGGTAATCCTACCTCAGTTTGTTACAAATTTGCTACAGGGTTTTTTATTCTCTGAAATTCTACTCTGAAGTATGGATTATTTCATAGCTTCAGAGTGAAATTCATAGTTATGGATATTTCATTAATTTTAAAATTAACTGATTAATGAATTGCAGCGAGTTAAAATATTATTGAACAGTTAGTGAGGTTTTATGCCAGTCAAACCTAAACAAGAAATCTGTCCAGCAGGAAAACACTGGGTATCTCCCTACAAGAGAAAAGCAATTGATAAAAACGGCAAGCCTTATATTCAAGAAGTAAAAGGATATTGCAGCAGCTATCGTACCCCTTTTCATGAAATTGCTGAAAGGGAAAAAATGCCATTGGATCTTTTGTATTTTGCCTTAACAGTGTATGGAGAGGCTCGAGGTGAAAATACTATTAGCAGACAAGCGATTGCATGGATAATTCAAAACAGGGTTGATAGATCACATGACAACTCATATCAAAAAGTTGTTCTTAAGCGTACCCAGTTTTCCTGCTGGATGAACGGGGATAAAAATTATGAGAAATTAAAGCATCCTGGTGAGGCTAATATGGCCGATAAAAAAGCATGGAATGAAATAAAAAAAATTATAGAGGAAAATTCGGGCTCTACCCCACATAAGGGGGCACTTTAATCAAAAATGAATTACCTTACTTATTGATTAGATGAGTAAAGGAGATTAAAGATGCCCCGTAAGGATAATATCCTAAATTTGCCTGGATTTTCCATTAAAAAAGTAAGCGGA
>JARLJN010000138.1 GCA_031291255.1 Gammaproteobacteria bacterium
ATATCGAGTTTTGATTGTTGTTGTGTTTTTTTGTTTTATAAACAACAAATATTCGGTTGGGTTTGTTTTCAAAAAACCCCACACAACCCAACCTACGAGATTCATTAATGAGTGGAAATAAATGAAAAAATTAATTTTAATTTTTATTTTGTTATTTACAACATCTTGTTTTGCGGCACAGGATTTATATCAATTTAGTGAACCACGACAAGAACAAAGATTTTTAGAATTAACTAAACAACTTCGCTGTTTAGTTTGTCAGAATCAAAATCTTGCGGAATCAAATGCAGCTTTAGCAACAGACTTACGCACACAAATATACAATCAGATTCAACAAGGAAAGTCTGACAAAAGCATTGTGGATTATTTAGTAACTCGTTATGGAAATTTTATTTTATATAATCCTCCCATTAATTCAGGCACTGTCGCTTTGTGGTTTGGTCCTTTCTTAATTTTACTACTAGGATTAGCGTATTTAATTTATTACATCACGCGTTCTAACAAAAAGAGATAACAGATGATCACTTTATATTTATTGTTTTTTGCTATGACAGTCATTGCATTGAGCTTGCTTGCCATTCCATTTTTCAAATTTAAATCAGTATCAAAATTTATTATTTTAAGTTTAATTTTTATCTTATTTCTGTCTGGCATTTTTCTTATAACAGGCAATACACATAACTTATCTTCGTGGTTAACTGACGGAGAAAAACATTATGAATTACTCACACAAGTCGATGAACTAGGTGGAGTAAAAGGTTTGATAGAACAAATTAAAGTGAAAATAAGACAACATCCTGAAGATGCACAAGGTTGGTTTATCTTAGGTAAATTATATTATTCACAGCATGACACTGCACAAGCAAAAGATGCGCTGATCAAAGCCCATGAGCTAGATAAAAATAATGTAGAAATTAAAAAATATTTGGATAAGATGTAGCCCGGATTGAGCGCTGCGAAAATCCGGGTGGCAGTTAGAACAACCATCAGTCCGCTGAAAAAGACGAACCACACCCGCAGGTTGTTTTCGCATTAGGATTACGAATAATGAACTGAGACCCCTCAATATCTTCTTTATAATCAATTTCTGAGCCTGCCAAATATTGAAAACTCATAGGATCTACCAATAACTGAACAACATGCGCTTCAGCATCCTCTAAGGTTCTTGCCACAACGGTGTCATCTTCGTTAATCACTTCATCAAATGTGAACCCATATTGGAATCCGGAACAACCGCCGCCAGTCACATAAACCCTTAATTTTAAATCAAAATTATTTTCTTCTTCTATGAGTTCCCAGACTTTAGCCGCCGCATTTTGGGTAAAAATTAATGGTTCGTTCATCATTGTGTCCTATTTGGAAATGCGGGTAATTATACCTGCTTTTGGCTTGTTAGGGAAAATACCGTACAATGCCCATATATCAACATCAAGGGTAGAAACATGCTTTGGGTTAAAGCGTTTCATGTTATTTTCATGGTGACTTGGTTTAGTGGATTATTCTATCTACCTAGGCTATTTGTATATCATGCCATGAGCAAAGACGAAATCAGCAACACTCGCTTCAAGATCATGGAAAAAAAATTGTATTATGGGATTACTACACCTGGCGCCATACTGACTTTACTCTTTGGCCTGTGGCTATTAAGTTATAATACGTCAGGCTACTTACATCAAACCTGGATGATAGCAAAACTTGGATTCGTTGTTTTAACTATCCTTTATCATCTGTATTTAGGAAAATTATTATATAGCTTTAAATATAATCGCAATAGTCACACACATGTTTTTTACCGCTGGCTAAATGAAGTGCCGGTTATTTTTTTAGTGAGTATTGTCATACTCGTTATTGTTAAACCTTGGGGAACCTTATGAATCTGCATGAAGTATCAGTACAAGAATTACAAGCTATGAAAGAAAGCGGCGCGGATATTTTTATTTTAGATGTGCGTGATCAATGGGAATTTGATAAATGTAATTTGGGCGGTCATCTCATTCCTATCAAAGAATTGCCTGAACGATTAAATGAATTAGATCCCAATAAACATATTATTGTGCACTGCCAAATGGGCGGCCGCAGCAGTCGTGCAGCCATGTTTTTAATGGAACGTGGATTTAAAAATGTCAGCAACTTGCACGGTGGAATTAAAGCTTGGGCAACAGAAATTGATCCTAACATGGAACAATATTAACAAACATTCCGGCTAATATGAGTTAACGACAAGTGGGTAGCCTTCGAATTCATCCTTGCGATTTTTCTAAGGCTTCTTTCAGTTTTTGTTGGAATTTTTTATCATTCTGTAACATGATAAATCCCGGTTGAAAGCGCGTACTTAAAACTACAATAACCTCACCTAAAATATTACGTGCCTCATTATCTAACGTTAAGACATACTCATCAAATTTTTGTAAGATATCTGCATGTCTATCCCATTCCTCTTTTTGCAGTGATCTAGCAAAACTTTCCTCTCTTTCTATATTTCTTTTTTCAATACCCGAGTTCTTATTTTTACTTTTAGTGTTAATAAACATATTTAATAAATGCGCATAATCTATTTTATAATCTACTTGCTTAGACAGACGATTATTATCACAAACATTAATAAAATATTCAAAATCATCTTCACTAATATGAGATAAATTAAATGGCGGTTGCTCTGTAGCCATTTTTGCATCTTGAGGAAAATTTAACTCAGGAAACATACGAAAATCTTGGCACTCTTGACCTAAAAACATTTCTTTTTCTTGTGCTGATGTTATGTGATATAAATTAAAAAAATCTTCCCATGGTTTTTTCAAGTGCGCTGGAAGTTTATCAAAGACTTTTAAAATCATTTGTTCTTGCAATACATGATCGAGTAAAAAACGACTGGTATCCGCTAAACCTATGGTGACTGCTGCAAGCAACAACCGATCTAAATAATTTCCTGTGCCAAGTACAATTTCAGGCATGCCCATTTTTCTGTTTAAAAAATTATAATCCTCTAATGCAATATACACATACTGATAAAAGTTTTTTCTAACTGCTTGTTTTTTTGTATCAACACCGAGGACTAACCATGTAGCATTAACAATTAATTCATTACTAATAAATTTTATTTGCTGAATATAGTGCTCTATTTGAGATTGCATAACTGGATGAGCGATAGATAATTTTTGCATTCTTTTTTGCATGCTGTCAGAAAATTGTTTTGCACTTTCTGCTTCATTATATGGAGGTACTAAGTCTTGTACCACATCATGCCAAGCGCCTGCTACCTTAGCTAATTCCAAAAAAAATGAATTAGCAATAGACTCTCGTGGAAATTTTCTTTCATAAATTTTTGTGAGTTCTTGAACTAAATCATAAACAAGTTCTTCAGCATGTTCGGACGTGTGATATTCACGAAAGGGGCCTTTACGTAACGCCATTAAAACTATTCCTTCCACGCGCAGATCATCCATTAGCCCTAAAAAATCTTCATAGGCACTGGGATGTTTTGTGAATTGCTCAAGTAAATCTGAAATAGTTTTTTCGAATGTATTAACGCGTGATGGGTCGAGATTGCTAATGGCCTCAGCGATAAAAGGGCCCATGACCTCTGAAGAAGTGAATGTTCCATATTTTTTAAATCCCTTAAACTCTCCATCCAGGGATTTTTCATCACTTAAAAAATAGGGATCTTTTCCTGATACTGGCATACCCCTTCCCCAATAAGAAAGTCGCTACTCTTTAGTATAACCTGAAAAATCATTTAGATAGGAGATAAAAAGCAGCTTACTCATTGAAATACTAGGTTGTTTTTCAACAAACTCATCACTGCTGGATATTTATATGGCATTTACTCTATTCCATTCAGAGCCGGAGACTGATACCAATCTTCATCTATGTTTGGAGGCAAAATACGCTTAGAAAAGAATCCTGGTGAACCTGCAGCCCCTAATTTTTTTGATTCAAAGACGGGCGGAGTTGGAAAATAATTCTCTTGCACAGGCTCTGATAACTGACTCACTGGCACACAGGTAATAACAGGACCTTCCTTTTCTTCAATCACATGCTCTTCTATAAGCTCTATATTAGGCTCAATGTCTTGATGAATAGACTCCGTTCTCTCTCTAGAGCGCACAGATTCCAACATGATTTCTTCAGCTGTTACTGCAAATTTTTTCCATCCTTCTTCACTTAATAATTTTACAATCATTAATGTTTTTTCAGATGCGATATAATACGGAACATAATCCATCAGCCATAATGGGTAACCTTGAGCCTGCACAATTTTATCCAGCGTCTTCTTAACATTCTCATGCTTTAATGAAATTAATAAACTAATAGCAGGATTTTTAACAAATTCTTTCAGCGTGAAAAATCTAAATATTTTTTGCAAAATCGCATTATACTCATTGCGTTTTTTTGCATTTCCTAGCTTTGGAATCAACCAATTTGTTGTATCAACTAAAGCTCTTTCCGTTAACAGTCGTGAGTAGCAGAAGAAATCAAAACCTTTCTGCTGATCGGGTAAAGGATATTCGTTCACCATAGCCATCAAGATATAATATTGAAATAAAAAACTAAAAATAGCATCGTATACAAAAGCATTTTTAAAATTCAAAACAGATGTCAGTAACAAATAAAAGACTTCTGACGTAAAAAAAAGTGATGCGCCTACACCAAAACAATACGCATTATTGGCTGTCAGTAAATTTAAACGATGTGACGTACATGTACCTATCGCAGCATATTTATATTCTGTTAAGGTCTGGCCGTACGCTAAGGTTTTTAAAAAAATACTAGGATATTTGCCTATGCCAGGAATTAATCCTATAACACCTGCAGAGGAAAGATTCCCAACAAAATAAAAAGGACTTGCTAAGTTTGCCTTCACTTTATCTATAGTACCGCATTCACAGCCTTGTAAATTTTTTTGAATCACATCTTCTGCTGTATGACTTATGCAAAGATTATAACTTGTATTATTAATAAAGAGTTTTATAGCGATACGCATAAAAATAACATGACTTATCATCTGCATAGAATTTTCAAGCGTCTCATCATCACCATATGGTAATGTATGAATAATGGGTTTAATAACACCTTCAAACAGAATAATGGGGCCTGCATAACAAATAAAATTATCTTTTAATGACTGCATCAAAACTTCTTTAGATTGAGCAGAGCTATTCAATACGTTGTTTAAATGAATCAAGCGTAAGGGTTGTCGAAAACCTTCCCATAGATAATTTAAATTATTATTCAGAAATTTTGATTGAGTGATAACACTGTGTATAGAAGAAATAGCAGACCAAGCACGTTGCAAGCCAGAGTTCGCATAAGCATATATGCTGTTCATCCATTTCATGCGCTACGTCCAATGGCGAGGTAATATATAAATTATCATAGTAAAACTTAAGAAAGCCTTAAGAACCTTAAATTTTACTCAAACGTCTATGCATTATTTCGGGTAAAGATGCAATTCGTTTATCATTCATGACTTCTTTATTTCGAAATTCAATCATTGTGTGTTCATCATGAGCTATGATTTTTAACTGACTTTGCAATCTTTTCAAATAAAATTGCAAAGAGTTTTCATTTGAACTTCTAGGAGAAAAATCGTGTATTCCCTTTTCTATGATCTTCTTGAGCGCACTATTAATGGCATTTATTTTGAGTATACCATCGGTGAAATAATTTATTTTTCGAAAACAACTTAACATAGGCTTCAATTCATATTCTATATAATTATGACGTTTATTTTTTTGTGTGTTATCCGAAAAAAATGCACATATACTATCTCTTATTCTATATTTTTTATCACGCTCTGATAAATACTGATTAAGATTTTGTAATGATTCAGTGACCAAATTACTTTTAAACTGATGAAAAGAAGAAATAACATTTCTTCGCAAATGAGATTTTATTTCATGAATTTTATTTATCAACGCAGAACAAGACAAACCTTCACTCACTTGTAACACGGGAATATGTTGATTAACGTTAGCCGCAGCTTCTGGAGTATTATTTGTATGAAGATAAGCTTCTACTTCATTAAAATAATGCAAGCTATGCTTCATATCTTTCATATACCCAGCATAGGAATAGTCTAAAAAACTTTTTACAGGTGGTAATTTATCTTTGATAATTTCTTGTGAATTTAAAATATTTAATTTTAATTCCTCAAATTTACGATAGTAAATAGGATAATAAATATCTTCATTACCTTCAAAAGGATTGTTATGGTTCTTTAACAAAACCCTAGTCTCATGCATTTCCTGCATCTTTTTTTCAATATTTGTTAATGCTTGAAGACATTCACCCACTGTCATTATTTTTTTTGAATTTAAATTATCAAGATAAGATTGCACGTCAGATATATGTTGCGCCCATGGGTTTCTTTTTTCTTCTATGTCTTTCTGTACGCTATACTCAACTAGATTTTTGAGTTCATTTTTATATTCATCTTTCTCTAATGCCACTTTCCGCATTAATGAGTTTAACTTTCTTAAGTCGTCTTTATGAAGATTTTCTGCCTGCATTAATTTTCTAATATCAGCAAGACAATCGTTGAATTTTGCTATTTGATCATTGCAAGTATAAATAACTTGCTGAATATTGCGATGATACAACGCATTATTGATAACTTGCGCTGAATATCCTTCTCTTAAAACTTTGGCATGCTCAATAAATTCTGCACACTCTTGAAGATAAGAGTCATCAGAACAAGAATTAGATTTTCTATAGTTAAATTGGCCGCTAAACATTCTTGTCACCTCAAGCTTATCGTACAATATACGGCTTAAGGCTATATTAAGATGACTGTTTTTACTCAGAAATATGCTGCCTAGCGCCTCAAGCAGGCGCTTTTATGATCTCAAAAAATACTTTATTAGCAGCATTTAATGTGGCTTTGATTTCAATATCTGTGTGAGCAATAGAGGTAAATCCTGCCTCAAAAGCAGATGGAGCAAAGTAAACACCCTCACGCAACATGCCATGGAAAAATTGTTTAAATAAATTCACATTCGATTTTTTTACATCATCATAAGTGACTATATTATCTAACTCATTGAAATATAAGCCAAACATACCCCCTACAGCTGTGGTACGTAACGATAAGCCCAGTTGGTTAGCACATTTTTCCAACCCCACTACCAGCTTTAAAGTCACTAGAGTCAGCCTATCGTGAAAAGTAGGGTCGGATGAGATTAAATTTAAAGTGGTTAAACCTGCAGTCATGGCAACGGGATTTCCGGACAAAGTTCCCGCTTGGTAAACAGGTCCTAGTGGTGCAATACACTGCATAATATCAGCTCGACCTCCGAAGGCACCGACTGGCATGCCGCCGCCTACGATTTTACCCAACGTCGTTAAATCAGGCTTAATGTTATAAAGCGCTTGCGCTCCGCCCAACGCGACGCGAAAACCTGTCATAACTTCATCGAAAATCAATACACTGCCATGCTTATCGCAAAGCTCACGCAGGCCCTCTAAAAATCCAGGTGCGGGAGGCACACAATTCATATTGCCTGCAACAGGCTCCACAATAATAGCTGCAATGTCATTTCCATGTTGTTTAAACAGTCTCTCTACTGTTTCTAACTTATTATAGTCAGCAATCAGTGTATGTTGAGCAAAGCTGGCCGGCACACCTGCCGAATCAGGAACGCCCAAGGTTAAAGCCCCTGAGCCTGCTGCAACTAACAAATAGTCTGCATGTCCGTGATAGCAACCTGAAAATTTAATGATTTTATCGCGCTTGGTAAAACCCCGAGCCAGGCGTATTGCACTCATAGTGGCTTCAGTACCTGAGCTCACCATTCTGACTTTTTCAATGGAAGGCATTAATTGACAAATTTTTTCTGCCAGTCTGACTTCTACTTCAGTCGGCGCACCAAAACTTAAGCCATTTTGCATACAATCCATCACTGCTTTTAGCACCTCAGGACGTACATGGCCCAATATCATGGGCCCCCATGAACCTACGTAATCAATATAATCTTTACCATCAACATCTGTTATATAGGCCCCTGAGGCAGACTTAAAAAACAGAGGATCCCCGCCAACACCAAGAAAGGCTCGCACAGGTGAGTTCACTCCGCCTGGAATAACACGTTGTGCCTGCTGAAATAATGATTGTGATATAGACATAGGGATCCTTAACTCAATTAATCTAACATGCTATTTTGATTCGATTTTTGCAGAAAAGTGCAATGCTGCAAATTCTATCATACAAACTACCTGTAATTAAAACCCTTGTCATCCCTCAGTCTCACATGATTAAATTGCCGCCTAAAGAAGATGAACGAGGATATTTATCTCATGCAATATAAACGATACATGTGCTTGTTATGCGGTTTTATTTACGACGAAGCCCTAGGCTGGCCAGATGATGGCTTAGAACCTGGCACCCTTTGGGAAGATGTTCCCTTAACTTGGCAGTGCCCAGAATGTCATGCATCAAAAGAAGATTTTGAGATGGTTCAAGTATAAAGCCTTGACATTATCCCTTCTCCCACTTGTGGGAGAAGGTGCCCGGAGGGTGGGTGAGGGTCTTAACGTGGCTCGTACTTAAACGAAGGGAACCCATTTTCGGGCTGTAGGTTGGGTTGAGTAATGTTATGTTGGGTTTCGTAAAAAGCACTCAACCCAACCTACAAAATTTAATGATACGGGATCAATCCACACGCTATTCTCTCGCCACCCCCGCCTAATTTTTGAGGCGTATCAGAATAATTATCTTTACCTGCATGCACCATCAGAGTCTTACCTTTTATATCTGATAAATGCAATCGCGGCGCTAAAACTGGCAAACTTGCTTTGCCATCAGATCCCACTATCAACACGGGTAAATCCCCCAAATGCCCATTACTATAAGGACCTCTGTGTGCATCTGATTTATCTGGATCTAAATGCCCACCCGCAGCCATCCCCATGTGCTCACACATAGCCATAGCATGAACATGAAATCCATGCACACCCGCAGGTAAATTTTTCAAGTTTGGTGTTAGCAACACTCCGTAAATCGTATCATCTAGCTTGATCGTCCCTATATTTCTTCCTTCACAATGTTCGCCAGTTAAGTGCATGCGCACATATAAACTTGCTTGTGCTTCTATTGAAATAACCGCTAAAACAAGACTTAAAATACATGTAACATACTTATTCATAATGACCTCTTTAAGTAGCAGTAAAGTTGCTATGATGCTGAGCTGGCAATTCTTCTAACGTCACTCCACTGACTCGAGCATGAACAGGCCCTTGTTGCAGCCATTCATAAAGTTTCAACACATTGACCTTCTCGCCGCATGCCAACACTTCCACACGCCCATCAGGCAAATTCTTCACCCAGCCGGTTAACTGCAGCGCCTTTGCTTCTGTCACCGTATTCGCACGGAAACAAACCCCTTGCACTAATCCAGACACAAAACAATGAATGCAAAATTTATCTTGCATAAAACCCAACTCCTAGTAAGAATCACTTCCTATTTTATGCTGATAGGGTTCGTAAAGAAACCAATAAGCCTTAAGAAACATTGAGCATTGCCTAAATGAATGAAAAAATTAAATTACTCAGCCCCAAATATTGGCCCACGTGGATAGTCGTTGGAATACTATGGCTAATCACGAGACTCCCTTACACATGGCAAATGAATGTGGGCAGAGGCATAGGCAAATGTATTTATACGTTCTCTAAAAAAATGCGCCACATTGCTGAGACCAACATTAAGTTGTGCTTCCCTCAGTTCACACAAGAACAACGCGATACCTTAGTAAAAGAAAATTTTGCAAACATAGGAATAGGCATCATTGAAACTGCTATGGCATGGTGGATTTCAGACGAGCGTTTAAAAAAATGTAAAATAAGTATTTCAGGCGTAGAGCATGCTGATCATGCTTTTGCAAAAGGTAAAGGCGTCATCTTATTAAGCCCTCATTGCACATGCATAGAAATGATGGGACGACTGTTAGGCGCGCGCTATTCATTTGCGCTCATGTATAGACCTCATAAAAAATATATTCTGTCTTACATACAAGAACGCTTCCGAAAAAAATATAACGTTACGCAAATCGCCAGACAAAACATGAGAGCCTTGATCAGAATCTTAAATGAGAACAGAGCAATATGGTATGCCTATGATGTAGATGGCGGAGAGAAACGCAGTGTCTTCGCACCTTTCTTTGGTATACCTACCGCGTCGTTAACAACAGTAACTCGTATAGTCAACATGAGTGATGCGGCCATAGTCCCTATTAGTTTTTATAAACGTGATGATTGTTGGGGATATGATATAAAGCTATTGCCCGCACTCGAAAATTTCCCCTCAGGTGATCTTGTCACAGATGCCACTCAATTAAATGCGGTGCTAGAAAAATCTATCAAAGTAAAACCAGAACAATACATTTGGCAATATAAGCGTTTCAAAACGCGGCCGCCAGGGGATGAAAGGCTTTATTAAATAAAGCCCAATGAACTGCTACAAATAAGATTGCGTTATCTTTTTAAATACGGTTAAAAAACTAATACGCTCTTCTGGCAACAGCGAGCCTAGCATCTTAATTAAGACATCATGCATATGCTTGATCTGGACCAGATATATTTTATAACCTGCCTCCGTCAAACGCCCCCACACTATGCGACGATCTTGTTCGCTGCGCACGCGCTCAACTAAGTCACCCTTAACGAGCTTATCAACAATCACAGTCACACTACTTAACGACAGTGATGCACGCTTAGCAATGTCACTCATAGTACATTTATCTGTGTCGCCTATGATGTTAAGTATGTTGAGCTCTTGCATGCTGAGATTTCCTAATGAGGAAAGCAGCTCTGCTCCAGCTTGATCTTGCATTTTGCGTAACAGCAATAAATGCTGTGCAAGCTCTTGCACATGATCTTCGAGAGAATTTTTTGTTTCTTTATCATCTTTAGTATTCATGCGTGCGATTCAATAGTAAAATATTTATAGTGTCAAATTATTTTTAATTTTAACCATAAAATTTTAAATTATATTATTGCGGTTAACATAGAAATTATTATGGATGGTGCGCAAATAATTTACCTAATACCTTAGTATGTTTTAAAAAATTAAGAACTCACCGCAAAAAGTCATGCTATTTTCTAAGTGTAGTTAGTGATCACCCTAATAGAATTATCAAGTTATGAATGTTAGATTGAGTTGACACTACTATATAGGAAGTCATAACCATGGTTGCAAAAAAAGCTAAAGCACGCGTTAAGAAAGTTGTAAAGAAAGTTGCAAAGAAAGTTGCAAAAAGAAAAGTTGCTAAGAAACCTGCTGCTCGTAGAAAAGTAGCTAAGAAGGTTTTAAAAGTTAAAGTAGCAAAGAAAATTGCTAAGAAGAAACCAGCAGCTCGAAGAAAGGCAGTTAAAAAAGTGCTGAAAGTAAAGTTGCTAAAGAAACTTGTTAAAAAAGTTAAAGCTAAAAGAAAACCAGCTCGCAGAAAGAAAGCAGCTAAGAAGTAATTTTTTTAATCTAATCACTGGGCTAGGTGCTACACCTAGCCCAGTTGCATTTTAAGCCCCTCATTTTTCCATTACTGCCATATACACTTGCTGATAAAGCTTTGCTATCTCACTCCAATCAAATTGCGCGGCATTTTCTAAATTCATTTTTCCACATTGGTGCCTAAATGCGGAATCAAGCGTCATTTTTTTTATTTCACCCGCCCAGGCCGCTGGGTTATCTGCTTGCACCAATTGGGCTCGCAACCCAAATGTTTGCAAATAACGTGTAGTCAGCGAGTCACTTGCTATCAACGGCTTTGCTGCTGCCATTGCCTCAATCTGCACTATGCCGAAAGGTTCTTCCCATTGCGCAGGCTGTGTAGGAAATAAAATAAGTTGGCTTTGGCCTATTAATTGTTTCTTAATCTCACCTTGAATATAGCCAGTGAAAACAATACTACACGGAGGTACACGAGAAAATTCTGTGAAGTTTGTCACTACATTTAAATTTAATCGCCTGGCTTGTTCTTGCAAATCCCATTCAGCAGAGCCGGTTCCTGCAATGACTAACGAGCCAGTAAATCCCTGAGCATGCAATAAGGCATATGCAGAAATTAAAATATGAAAACCTTTTTCTGGTTCCAACCGTCCTATGCCAATTGCATAATCTTGTTCTGGCAACCCTAGGGTTTCATGCCATCCCTTTAAATCAATTCCATTGCCTATGATAAAACTCTTGTCACGAGTGTCACAGACTTCATGCGAAATATCCGCCATCAACGGTGTTAAGTGAGTGACCTTAGCTGCAGAGCTCAACACATCATGACAACGTCTACGCACTTTACCACGCTTCATACGATCAGAGTTCGTTGCCACTATATCGGCATGGCTCGTCACTACATAAGGAATGCCCGTCTTTTTAAAAACCTGCCTCGCAATCCATCCGCATCTATAAGTCCCTTGCGCATGAATCAAATCAATTTTTTCTTTTTTACAGACTTCAATGAGAGGATGCAGTTTTTTGTTAGACACAAAAAATGAAGGTTTCATAAAAGGGCCTTCATATGTAACCACACCATTTTTTGAAACTCTAGGCCCTACCAACCCACCCCCGTTGTTTTCATCTTCATTATAAGCAAAGGTTTCAACCCCTAAGGATTTGAGCGAAATAGGTAAATAATAAAGATATTCAGCAACTCCACCTGCGGTTCTTTCCAAACTATAGCGATTTAACAGCAAAACACGCATTGTGAGCACCTTTAAGAGACAAGGCGGCTATTCTAGTTGAGTAAGCCCCAAAAACCAAGATGCTGGCACTGATAGTGGTTTTTCGATACCATGCAGGACAACGTAAGAAGCCGTTAATCAGTTGAGATATAAAAAATGAATCAACCCAAAGCAGCATCCAACCCCATAGGTATTTTTGACAGCGGTATAGGCGGTCTCACTGTCGCTCACGCACTCGTTAATCAACTACCCAAAGAAGATATTATCTATTTTGGGGATACCGCACATTTACCTTATGGTGACAAATCAGCGGCTGCGATACAGGCCTACTCCGTGAAAATTGCACACATGTTGCTGCAACAAAACTGTAAACTCATTTTAATTGCCTGCAACTCTGCTTCAGCTGCAGCCTTTGATCTCGTAAAAGAATATGTTGCCAGCCAAGCTGTGGTCATGAATGTGATTGATCCCGTCATTCATTTTTTACGCGATAACTATGCAAAAAAACAAGTAGGCTTGATAGGCACTAAGCAAACGGTTAACTCCAATGTTTATAAGAAAAAAGTCGATGACCTCAATGCGGACATTATCTTAACGTCGCATGCAACCAATCTATTAGCATCAGCTATTGAAGAGTTTGGGAATAACAAAGTCATAGACTGCCTGCTTGAAGAATATTTATCACATCCTTCTTTGCAAAATATGGATGCGCTTATCTTAGCGTGCACGCACTACCCTATCATTAAAGATAAAATAATACGTTTTTACCAAGATCAAATTACTATCATAGATCCCTCAGATATAGTGGCCAGCACCGTAAAAAAACGTTTGATCGATGATAACCTAGTGAATCATCACGGCAATGGCAGTAAGAAATTTTACATCTCTGATTACACAGAATCATTTGCGAACGGAACTAAGCTTTTTTTCACGGAAGATATTTTGTTAGAGCATTATCCGCTGTGGGAATAACTTTACTTTTTTCTGGAGTCTCAAATGAATTATCGCCATTCTTACCACGCCGGTAATTTTGCAGATGTGTTTAAACACATTATTCTTGTCGCATTAATTAATGCATTAAAGCAAAAAGATAAGGCTTTTTGTTACCTGGATACTCATGCAGGCGTGGGCATGTATGATTTAAAAGACCCTACCACGCAAAAAATAAAAGAATATGAAAATGGCATTGAAAAAATTCTTGCAAGCAGCAACCCGCCTAAACTCATTCAAGACTACATAGACTGTGTTCGTGCAGCACATGCAGCTAATCATACAAATTGCCGTTACTACCCTGGTTCTCCTGCTATTGCTCAACATCTTATGCGACCCCAAGATAGAGCGATCTTAACGGAATTACATCCTGATGATTTCAAATTATTAAAAAACAACTTTCATTATGACAAACGTATAGGCGTGCATTTACAAGATGCTTACCAAGGATTGAAAGCTTTTCTTCCCCCTAAAGAACGACGCGGCTTAATCTTAATTGATCCGCCTTATGAAAAACCTGATGAACTCGCTGACTTGAGTGCCATCTTAGCGCACGCTGTCACGCGATTCGAAACGGGTATTTATGCGTTATGGTATCCCATTAAAGTGATACAACCTGTAGAACGATTTTATAAAGCGGTTAAACAAAATATTTCTCGCCCTATGTTAAGAATAGAGTTGAGCATTTATCCTGAAAATTCTGGCACACAGCTCAATGGGTGTGGCATTTTGATTATCAATCCACCTTGGAAATTAGAAGAAGAATTACAACCTGTCATTGCTAATCTATGGGAAACATTAAGCCCTACTAAACAAGGACGTTATGAAATTAAAATGGTTTGATTAATAGTCTTGATAACGGCGCGGTGAAGGACTGCGCGGCTGAGTAGGTTTAATTTCATCTTTGTGTTCAGGGAATATTTCTTGAAGTTGCTCAGCATTCTCAACAACCATTAACTCTCTGCATTTTATGGCATGCTGATAAATATCTTCCTTACGGGTAGGAAAAGTTTCTAGTAATTTTCTGAGATCGGCCGGTGTATGAATAAAATCAGCAAATGCTGTCACCGTAATTAAGATAGAAAAAGTCAGATGCGCATCTATATCGGAAGAAGATGTGACTAATGTGCAAACTTCATCTAATGTTTCACAATGGTGGCTCTTAACTCTATCTCTACGGTTATTTTGGAACAAAGCAGACCCATTAAGGACAGATCCCTTAAACTTTCCACTCTTAGTATTGCCCTTATAATCCGACATACAGAGCCTCCTCTGTGTAATTATAGCACAGTTTGGCGATTTGTGATGAAAACCGCCCATATTCGGTCGCTTCTATCCTATTGATTTAATTTAAATTCTCAATTATTCAAGCAGTTGAAATGAGCCGCAATGACTTACACCACCCAAAACAAATTTCTCCGAATTTTGGTATAATATTCTTACAACATACCAAACGATAAATTCCAACAATAGCCAGGAGAAAAATCATGAAGAAGATCTCGTCTGTTATTGCAATGGTAGTATTATCAACAAGTTTGCTCAGCGTAACCGCCTGTACTAATCGCGATATGGCCACTGTAGGCGGCGGCGCAGTAGGGGGACTAGTAGGTTATGGTGTAACAGGCGGAAGTGGTGTAGGCACAGCAGTCGGCGCTGTTGGTGGCGCAGTAATCGGAAACCAATTGGCTCGCTAATCACTGCCTGACCCAAAAAAGCATTCATGCTGCCAGAGATGAATGCTTTTTTATTTCGTAAATTTGTATAACCTCGATATAATGCTCCTCATACATAAGCAGGTTGTAGCGCGCGACAAAGGCGCTCGGCGCCGTGTCCGCGAGCTCTATCTCACTCATCCCGGACTCGCTACGCTTAGTCCGGGCTACAACTACCGCTAAGCAGATTTCTAAGGATAATCAAATGACTTTAAACGTAGGCGATAAAGCGCCGGAATTTAGCTTGCTCTCAGATAAAAATGAAAAAATCACCTTGAGTGAATTACGAGGCAAAAAAGTTGTCCTGTATTTTTATCCTAAAGATAACACCCCTGGCTGCACCAAAGAAGCCTGTGATTTTCGTGATGCATTGCCGCAATTCACAGAATCCAATACATTGATTTTTGGCATCTCTAAAGATAACCCAAAAAAACATACTCAATTCAAAGAAAAATATAATCTGCCCTTTACTTTGTTAGCTGACGAAAATGCCGATGTATGTGCAGCCTATGGCGTCATAGATAAAAAAAGTTTATTCGGCAAAACCTTTTTAGGCATACAGCGCTCAACTTTTTTGATTGATGAAAATGGAATGATTAAAGCCATATGGCGCAAAGTCAAAGTGCCTACTCACATTCAAGCAGTCTTGCAAGAATCTACTCAACGATAAATTTAATTTAAGAAAAAATTATGAGCCAAAAAAATAAAACTGCTATTACACCTACACGTGCTGACGATTATCCAGAGTGGTATCAACAAGTCATTAAAGCTGCTGATCTCGCAGAAGTGTCTCCTGTGCGTGGATGCATGACTATCAAACCTTGGGGTTATGCCTTATGGGAAAACATACAACGTGTTCTAGATGACAAACTCAAAGCCACCGGACACAAAAATGTTTATTTCCCATTACTTATTCCCATTAGTTTTTTAGAAAAAGAAGCAGCCCACATAGAAGGCTTTGCAAAAGAATGCGCTGTCGTCACACATCATCGCTTAGAAGCCAATGCAGAAGGAAAATTAATTCCTGCAGGTGAGCTCGAAGATCCTTACATTATACGCCCTACATCAGAAACCATTATAGGCGAAGCCTTTTCACGCTGGATACAATCCTATCGTGACTTACCCATGCTCATGAATCAATGGGCTAACGTCATGCGTTGGGAAATGCGTACGCGTATGTTTTTACGCACTTCAGAATTTTTATGGCAAGAAGGTCATACTGCACATGCGACTGCTAAAGAAGCAGAAATTCACACTTTAAAAATTCTCGATTTATATGCAGACTTTCTCGAAGATTACATGGCTATGCCTGTCATCAAAGGTGAAAAAACTGAAAGTGAACGCTTCCCTGGTGCAGCATCCACTTACTGCATAGAAGCGATGATGCAAGACAAAAAAGCATTACAAGCCGGCACGTCTCATTTTCTCGGTCAAAACTTTGCGAAAGCCTGCAACATTAAATTTTTATCCGCACTAGGCCAAGAAGAATTTGTATGGACCACTTCATGGGGTGTTTCTACACGATTAATCGGTGGGCTCATCATGACACACAGTGACGATAACGGACTTATCTTGCCACCTAAATTAGCGCCTTTACATGTAGTGATTTTACCGCTGATACACAAAGATGAACAAAAAGCAGAAATCATAGCCTATTGTGAAAAACTCGCAGATGAATTACGCACTCAACAGTATGCAAACAAAAATGTGATTGTGGAAATTGACACACGTGAATTAACCGGCGGCGAAAAATCTTGGAGCTGGGTGAAGAAAGGTGTGCCTGTACGCGCTGAAATCGGCATGAAAGAAGTGCAAAACAATTCCGTGTTCGTAGGTCGACGTGATAAAGAATATAAAGATCGCGTGAGCTTAGATAGACAAACATTTATTTCTACCATTGCTGATCAACTTGATGAAATGCAAAAAACATTATTCTCACGTGCACGCAAATTTCAACAAGACCACACTAAAGAAATTAATAATGAAAAAGATTTTTATGATTACTTTAAAAATGACAGTGGTTTTGCATTAGCCCATTGGAATGGCAGTGCAGAGATTGAAGCAAAAATTAAAAAAGAGTTGAATGTGACTATACGTTGTATTCCTAGATTAGATACCACACCTGAAGCGGGCGTTTGTATATTCAGCGGTGAGCCTAGCAAACAACGTGTGATTTTTGCTAAGGCTTATTAACGCCCCCTGCGCTTAGCTGTGGTTGGTGTAGGTTGGGTTGAGTGCTTTTTACGAAACCCAACATAATGGTGCGCGGGGTCCTGTCGCTTGTAGGTTGGGTTGAGTGCTTTTTACGAAACCCAACATAATGGTGCGCGGGGTCCTGTCGCTTGTAGGTTGGGTTGAGTGCTTTTTAC
>JARLJN010000139.1 GCA_031291255.1 Gammaproteobacteria bacterium
ATAACGTTATGTTGGGTTTCGTAAAAGGCACTCAACCCAACCTACAGTACTATTGAGCTTTTGTAGTACTTTACAGTATGTTGGGTTTCGTTGAAAAGCACTCAACTCAACCTACAGTTCTATTGAGCTTTTTCTATACGTTACAACTGTATGATCTAGGAGAATAAGGTTTTCTTTTTTTAAAATCCCCAACAACTATGCACGACTGCTGACTTGTTGGGGATTTTAAAAAAAGAAAACCTTGTTCTCCTGTCTCAGTTACGTTGGTTTATGCAGTCAATGCCGTTAATATACGGCGTTTGCCACTAAACGGTGCTCTTCCATGCATAGAAAGTATATTATCTAACACCATCACATCACCTTGTTTCCAAGGAAATGAAACTGTATTTTGATTTAAGACATCTAGCACATGATAGATATCTTTACGTGGTATTTGAGTTTTATCGGCGTACATTATTTCATGCAGGCGTGTAGACTTGCGGAAATAAAACAGTTTCGCGCCTAAATATCTTTGCAAGCCTAATAATTTAGGATTAAAGTCATAAAGATGTGCTTGGTTAAACCATACATTTTCTTGTGTTAAAGGATGAGTGAGAGTTGCAGGTCTGGTCTGCTGTATCTCTAGCCAGTCACGTTTCAACCATTTCCAATCAAATTCGTTGGCTAAACATTTTGTTTCAACTTCGCTTTTGGACTGTGTTTCAAAGACTTCAGGCCAAGATTTATGAGAACGTTGCAGACGATTGACGAATTTCATAATCATGCTTTGATAATAGTAATGTGAAACATAGGTTAATTTTTTTTCTTGAAATTGTGCTGTGACCCTTGAATTCATAGCTTTTAAAATCTGCCTTGCATCGCCTATTATAGTTGAGCCGCCGACGTCTGGCTCAATTTCACAATAAAAATAAATATGCTTAGGATGATTTTTCATAAAAGAAAGTTCTTGATGCAAAGGTATATGCAGATTCGGTGGTGCCTCTGTAGAAGTGTAAACTTTATCTTTTACTTTATCACGCGGGCTATCACCACCTATGTAGTTAACAAAGTCACCTAATTCTAATGCTTCAATCACTTCAGCAAAATCTGCTGCATCATTGATTCCAAAATTACGGAATACAAAAGCACCCTGCTTTAATAATAGATCATGAAAAAAATTTTTATGTTCGTGTATAAGAGTGATCAGTTCATTTTTATCAGCATTAATTCGCTTAGAAGTGATGAAGGCTGGAAAGGATTCTGTGATGTCTAACTCATTAATTTTCATCATATTTGATTGCATCCTTGCAACACACATAACAGTATAATAGCATGGATGTTTAACCTTCAAAAGATTGGTCAAATGGATTTTTATAATTATTTAAATTATAGCCTAGGTAATGAAGATTGGGGTGTTGAAGAACAGGCATTACGAGTCAATCCTGGTGATGCTGTTGTTTGTGTAACCGCAAGTGGTGATAGACCGTTACATTTGCTCATGACTGAATGTGCAGAAATCGTATCTATTGATATGAACAGTATTCAAAATTATCTGTTGGAATTAAAAATTGCTGCTATAACACATCTAGACTTCGATCAATATACTGCTTTCCTAGGGTTAAACTCTACTACACATAGATACACTATTTTTCAATACTTAATTCCTCATTTATCACCAGCCACCGTTCAGCACTGGGATAAAAATAAAAAAATGATAGAGCGAGGTATTTTATTTCAAGGCCGCATAGAACGTCTTACGCATTTTAGCTCAAAAATAATTAAATTATTTAGACATAAAAAAATTAATACTTTGTTTGAGTATACTGACCTCAGTTCACAGCGCGAATACATCGCTAATGAGTGGGATACTTTGGCATGGAGAAAAATATTTGAAGTATTGCTCAATCCAACGTTCTCAAAATTAATGTTAAAAGATCCAGGATTAAATTCTTATACAGATATGCATCCGGGTAAGTATATTTATCAAAAAATGTTAGCGTATTTGCAAAATAATCTTGCCAGCAAGAGTGCATTGTTGCAGTTAATGCTGTTAGGTAAAATATTACCCTCAGCCTATTTTCCTTATTTAACCTTTGAAGGTTATACGAAGATCAGAAAAAATACTGAGCGATTAACTTATAAAACAGGAAATATGATTGATTACCTCAATCTGCATGCCATTAATAAGTTTGACTGTTTTTCAATGTCAGATATAGCATCCTATATGCCTCAAGATATCTTCGATAAATTGCTGCTTAGTATGTATAAAGCAGCTAAGCCTAAGGCTCGTTTTTGTTTGCGTGAATTTACCAGTAAACGGAACATGAGTGAAGCTATGAAAAATAGTTTTGTACGTAATGAAATTCTAGAACATAAATTAGAACATGAAGAATCAAATTTTGTTTATCGTTTTATGGTCGGTGAAATTCAAAAATAAATTTAAAATTGAGTGAGTATATTATGTGGAAAATAACGAGAACGACTTTAGGTCCATTATTTTTAATTATTACGTGCCCTCTATTTGCGATAGTGATGTGGTATACCAATACCGCATTATCAGGTTCATTTGCTGCATTAGGAGATATGTTTTACCAGCAAGGTATAGTGTCTACTCTTTATAAAATATGTCAGCCCGTCATTCTCGGATCGCCTTTGGCCTGGTTGATTATTTCGGTTTATACCATTTTTCAGTTAGTCTTAATGCAATTTTTACCAGGCAAAACATTCAAAGGCGTAGTGACACCGAATGGGAATATACCCGTTTATAAAGCCAATGGCGTCTTAGCTTTTTTAGTGACTATAGGCACCTATTGCTTAGCTGCTTTTTATTTTCATCTTTTTTCACCTGCTATTATTTACGATAATTTAGGTTCAATAATAGGCGCACTCAATATATTTAGCTTAGTATTATGTGCGGCCTTTTATTTAAAAGGCAGATACTCTCCTTCATCATCCGATAACGGTATCACAGGAAATATTATTTTTGATTATTATTGGGGAACTGAACTTTATCCAAAAATTTTAAACTTGCATCTTAAAAAATTTATTACATGCCGATTTGGCATGATGAGTTGGGCTGTCATCTTGATTTCATACATGGCTAAACAATATCAACTGTATGGTTATCTCAGTAATTCAATGATTATTTCAGTCGCATTGCAAATCATATACATAGCTAAATTTTATGTATGGGAAACTGGCTATCTTTGTTCACTTGATATGATGCATGATAGGGCCGGTTTTTATATATGCTGGGGATGTATGGTATGGGTTCCCTGCATTTATACAGCAGCGAGTATGTATTTAGTGTTACATCCCATTATGTTAAGTGCAATGACCGCAAGTGTTATATTTGTTGCTGGGGTCATTAGCATTTTTATAAATTATTTTGCTGATAGACAAAGACAATTAGTGAGACTGACTAAGGGTAACTGCAAGATTTGGGGTAAAAAACCGAATATTATTGTTGCAGATTATCAAACTGAGCAAGGTGAAAAAAAATCAAATATTCTTTTAACGTCAGGATGGTGGGGAATAACGAGACACTTTCATTATATACCGGAAATTTTAGCCGCATTTTGTTGGACAGTACCAGCTTTGTTTGTTAATTTCTCTCCTTATTTTTATGTAGTATTTTTAACAGTATTACTTTTTGATAGAGCCTTTAGAGATGATAAACGCTGTGCTAAAAAATATGGTACATACTGGCAGGACTATTGCACTTTAGTTCCTTATAAGATTATTCCACTCATTATTTAGTAAGGACACTGTGTTCATGCATACCGATCATTTTTTTAATATTGGAAAGTTTATCAATAAAATTCGCTGGGGAATTATTGTAGTAAGCCTACTATTATTTTTTGCTTCCCTTTCTTTAGCACCTAAGCTTATGGAACCTTTCAAGTCTATAGGATTCACCGACCCTTATTCTCAAAGTGCACGCACGAATGAGATGTTAAATGATAAATTAGGCTATAGTTATAATCGTTTTATGGTTATGTATCATAGCGATAGTTTGTTGCTAGACGATCCCTCAGTACAGGAAAAAATAAAGACATCATTGGCTGATTTAATTGATTTCCCTATTCCACATAAGATTATTTATCCTGAAAAAAGTAATAAACAAATATCTAAAGATAAGCATACTGCTTACGCTGTTATACTTTTTAAAAGCAATCAAGAAGTCGATAGTCAGACACTCAAACAATTGAAAGACAAGATTAAGAAACCGGCTGCATTAGAAATGCATATAGGTGGTGAACCTATATTTTTAGAGGATACAAAAACACAAACTCAGCTAGATCTTTACAAAGCAGAATATATAGCAACACCTGTTGCTATTATTATTATGTTAGCTATTTTTGGTTCTGTCATAGCAGCGAGTTTGCCAGTGTTATTAGGCGGTGTATGTGCACTATTTATTTTAGTTGCTTTATATGGTCTTGGACATATTTTTACTCTATCTGTTTTCACGATTAATATCGCATTGCTATTAGGATTATGTTTGAGTTTAGATTATGCCATTTTAATTATTAATCGTTATCGTGAAGAATTATTGCATGACAGATCTAAAAAAACAGCGATAGCTATTACAATCATGACAGCAGGAAAATCAGTTTTTTTTAGCGGACTCGCTGTCTTTATTAGTTTAAGTGCTCTGTTATTGTTTCCTATCAATATTTTGTTTTCTGTAGGAATAGGCGGTTTAGCCGCAGTCACAGTATCGGTGTTGGTTGCAATTGTTTTATTGCCAGCGGTCTTAGCTGTATTAGGTACTCGTATAAATCGATTTTCTCTATATAAAATTAAAAGTGAAACATCATTAAGTCATGCCTATTGGCATTGGCTAGTGACTAAGGTTGTGAATGCGCCCAAGTTTTTCTTTATAACAATTTTATTGTTATTGCTTATATTAGGTTATCCATTTTTACAAGCCAATTTCGGAATTTCAGATTTTCGCATATTGCCTAAGACTAATGAAAGCAGACAAGTCTTTGAAATGTTTAAAAGTGAATTCGGTGAAAGTCGTTTAGCACCTATTTTAGTGATAATAAAATCGCCTGAGAAAAATATTTTAAATAAAAAAAATATCAGTGCTATTTATGATTTTACAAATGAGTTAGCAAAAAATAAATCTGTAGATCAAATCACCAGCATAGTCAATACGGATCCTAAGCTGACAAAAGCACAATATCAGATGCTGTATTCCTCACCAAAAAAATATTGGTCGCGTGATTTAAAAAAATTATTGGACATTACTACACATGATGATTTAACTGTGATTTCAGTAGTCGGTAAATATGACAGTAATTCAAAACAGACCTATCATTTAATAAAACAACTGCGCCATACCGTGTTGCCTAATAATTTGCAACTTGAAGTCACGGGTACTGCTGTGAATACCATAGATGTGTTGAAAAGTATTTCTACCATATTTCCCTATGCTTTTCTTTGGATAGTGGCATTTACTTACATCATTTTATTATTATTATTACGCTCTGTTGTACTGCCTTTAAAAGCGATAATAACGACTATCTTAAGCTTGTGTGCTAGTTATGGTGTTTTGGTATTGGTTATACAAATGGGTTATTTACATAAGATATTAAATTTCGAACCTCAGGGTATGTTAGATATTAGTTTATTAATTATTATCTTTTCAGCGTTGTTTGGGATATCAATGGACTATGAAGTTTTTCTCTTAACGCGTATCAAAGAATTTTTTGAAAAAACAAATGACAATGAAAAAAGTATTATTTTAGGGATAGAGCGTAGCAGCAAAATTATTTCTAGCGCTGCTATTATTATAATATTCCTCTGTTTTTCTTTTATGTCCGCAGATATTTTGATGGTCAAGGCCTTTGGTTTAGGGATAGCTGTCGCAGTTTTTGTTGATGCATTTATTATTCGGACTTTGTTGGTTCCAGCAACCATGAAATTATTAAATACTTGGAATTGGTACCTGCCAAAATTCTTGAAGAAAATACTGCCTAAGATTTCATTTAATCCTGAGGGGGGCTGAAGTCAAGAAGATGGCACACTTTTTCGTACAAAAAAATGTGGATATCAACACTTTTTCATAATTTTTAGGGTCAATGACGTGAAGAACGCATGTCAGTTTGTTTCTTATTTTTCTTAACTGATTTTTTGCGTGAGAAAAATGAGTGTCTGTAGAGAAATTTTACTGCCATAGAACCTAATATAAATCCTAATGCTAATGTCCCGTTGTTAACTGTCGATAGAGTTGATGGTGGAGTAAAAGTATGAGCTTGTGCTTGTCTAGGTTCAAAATTTTTCACATGTGTAATCAATGGAGTTGGAATTTTAACATCGAAATGGGTTTGTGCAGTGCTTTCAATAGGTGAAAAAAATCCTATTTTATTCTTGGTAAATGCACAATCGGATATTTTATTTGATGATTTATTTCCTGTCATTGTATTTGATTTAGCATTGCTTATAACAAGTGGTGATGCATTAAGTACGCCAGATAAAAATATATTTTGATTATTTATTTGTGTAAATAACTCTGCCATTGCGTTTTCTACTTCATGAGCGGCTTCGCCCGTACTCACACTATGAACTAATTTTTTCATGGCTTGCTGATATTTATTCATGCTGTCTATTGCATTATTACAATATTTATCAAGCTGAGCACTGACAGTGGTACCTTTTGCAACTTTGGTTTCCAACGCTTGCAAGTTTTTCTCAAAATAATTATTTTTAAGGTAAGACTTATCAGTATGTGACAGCATTCCATTGAGCCCATGATCAGCAGAGACCAAAAGATCTTTTAATAAGGACTTGGTTTTAGAGATAAGTTTTATAAAATTATTGGATAGGCTGTCAACACTCGTTAAATAGTTAAGTGCAAATCCATAAGTGCCTATGCGGGGTAATATAGTTTGAAAATGTTCTAGTATTTGCCTTACATTTATCAGTGCTTCTAGGCTTGCGATAGCATCAATATAGTTATCTTTGTCACGCTGAGTAACGAAAGTTGCGAATGTTATTTTATTGGCTAATTCTTTTTTTAATTGTAATTCAAATTTTACTGTTTCGTCATTTTTAGAAATTGTAATCAGTTCATAAAATTGATTGAAAGCAGGTGAGTTTATTGCGGCTACATCAGTCGATGTTTTTAGCTCATGATAAATTTTGCAGAGAGGTGATTGATTGCAATTACGTGTATTTCCATTCAGATATTCAGGAGAAAAATTATCAGTGACTTCTTCATTAATTAATAAAAAATGCAAATAGGAACCTATCGTATTTTCTAAACTTTTAGCAGTAATGATAGTATCAACTAAAAACTGAGGTAGTTCTTTATTCGCTATGCAATTAAAAATAATTTTTTCAGCGTCGATTAAGCTTTTTTGTATTTCATGTAGATATAAACGGTCAGACCCAAAGTGTGGAATGATGTGTATCAAATTCTTAATATAACTTTGACGTTTAGAGATAAGTTCTAATTCTTCGAGTTTACATTCTTTCATTGCAAGTATAGAGAAATACCAATTTTTTAATTCTTCAAAGACTATCATAACAGGGTCATTTAATAGCTCATGATTTTGATTTCGAGTTCTTTCACTTTGCCAGTTTGCAATCTGTCTTGCTTTGTTATCAGCATAATGCCAAAGAGGGTGTATACGGCTGTCTTTTGTTTCTTGTGCGGGTAATGTAAATGAATGTCTTTCTAGTCCCAGATTCAATTGAGGACGGGTACACACCCACATGTCATAAAGTTTTTTCTCTTGAACTAAACCAAAAAATTTTTCGTAATATTGCGCTTCTTGTAGAGAGGAATATTCGGTTTGGATTTTTTTAAGCAGGGCTAAGTCATCATCATTATAGCAAGCTTGAAAATTCGTGTTCCATCCATATGCGTTATAACGATTAGGTCTAAGTGGATAGGATGGCGTGAGTCGTTTCTCATCTGTATTTGATCGCATTTATTCACCTTGTCGTTGTACGCAGGTGCAGCAAGAAATACTTATACACTCATCCTCCCTTTCGCAAGGGAGGTGGTGTAACTAACGAATTACATTGATGATCTTGGTCCTTCAGCACTAGGTTCGTACAGGAGTGTTTGAGCAAGAGCTTTTTTTTGTGCGCGGGTTCTAAGTACACGTTTAGTATTTGCCGTAGGTTTGAACTTTTTGTTCTCTACTTCGACATCAGCCTCTTTCACTGTTACAGGGTTGGCTAAGGGCACTAGCGCTGTTACTGCATTAATAAAGGAAGTAGAGCTTGTAGCGGCGGAATGATTGACTGTAGCTGATTTATCAAGAATCTTGTTACAAATGACAGGCTGTCTCGATTTATTTAAAACATTTGCTTCATAATCGCTAAATTGACTTTCTTTTAATTGAGTTGCTTCTGATTCACGTGTAAGAATAATAGAATCGAAGAAATACAAGTGGTAGTTTTCTTCTGTATTTTCACAGGAATTGAGGTAGTTCAAATTAGAGATTAATGCTTTGAAAGACTCAATATCATCATCAGATATCTGATTATAGTTTGGCTCAGTTTTTAATTGTGCATGTATATATGAAGTCGCTGCACAGAGTGTTTCTAAAAGCAGAGGTCTATCGACAAAAAACCTACCCATCCATAAATAACTATTTCTTGCTTCATTCGCTTTAACTAACTCTGCTTGAGCTTTAACAATAAAGTCATGAGCGAGCTCAGCCCATAAACGGTTAGCCTTAGTTTTTTCTATAGCTTGAACACACTCGGTGCAAATATCTCTTTTAGAGGCAGGTTTATAAGAAAGTGGAGTTTTAAGTGGGTCGTCTATGTTTAGAGACCAGACTGATTTACGTATATTAAGATATGATTCAAATAAGGCAGTTACGATTTCAACATTAGGCAACGACATTTGACCTCCTGTCAGTGTAAACCATTGAAAGAATTATTCTAGCTGTATAAACATTAAGGCAACCTTAAGGAAAAATTAATAATTGTATGGCTGATGAGTCACCCCGGATTTTCGCTGCACTCAATCCGGGCTACAAATTAATTAAGGAGTAGCCCGGATTGAGTGCAGCGAAAATCCGGGTTAGGTTTCAAAGAATCATGCTGAATATTTATCGTGTCAATCGATAATCCATTGCATTTTTTGCATCAAATGATGATTCTAGTTCACTTATTATCTCAACATGCTCAGAAGTGCATAATTTAAATTGTAAACCAAAAGCAATATATTTCTGGAATAAGCTGCTGTCACGAGATATGACGAGTTCAAATTTATTTTCAGATTTTAATTTATCACCCCGCAAGGCATAAATTAAAGTGAGTGCACATTGAAGAAAAGGATTGGAATGAGGCTGGAAAGCATGACTAGTCATTTTTTTTAATTTTGCGTTATGAGCAACAGCGCATAATTGCACAATCCAGATTTTAAAGACGTCTTTGTACCAATTATTTTGTTCACAATACAGATTAGCTAATGCGTATAAAGAATCATTATGATTCAGTTGCACACCCATTTTGAGTAAACTTTCATATTCATCTATACTGATAAATTCCATTTTTGTACCGCGTTGTAGAGTAAATAGCTTAAATATCCCTTCAATTGCTCTTAATTCTTTTCTTTCCCATGCTTGAATATAGTGTAATTTAGCATTATTAAATTGATTAATAGACTCTGGATAGTTGTTTAAATTTCTAAATTGGTTTGAAGAGTTAATAGATAACTGAAATAGCTTGTTATATAAGAATTCAGCATAATGGTAGGATATAGCGCCATTATTGAGTGCTAAAAAATGGTTAATCATATTTTGGAACAAAGTCGTTAATTGTAAATTGGCATGACTATTCGACATTAAATGCAATCCTATGACCTCAGCCACAGAGCTAGATAAGTTAATTTTCCTTGAATTTGCATGGATGATTTGTATGAATGCATCGTTAATTAATTGTAGATTCTGAAAGATGACAGTAAAAAAATCTAAAAATGATGAAGTTTTACTGCTGTTTGGATCTATAGCGTTTATAAATGCAGAGAGTGTTTGATTTTTTAGTGTAGCTTTTGTCTCGTCAGGCTTAGAATGAGCATTTCTATAGCTTAGGCTATACGCATGACAAATCATTTCTCTCGTTTGGAGAGTATCAGGGAATGAAATTAAATCATCAGTCAGTTGCTTCAAATCATCATCAGGGATTCCAATAGTAAAATATAATTCATTTTGGAAATAGTGAAGTAAAAATACAGCTGCCCTTAAATTACGTTCTTTGAGTGCGGTCAGGCCATATTCAGTAGGTGATTTACCTACAAGATAGCCATGTTTAGCAAGATAAGCAAAATAAAAATTCATCCATGGATGAAATGGCAAAGCGGCTAAGTGCTCATGTAATTTTTGGAAGTTATGCTTGCAAGACAGCCCTTTACGACTGGCTTCTTGAAAGTGATGTTCCGCTATATATTGATTTTTGTAATCAACTTGAAAGTATAAAGTTCCAAATTGAGTTTGATAGAGGTTGCGCCATACTATGCCATTACTCATGAAGTGATGCATGTGTCTATTGACTTGAGCAAGAATGGGAACTTCATCAGGAATAAAAGAAACAAAATCATG
The DNA here is from genome assembly GCA_031291255.1 of Gammaproteobacteria bacterium. Taxonomy (GTDB): domain Bacteria; phylum Pseudomonadota; class Gammaproteobacteria; order DSM-16500; family DSM-16500; genus UBA5158. The sequence continues at coordinate 10,554 of JARLJN010000139.1, forward strand.
TAGTACAGGGACTAGGGATTGTTGAAATAGTGTAGGGCTTACTGTTATTTTTTTATCTTTAGGTTTTTCAATTTGTACCTTGGGTAGTTTTCTATTTCGTAAAAACATTTTATTCCCTTAGAGTATAACTACGAGTATTGATTAAGTAACTTGCCTCCTATAGTATAAGCAAAGCTTATGAATTTCTATGGTATTCATTCTGCGATATGGAGATCAGATAATGTTAAGTCGCGCATTACGCTCGGCAAGCTTGTCATCAGGACTTCAACATCAACATTCCAATTTATCCAACATTAAAACCGAATTAGCTTTAGAAAATAAAGAGGAAGAGACTCTTGAGCCTAGCTTAATTTTAAGCTTTATGGAATTTCAAACTGGGTTAATTGAGCTAAGTAAACAAATTGATTCTGAAAGAATATCCCCCAAACAAGCATTACAAAAAATCCTGAGTTTACCTAAAATTTTAAATAAATCTGATACAGATGCAACAGGGTTATTCATAGAATGGCCGCATGAATTGGGTAATCGTATTATCAATATTGTGATTGAAAAAATTGATGATTCAACGAATGATGTTCATATTTTAAAATTGATTTTAAAGAAAGTGTTTATCACTATAAAGCTGCGTGTAAATCATGAAATGATAGTTGAATATGATTTATCGGATAAAAAAGATAAAAACCTGAGATGGAAAAAAGAAGATATTTATGAATTAGTTAATGAATTCTATTCTATCATTAAAGTTAGAAAAATCATTTATAAAGACATATACGCTAATACGCAAGAAAGTATAGTGAAAAAAAATCGAAATTGGCATTTTAATCAAGCTCAATTTAATCAGATTATCACGCAATATAAAATGAATAGCATTACTTATAGAATTAACAATGTCATTATTAATAATGCACAGCGTAAGTTAGATGATTATAAGTTTTTTTTAAACTGGCCAATCAAAGATGACGCAGTCGTTTCATTAAAAATTGTTTTTTCACAAGCGGATAAATTTTATCTGCCTAAAGGTGATAATGCTGGATATTCATGGTTTTTTACAGAAAGACAGTTGCTTTCATCATTTGCTGATTATAAACAATATCCTATAAACCCAGGGCAATATTATTATAGTTTAAAGGTATATGAAAAAGCAGACAAGCGTACAAAAGAAAAAGACAAAGAAGTACTGAATGTATGGCTTAGTAATGATGCTAAATATGGAGAGTTACATAGTGTGCATAAAGGTAAGTCTTTATCAGGCAATGACGTATTAAATATTCATAAATACTTTGATCAATTGTTTCAAATTAAAAATACATTTATCTGCGATGATTCTCATATCAAGCTTGATAAAAAATCAATAAAGATTCCTCTTAGATTAATACTCGCTTTAGTTACAGGTAAAACATGGTATCAAACGAAATTGCCCGGCGTAAAATTGTTTGAGTGCAAAAATTTTAAATCAGCACATGATGGACTGATAACTCAAAATCAAGATAATCGTAATCTCGCGCTTCTTGAGCTGCAAAATCTGACACTAGAAAAATTATATACTATGTTGGGCGGTGCCGAACAAAAAAGTTTAGTTGCGCTTTACAAAAACTATATTCCCCACCCACAGATATTGCACCGAGCTACACGAGGATTTCTATTTTTTCTAACAGGGGATCAAACTTTATTGGGCGTTAAAACAACTTTGCGTGAATTAGTCACGGAAATTTATGAACAATCAAAAGCGGATAAATCAAAGTTATCAGACTTGGAGTGTATAACTCACATTTTATGTAAGGATTCGGGGTTAGGCGGCGAAGATATCAAACCGATGGAAGAAGATTCATTAGGCTATTGGTATAAGGTTAGAGTGAATGAATTATTATGGAATAGTTTTTTTTGGATTAAAACAGAAGCTCCTCAAGCTAGAACAATTATTCATTAAAAAGGATGTGATATGAAAGTGATGTGTAGGTTGGGTTGAGTGCTTTTTACGAAACCCAACATAAGTGAGAAGGGAGAACTAAAATTCCCAACAAGTCAGCAGTCGTGCATAGTTGTTGGGGATTTTAAAAAAATAAAAACCTTATTCTCCTATAACATACATCTGTAAAGTATAGAAAAAGCTGATCATTAGTTTTAGGCTTAGCAGTGGACTATTTTATTTATTTTTAAACCTTAAACAACTATGCACGACTGCTGACTTGTTTGAGGTTTAAAAATAAATAAAATAGTTCACTGCTGAATTGCAGCAAAACACAAAAGATGCACTTAGGTTAGTGGGAACCCCGTACAATGAGTTATTAAACAAAGGATGTGTATCATGAAAGTACTTTCAGTGGATTTTACTGCATCGAATGCAGCAGAACAATTTTGTTTGTCATTAAAAGAGACGGGATTTGCAGTTTTAAATAATCATCCCATTCCTGTGAACTTACTTTATAGAGCACAAGAAGAGTGGAAAAATTTTTTTTACTCTAACGCTAAGCATGATTATGTATATCAAAAGCCAGCACAAGATGGATATTTTCCTTTCCGCACTGAAAGTGCAAAAGACAGAAAGGTCAGCGATCTTAAAGAATTTTTTCATTATTACCCTTGGGGCAAAGTACCAGAAGAAACAAAAGAAATCTCTACCTTGATGTTTACTCATTTAAAAATATTAGCTGCCGAATTATTGCAGTGGATAGAAAATACATTACCTGAGATGATAAAAAATAGTTTATCTATCCCTTTAAAAAATATGATTTCAGACAGTCCTAATACTTTACTTAGAATATTGCATTATCCACCTTTGACTGATGTTCCTGAAGATGGTGCAGTCAGAGCTGCGGCGCATGAAGATATTAATCTTATCACTTTATTACCTGCAGCAACGGCTCCGGGCTTGCAAGCTAAAGATTTACATGGAAAATGGCATGCTGTAGATTGCAATCCAAATAGCATAGTAGTGAATGTAGGTGATATGTTACAACTCTGTACGCAGTCATATTATAAATCAACGACCCACAGAGTTGTTAACCCTAGTGGTGCTGATGCGAATGTATCACGTTTTTCTATGCCCTTGTTTTTGCATCCTAATGGTGGTGTACTCCTTTCTGAAACGCAAACCGCATCGGAGTATTTGCATCAGCGATTGCGTGAGATTGGAATTTATTAATATTGTTTCACGGGAAGAGAGCGGGTATAAAGCCATGACCTTTTTCCTTCTCCCTTTGGGAGAAGGTGCCCGTAGGGCGGATGAGGGTTTTGATGTGGCACATGCTTAAACGAAGAAACCCTCCTTCCGCGCCACCCCGGTAATTAATGGCGCCAACTTTTTGAAAAAAACTAAAAGCCTGTTATATAAAAACTTGGGAGGCTAATGTGATGCTTATTGCTATAGCGATTTATAAATATGAACAAAATAATGCAAGCAATCTGATTAATGCGAAACCTATACGTTTCTCACAACGTTATAATGGATTGTGGGCGTGTAACGATTTAGAAAATCTTGAAATGAATACATTACCTAAAATTACAGATAAACTTAATTCGAGTTCTATCCTACATACTAAAGTAAATGATGAGTTTCATTATATAGAGGCGCATGCACAGGAAAATATTTTAATCGCTGTGTGTAGTAAAAAAAGGTTAGAGAAATCGGAGCTGTTTTATTTATTTCGTAATGTAAAACATATTTTTCTTAAACCACTTTCGGTTAAAGCAACACTAGATGATGTGATACAAAATCCATTCGGTTATACAGGCAAAGATATTTTAATCAATAAAATACATCAAACAAATGCCGAAGTTATTGCTCTCACATTAGTCGCGATAGAAAAAACGTTAGAACGAGGGGAAGATATAGAGATACTCAGAGAGAAATCTATTATATTGTGTGAGAATGCAACTCTACATTTAAAACGAACTAAAGAATTAAATAAATGTTGTAGATTGTCATAATAAAATTCTTAATTGTATTTTAAATTGATTAATTACATAATGAATATGAATTTTTTTAATTAACCACGAAAGGGTAATCTATGCGTAAAAGTCATTTACTTGCTATGAGCGCTATATCATTAGCGTGTATGAATTCGTTGTATGCTGCGCAACCTGTAGATCTAAAAAATCAACCTATCTCTGTTTTGCAATCATTTATTTCTGTTCCAACTGCAAAAAATAATAATCAAGCTGCGATTAAAACAATTAGCACGTCAGTCGATTTTAACCATACAGCTCATATACGTATGCAACAAACCTATGCAGGTGTGACAGTTTGGGGCAGTGATGCAGTAGCGCACGTTCCAAAAGCGACTAACGCCACCCTTGCTAATCTTAACTCACAAACCACGATGAACGGCATAGTGTACCAAGGTCTTACCGAAGACTTGGGATCTGTGAATGAGAGTTTGTCTAGTTCAGTTCAAATGAACAAAGCATTAACTCATGCATTTGCACTTTATCAAAATGAAACAGGCATTAAGCAATTAGACCAATCAAAATCAAAAATTTCCTTACTCGTATACGTAGATAAACAAAATAAAGCTCATTGGTCATATTTGATTACCTTTCTTGCCAGTGAAAAAAGTGGCATGCCAGCACAACCGACTTATATTTTAGATGCTAATACTTTTTCAATCTATGAATATTGGAATGATGTACAAACACTAGATGATACTATAGGCGCAGGGTTTGGCGGCAATCCTAAAATGGGTAAGTTAGTTTATGATGGATTAAAAGGGGATTATCCATTACTTGATATCATGCGCGACAAGAATAAAAAAACCTGTTTTTTAAAAAATAAAAATGTAGTCGTTCAGGATTGCGCAAAAAATCCATTTCCATTTGGCGATGCTCCCGTTGCTGAATTCAAGTGTGATACAGTTGATGCAGATCATAACAAAGCATATTGGGATGGTGATTTAGATAAAGTGAACGAAGGTTATTCACCGGCAAATGATGCATTGTATATAGGTGAAGTGATTAAAGACATGTATCAAAAATGGTATCAAGTTCCTGTCTTATCTACGAATGGCAAGGCTATGGTGTTGAAATTAAATGTGCATGCAAAAGATTTTTCAGGCCAAGTCATGGATAACGCATTTTTCTTGAGTTTAACGAATGAAATGTATTTTGGTGACGGCATTAAAATGTTTTATCCATTAACATCATTAGGTGTAGGGGCTCATGAAATTAGTCATGGATTTACTTCACAACATTCTAATCTAACTTATCAAAAGCAATCGGGTGGTTTGAATGAGGCTTATTCAGATATGGCTGCACAAGCTGCTGAGTTTTATTCACAAGGTAAAAACAGCTGGCAAATAGGACCAGAGATAGTCAAAGGTGAGGGTGCATTACGTTATATGGATGATCCTACTAAGGATGGAAAGTCTATAGGCAATGCTAAAGATTACAATGATACTCTGAATGTCCATTACACCAGTGGTGTATTCAATAAAGCATTTTACTTGCTGGGCACATCCAAAGATTGGAATACCAAAAAAGCATTCGACGTAATGGTTAAAGCAAATATGGACTACTGGACTGCTAATACCACTTTTGACGAAGCTGCATGCGGTGTTGTTAAAGCAACTCAAGATTATAAATATGACGTTGAAGCAGTAAAAGCTGCATTTAATGGCGTAGGCGTTAATGTTGATAAATGCTAAACATGAGGTGGGTTACGGTGCAAAAATCGCACCTAACCCACCGAAACGTAAAAGTGTGTAGGTTGGGTTGCTTTACAAACCCAACACCCTCCTACGAAACCCAACATAACGGAGACAGGAGAACAAGGGATGTTGGGTTTGTAAAGCAACCCAACCTACGACTTGTTGGGGATTTTAAAAAAAGAAAACCTTGTTCTCCCATCATATTTATGTTGGGTTTCGTAAAAGGCACTCAACCCAACCTACAACTATTGGAAACACATGGAATAGCCCATGAAAACGCGTGTTTATTCATTCTTCAATTCTAATACTAATCCCTCACCTTCTTTACCGCTTATTTCAGTTATGTCAGTTTCAGGAAAAAAAGCGGATAGAACACAATATGCAAATGAGCAGTATCATTATCTTGAGAGCTTAATCAGTAGAACTCTCAAAGAAGTGACACAAGCTATGAGTATTACATTCTCATTAGATAAAATTAAATTAAAACAATTCAAGAAAATAATTTTACCTATAATCATATCCAGTTTTTCTTATGCTTCTAGTGATTATGTGTTTAAAGGGTTAAGCCAAGCTAGCACTCAGACAGATGATTATGATTTTGTTTTTAAGTTTTTGATGGGCTCAGCAATCATTACCTACTCTTCAGTTCATAGATTAACTGAAAATAAAATTGCGTCTAGTTTACAATTTTCAATGGTTGCGGCCAGTGAATTATTAGCGGCGACTTACTTATATACTGCAAGTTTTGCAGGCAGTCGAAAATTATTAGAAGGGATGTTATCAAATAGTTATTCTTTACTTTATAGCCTTGCTGCAAGCTCTTTGGTTATTCCAGGCGTGATTTCATATACTGCACAAAAGTATCAGCAATTAGCACTGAATTTACAATACAAGCAGGGTGCTCAGCGTTCAGATACTGCGTTGATTGCATCTGGATTAACACCTATTGCGAATACCTATTTGATAGCTAATGCATTATTAACCCAAGAAATAATGAGTGTCTCTCGTACGTTTCAATTAGGCTTAATTGCAAATAATATTTTGAATGATAAAGGATGGGTTAGACAATTACGAAATCTTCCTGCGATGTTAATTGATATAGTGCCTCAAATTGTCAGAAAAATGTTAGTGCAGTTACAAAAGATTGAACATGATTATGTTAAGAATACACACAAACATTATATTTTGAAATTCAATCAACACGGAAGTGAGTTGGTTGTTGTAAATCGTTATGAATTGCGCAGCGGCGATTTAGTTTGGTGCGGAAATAATTTTGATCCTCATTCTGTTCCTCTCTCAGGTGAAATATTTTCATTTAAACGTGATGAAGAAAATGCTTTTACCAACATACCCCAAGAAGATTGTGACTTTCGTGTTAACTTAAAAATGTATACAGGTGAAAATATTTGGTTTAAATGTAAAACCGCAAATAACCTGAATACAGGGTTTAAAAATGTGGATCAAAAAATGATTCAAGAGGGTAAGCAGCTCGCTATATTAGATGGTGCTGAGATCGATTTTTGTGGTCATCCAGAAAACTTTTTTGTACGCGTTGCTAGAAAAAAAGAAATTATTTTAGATAGCAGCTTTGAAAAAAAATCCATGATTAACAGCATCATTAACCAATATAAACAAAATAATATTTTGTATGCATTAGCCTTATCTGCATCATTGGGTATGTATTTTGGTGCAGATGCGACGGGTAAATTTACGAATTCAGTCAGATTATTGTTTTCATTATTTCAAATGATTATTCCTTTTTCCGAATCATTTTTAAGAGAAATGATTAACAGTAAAATGTTGAAAGAGATGAATAAAGAATTACACAATATGCCATTAGAATCTGTAGATGCGTTGAGAGTCGTAGATCTGTGTAATGTGATGGGTGGATATTATCCAGATAAATTTCCTAAGGGCGCTGTGATAGTCTCAGATAAAACAGGTACGCTAACAACAACTAAAATGAAAGTTGATGGATATTGGACATCAAGTATGCCCAGCCGCGTTCAAAAAACAAGGATCACAAATGAGATAGCAGATAAAGAAAATTATTATCCTTCTGATATCAATGAGCAAATTGATAGTTTTGAAACATTTTGTTTAGCCTTTACAAATAATGAAAAAGAATTAGAGCCGGAAGAACATGCAATTTTGAAACATTTTAAAAAAATATTTAATGATGATAGTTTGATGATTGAAAGAGTCAGTAACAATCACTTTAAAAAAACAATTAAAATTGATGGGCAAACAAAACATGTTGAAACAATTCATTTAGGATTATTTTTAAATTTTGGCGGCAGGTTGACTATAGTATCAGATAAAACAGGACAATATTTCGTATTTTGTGGTATTCCAAAAAGTAACATGTTTGCTGATACACCATTATTAAATACCTATGAGGAAATGACAACTCGCACTGGCATATTATCAAGAGATTGGTGTATTGCAAAAACAGTTCTGTCATCCTCGCTGTATACGCAATTATTATCTGCACATACTAATGATGATAAAGAAAGTATAACTAAGATAGTCAGCGATACGATTTTAAAGCATTTAAAACATGTTTGTACTTTCTTAATTGATAATCCAGTAAAAGACGGTGTTCAGGATTTTATTCCAAACTGTAATACTATAGGTGTTCCAGTATTGGTTGCAACAGGGGATACAGCAAAAGCGGCTCATAATATCGCAAAAGTGCTTTGTGCTTCACATATTAAAAATATACATACTATCAAAGCATACGAACAACTCAATCATGATGAATTAATATTAGAAAATGATTTTAAAAATGAAACAGTCGTTTTTGCAGGTATTAATAATACTGTGCTGAGATATTTAGATATTCTAATGAGTAAAAAAATAAATAGCCGGCCTACTATTATTTTCGCTGAAATGAGTACGCAGGATAAAGGCATGTTAGCGCGATTTTTGAAAGCCATGGGTTATTTTGTTATTGCAAATGGTGATGGAACGAATGATATTGCAATGATGAAAGCAGCTGACCTTGTGTTCGCTCATACGGCAAAAGATGGATCTTATGCACCTGGTGTAAGACTATATGCAAATATTAATGATGTTCAAGTGAGAAAGTTAACGCATTCTAATGAATCATTTTATCACTTGTTTGATATACACAGACGTCAAAACAGTCTCTTTATGAAACCATTTATTCGTATTGCTAACGTACAAGAAATGCCTAGTTACGTTTTAATATTCAAAAGCATAAAAATTGGTTTTGAGTTAATGAAAGCATTAGGTTATACAGATGTTGAAGAAATTTGGCAGCAACATTTATTGAGTATTGCGTTTGATTTAATTTGGTTGTGGGTAGCATTTACAAAAATCAATCAGCATTCTGACTTGCCAGTGAATAATGAGCATATCGCACGTTCGAATTTACCTATTAAATGCATGATGCTCACATTGGCGCTTGCAACTATGGAATCATTTTTTTGTTATGCTGCATTTGGCAAAACAACTGATATAACCTTAATGATTTTAAAATTAAGTTTTTTATCCACTCTATTAACGAGTTTCTTATCTGGTTTTCGCGACGTACAACGTGAAGAGCATGACAACGAAATAAATGTAAGTGCACAACGAGGGACTTTATTTAATCATCCCAGTCATTCTTCAAGTGTTACTCATGCATCTTTATCGAGTGCTAGCAATGTAAAAAATATTTATTCCATGTAAGACTATTGACAATCATTTCACGTTGAGTGATTCTAGCGAGCTTTCTCGCAACTCTCTTTTCTTACATTTTTAAAATGGATTTAATAATGAAAAAAATATTCAAAATATCATCCTTAATATTATTATCGTTAACAACTTCTAACATGGCACTTGCAACACAACGTGGAATCTATGGCGACCTAGGTTTAGGCTTAGGATTTGGCCCTAGTAATACTATAGTAAAAAGCGACTATTTTATTAATAGCGATGGAACACTTTCCGCAAACACGAGCGATCTTTACACTCTGAATACCCGTGGAGTGACTACAGGTTTCGTAAATTTAGGTTATAACTTCATTCCCTACTTTGGCGCAGAAGTGGATGTAACTTACTGGGGAAAACAAAATTTAACGAGTTTTGTAAGCAGTCTTACCACACAATCGGGTGAGTGGGATGGTAACTTACAAAGTTATTCCTATGGATTAAATGGAGTGGGTTATTTACCACTGGATGACAAAATAAATTTATTTGCAAAATTAGGTTTTGCAATGCTGAATTCTAAGCTAACCGTAAATGATCCCACTGGTTCAATCTTTTTTAACCCAGGCTCTTATAGAATGACATCAAATGAGCCCAGTTTAGTTTATGGAGCAGGAGCACTCTATCAAATTAATAAATATCTTGCTGGAGAGCTGGAATGGAAAGGGCTAAATCGCTTTAGTGATAGTCGCATTAGTAACATTAATTACAATTTAATTTCTATAGCATTGCGATTTACATTTAAGTAATTTTTAAGGAAGAAAAAGATGTCCAAATTATTTTTTTATTTATTAGGATTATTCTCCTTAATAAGTTTTATTATATCTAATACAGCATTTTCAGACGTACCTACCAAAAAACCAGCACAGCCTCTATCAACGTTGTCGGTGTCAACGGCTTTATATCATGATGTATCACTTCCATTAGTTGATATGAAAATGACAGTGCCAACTTCTGTGAAGAATCATATAGTCCCGCTAGGACGGCTTCCGTTCTATCACTCTCCCGTTAAAAATGTAATGCAACGTGATACAGCCATTCAAACCACATTAAGATTACCCTTACCGGTAACCCCAGGTGTAGCAATGCAAGGATTAGGTTCAGGTTTTGTGAATGCAGACGGAACGCCATACTCAGTGACGAGTACGCCTTCTGATGTGAATCTTGATGTGGGAAGAAATTTTATTGTTCAATGGGTCAATACGTCTTTTGCAGTGTTTGATAAAGCTGGACGTTTGCTTCAAGGTCAAATCCCTGGTAATACGTTATGGAGTGGCTTTCCAGGACGTTGTGCGACGAATAATGATGGCGATCCCATTGTTAAATACGATAGGTTAGCGAATCGTTGGGTCATGACTCAATTTGTTTCGTCTGCACCTTATCGCCAATGTATTGCAATTTCTCAAACAGAAGATCCACGCGGTGCATATAATCGTTATGAGTTCGATTTTGGAAATTCCTTTAATGATTATGGAAAATTAGGTGTTTGGCCAGATGCGTACTACATGAGTTTTAATATCTTTCAAAATAATAATTTTGCCGGTGGTCAGGCATGTGCTTTTGAAAGAGATAAAATGTTGGTAGGGGATGCAAGTGCTAGAATGCTTTGTTCGGCGCTGCAGACTGATAGTTTGCTTCCAGCGGATTTAGATGGTACCACTTTGCCGCCAAACGGATCTCCTAATTATTTTGCCGGGTTTGATAGAGCAGGTCTTCCTAATCCACCTGATGATTTTACTGGAGTTAAACAGAATATAAATGCTCTAAGCAGTATCCACATATGGAAAATGCAAGTTAACTGGTCGAATGTAAATTTATCTACATTTACCGGCCCTACTAATATACTTGTCAGACCATTCAATTTGCTCACTGGTAATTGTGGTGAACCTGATGCATCACAAAGTGGAAATTGTGTCCCACAAAAAGGAACAACAGACAAACTTAGCGTGATTGATCAGGATTTTATGTATCGATTAGCGTATAGAAATTTTGGAAACTATCAAACTTTATTACTGAATCACGTAGTTAATGCAGGTGATTTAGTTGCGGGTGTGCGTTGGTATGAAATTCGAATAAGGGATAACTACATAGATATCTATCAACAAAGTACTTATACACAACCTGATGGCGTTTCCCGTTGGTACGCGAGTATTGCAATGGATAAAATGGGAAATATAGGTTTAGGTTACAATGCTTCAGGCAGTTACATGTATCCATCAGTACGCTATACAGGCCGCGTATTTATGGATCAGCTAAATACAATGCGATCTGAAAAATCTATCATTGAAGGATTTGGATCACAACTGCAGCCAACAAGTGGTACAGATAAAAGAAATCGATGGGATGACTATACTAGTTTGGTGGTTGATCCCAGTGATGACTGTACTTTTTGGTATACAGCACAATACATGCGATCAACCGCTGAATCGGGTAACTGGAGCACTTATATAGGATCATTTAAATTTAATAATTGCCGATAAATGTACCTGGCTTCTGCGTAGCCCGGATTGAGCCATAGCCTCACCCATAAATATTTGGCCTTTTGAAAATGAATAGAACGCCCCCTCTCTTCCCGTGCTTTTTGCGGGAGGAGAGGGTTGGGGAGAGGAGGGCTTAAATTTCATATTCAAATGTTATTGATGCTACTACAACATTTTTATAGTTTCATTTCCCCAAAAAAATGTATTAATAATTTTTTAAACCGTTGTACAAGGAAGTTTTAACCCTCCTCTCCCCAACCCTCTCCTCCCGCAAAAAAGCACGGGAAGAGAGGGGGCGTTCTATTCATTTTTATGGGTAAGGCTATGGGTTGAGCACAGCGAAAATCCGGGGTTGCTGGCTCCGATATTTGAAACCTAACCCGTATTTTAGCTGAGCTCAATCCGGGCTGCGTCAAGCAAAAAGCCCTTAATTAGCTTATAATAGTCATATCAAGTCTTTACTTAAACTATTCTATAAGTCAGATATCTATCTCTCTGATTTTAAAGGAGTTTAATGAAGAAGCCCGCCTCATTAGATTATAAAAGCTTTCGCCATAAACTGGATACAACATCTCTAGGGTTTACGACTACGTCTGATTTAGAGCCTTTGGCTGAATTTGTAGGGCAAGAACGTGCCTTAGAGGCCATAAATTTTGGTATAGGCATTAAAAGCCAAGGATATAATCTCTATGCCATGGGTCCCTCGGGAACGGGTAAACGTTCTCTTGTGCGCTTAGCACTAGAGGTTAAAGCAATTAAGCAAAAGACACCAAACGACTGGTGTTATATACACAATTTTTCATCTCCTGATAATCCACTCGCTATTTCATTGCCTGCAGGTATGGGCAGTGAATTTCAACATGACATTAAATTATTTATTGAAGAAGTGAGTCTAAATATTATTTCTGTTTTCGAGAGTGATGAGTATCGCAGTCAGATGCAAGAGATCACAGATAATTTTAATGGTAAGCGTGAAGAATATTATAAACAACTTATTGAAAATACTCCTGCAAGTAAAGTTCCACATTTATATAAAGAACTGCACAAAAAAGAAAAAGCGTTGCAATTGAAATTTACTTTAGCAGTTATAGGCCCATTAATTAAAAAATTAAAAATTAAATATTTAAAATTTTCTGTAGTAATTAAATATTTGATGGATGTTAAAAAAGATTTATTAGAGCATATTAATGATTTTATCAAACATGATGAAAAAACCAGTATATTATCTTTTGCGACTGACAGCCCTTTATTGATTAAGTATCAAGTCAATTTATTTGTTGATAATGGCAAGCATCAAGGTGCGCCTGTTATTTTCGAAGATAATCCTTCGTATTCAAATCTAGTCTGTCGTGTTGAGCATGTTTCTGTGTATGGTACATCAGTAACAAATTTCACTTTGATACGACCCGGGTCTTTACACCGTGCGAATGGTGGTTATCTTGTTATTGAAGCACGTAAATTAAAAAAAGAAGAACCTGCATGGGAAGGGTTAAAGCGTGCATTGCAAGCGAGAAGCATTACTATAGAGCCTATAGAGCAAGCAGAATCCACCAAATCTGTTTCGTTGCAGCCTATGCCTATTCCTTTAGATGTCAAAGTGATTATATTAGGTGACCGTACTACCTATTATTCATTATGTAACGATGATCCAGATTTTACTGGTTTGTTTAAAGTGGCTGTTGATTTTGATGAGCAGTTAGATAGAAATAAAAAAAATATGTTGTTGTATGCTCGTGTAATAGGCACGATTGCACGTAGAGATGTAACGCGGCCCTTCAATGCAAAAGCTGTTGCTGCCCTTATTGAGCATAGTTCACGAATTGTAGAAGATGCAGAAAAATTAACTACACGCTTACGAAGTATAGAAGAATTAATTATTGAATCCGATTATTGGGCCAGTGTGAATGCAAAAAAAGTGGTGGGTGCTGATGAAGTAGAACAAGCCATTTCATCTCAAATTCATCGGTTAGACCGCTCTCAACAATTATATTATGAAGATATTAAACGAAATTTTATTTTGATTAATACGTCAGGTGTAGCGATAGGCCAAATTAATTGTTTGTCTGTGATACGTGCGGGTAATTTTACTTATGGACATCCCACACGAATTACTGCAAAAGTGAGAATGGGCAGAGGAAAATTAATTGATATACAAAGAGAAATTAAATTGGCTGGCGCTATGCATTCTAAGGCTGGGCTTATTATTTCAAACTTTTTAGCAGATCGTTATAATCCTGATAAATTTTTTTCGTTAACTGCAAGTTTATCCTTCGAGCAAATATATGGAATGATGGATGGTGATAGCGCATCGATTGCAGAACTCTGTGCATTGTTGTCGGCGCTTGCAAAAGTACCTCTTAAGCAATACATTGCGGTTACCGGTTCTATTAATCAATACGGTGAAGCTCAAGCAGTTGGCGGCGTAAATGATAAAATTGAAGGATTTTATGATGTTTGCAAAGCCAGAGGATTAACAGGTACGCAAGGTGTTATTATCCCTAAAATCAATGTAAAAAATTTAATGTTACGTAATGATATAGTAGAAAGTGGTCGTCAAAAAAAGTTTTTCATTTACACAGTTGATACTATCGATGACGCAATTAGTATTCTGACAGGTATGCCAGCGGGTGTGCGTAAAAAGAATGGCGAATTTCCTGAAAATAGTATCAACTATAAAGTTGAACAACGCTTACGTGAGTATGCAATTAATTATTATAAAAAAAATAAATAATTATTTTTTAAATTTGATGTTCATCGCAGTCAATGCTTTAGCAACCGCTGAGTTCGGATCTTCTTCTGCAAATTCAATGGCTTTTTCTCTAGTAAGTGGTTGTTTGCTTTCTTCTAAGTATCTGCCAACTCTTCCTTTGCCAATACCAAAAAAACCGGGTTTGTAATGTTTTAAAAATTCTTTTTGGAAATTGTTGTTTTTCACAGAAGGTTGTGCGGGTACTGATGATGAACTGGATGCAGACATGTTTCTGCTACCATTATCCAAAAAATCATTGTGCACTATAGGAAGTTTTTTCCATTGTGCAGTACTTAAATAAACATGAAATAATTTTGTTTTTGGATCTTGAGTGATTTTTTTTAATTGGCCTTTATGAGTGCTGCTACCGATGCTCAAGTTATGATGAAGGTGAACGACAAATTCTCCTGCATCCCGTTCATTGTTGAATATTAGGCGCATATTTTCTTTGCCTTCGTTGTCAAAGACTGACTCTATACTTTTGACACCATAGATATTGAAAATGCGATCATAGTCAGTTTGTACTGAATGAGAAGATGTTGAAGAAGATGAAGCAGCAGTTTGTTGTTTGAGAGGTTGTTTAGCTTGTGTAAATGAGGCGAGTTTTTTCTTAAATACATTAAAATTACTGACTGGTGTTAATTGTGTGTCGTATACAGCAAAAGTTATATTTTTAAATTTGTTTTGATAGGCGGATTCTTGTAATACTTCAGCATAAGCTTCTGCAACAGCAGTTGCAGTTATACCTTGATTATCATTTCTTAACTTGAATGCGCCGCAACTGATGGCTCCGAGGACTAAACTATCATGTCCATGGTAGAGTGCAACTTCTAGTACATGTCTAATTTTTCGTTTTGTATGTTCTTTAAATTCACTTAATATTATATTTCCATTTTTATCTTTTAAATCTTTTTCTAAAAGATGAGGTTTGCCTAAATCGTATCCCGCAATTGCTATGCATGCTACAGTAAATGGTTCAATGAATTTATAGTGCTGAGTAGCATCTCTAACTACTTGTATGTTGGGTGTGTAATATGATCCATACTCATGTATGAGGCGATTATGTGGATAGACTATACGTTGACCATTAGGTATGCCATGAGGATAAAGTGCTTCGTGATAATTACTGCAACGAAACAGTGTTTCTTCTTGTGCTGCAGCGCCTTCTTCAACAGCGCCTCCTATAGAAATCCTATTTGCCATATTCATGACTAAAGGATTAAGCCCTTCTGATACCAGTTCTTTAGCTGCAATAAACGTATCTTGATTGATCACTTGATACTGTGTCTGCACTTTTGGTGTTTGGACTAAAGACGGTTGTGTTATGCGAGATTGAGTAGAAAATTGAAATAATTCGCCTGAACGCAATGACCGCATGGCCACAGTGTCTTTTATCATTTTGCGCGTAGTATCTTTATCGAGTTTTTTAGTATAACTCTTTGTTTCTTTGTAGATATTTTTAAGTTCTGATTGTTGGTCACGGCTACGAGACATGCGAATTCCCCATCAGTGTACAACGATTATACCATTATAGCATAACTGAGTGATTAACATGTAGGCCAGGGGGTCGCTGTGCTCAAAATAATCATGGATTAGACGAGAAATTGTTGGTTAAAAACAAAACATCTATTATAATTATTGAGTTAAAAGGATTTTAACCAAAAGGATTATGCCCATGCGCAATCAATTATTCGTTTTTTCTGCTGCTGTTCTTTTAGCTTCTTTGGGCTCTTTTGCTTATGCCGAAAATCTTGATGCAGATACGATTAAAACTATACATGAAAGTGTTAAAGCGAGTTTAATTGATAAGTGTAAAAGTAAGATGGTAGGGGCTACGGATAAATCATGCACTTGTTTAGGCGAGAAAGCATCTAATAGTTTAGATGATGTAGCATTAGGAAAATGTGCGAATGACGAAGCAGGCGGCCCTTGTATTACTGCTATCGTGTCTGCGGCAACGACTAAAGGTTTATCTGCGGATAATATTGCAAAGTGTGCGCATACAACACCTGCAACGACTTCGAGTGTTAAAACAACAAATATGACTTCACCAGATGCTGATAATTCAGATACGAATTTACCACCGGCTCCTGCTCCCATATTAACGTCGACGGATACAACAACAACGCCGGCGGCCTCTTCAAATACCGCTATCACTCCTGCAACTGCACCAAAATCAACGGGGGTTATACCCGTAACAAGTTCTAATTCATCAACAGCAATTAAACCTGAGGATTCTGCTAACAGTAGTCCTAATGCGAGCCCAGATACAGCATCTACGCCGGATGATGATGAATTTAATTAGTTCCTATACTGCTTTTAGAATTTTATTTAATGAGATAACTATAAAATTTTGAATCGACCGGAATGAGAGGAAAGTTAGCTGGAAGTTTAGCTTTAGGAATTTCTTTAAAACCATTTTTTTCATAAAATCTGTGGGCTGCAAGATAAGCAGTTGTTGTTCCTAAATAAATTTTTTTTAATTTTTTTTCTTTACACCAAGTCAATAAAACATTTAATAAATGACTTGCTACTTCTTTGCCGCGATAGTTATGTTTAACAAACATTTTTCGTAAAGCACCTTGTTGTTTGCCTATATCAATTAATGCAATAGTGCCTATGACGTGGTTATTGATTACAGCTACCCAAAAATTTCCGGAGTCCCGTTGATAGACTGCAGAAATATTTTCTAAATCAGGTTGATCTTTTAATGAAATGGGAATGCCGAATTCTTTAGTTTGTATACTTAAAATAAGATCAATAATATCTTCTTTATGCGATTCGTTATAAGGGATAATTTGAATTTTAGAATGCATATAAATCCTTAAATATTATTTTTATTTAATGGTCTGTAGCACAGCTTCCAACGGTGTCGGTAAAACGGCAAATTCACCTTGGTAAGGTCTATCTAACGTGATCAAAAGAAAAATCATAGATGAAGCCATTAGCGAAGCGGCGCCTATAGTTAATAAATGGAGATAATAATTCATAGCAAAAAGAAAATTGATACTGATAGTTAATATTGTTCCTAACAGGATAACTACCCATATTTCGGAACTCAGTTCAGATGTGCTCATTGCAATACGTAATTGTCTCGCATTATATAGTGTTTTCACTTCATCTAGCATGTCATGTTTATTAAATAAAAGATTTTCTTGAGTTGGATTATATTGATTTAATATGGAATGCATAGTGTCTATATAGGTATTTCCATGCTGATTCACTATGGCGCCGATTTTCATAGTCGGCCATTCTATACTGATGGCTTCATTTAAATATTTTTTTATTTCATTTTGAATTTGAGTTTTATAAGGATTTTGCAATATTGTGCTGTCTCTATATAAATTTGCAGTCGCATTTGCTTCACGCTGCACAGCATCATTCGTGTAACTAATATTATTAATTAAGTATAATGCTGTAAGCCCTGCTAATACCCCATAAATTAATGCGATAAGTGAACTGACATTTCCTATGACAGGATTTTCACTGTGTCTTAAGCTAAAAGGAATGATAGATTTTGTAATAAAAACGCCGATCACGCAGAGACCTAAACATGAAAAGCTGATTAAGGAAAATAATATAAGATCATTTAAACAATATAAATAATTTAGCATACGATCATCCCATCCTTGAGAAGAGATCATCATCTCATATAAATTAAATTAATATAAGAGGATGTGTTGCATGTAGCTCAAAACATATTGCAAAGTTGACTAATACGCTTTAGATTATCTATTGGAAGAAATTATCTAAATTTTCAGGGATGAATATATGTTAAAACGTTTATCATTTTTTAAGAGCTTATTTCTTACGCTGTCTTTCATTTGTTTTTTTGGAAATGCGAGTGCTATCGCTTCCAGCATAAACTCATTACCTGAATTACAAAACGCTACGGTTTTAAATCAGCAAACAAAAAAATTATTAGAAGCAAATAATCTTACAAAAAATGGACGTGATAACGCTGATCTGGTTAAAACAAAGGCTAAAAAAAGGCTTACCTCTTTATTAGAAATAATAGACAGCAATCCATCAGCAGTTTTACGAGTTGCCTTCTCTAATAAAATTAGTGCAACGATGGCGCCTTCTGCTAAAAAATATATTGAAGAAGAAGTTCGCGGTTTAGCGGGTACATTTATCGTAATGGGTGAATTAGGTAAGGATTCTTCATCTCATATTCATTATTATTTGAAAACTAAGGATGGCAAACAATATACTTTGCACTTTATTCATGAACCCCAAAAATTACCTGTCACGGGGACTAGTGTTTCAATTCCTTATGCAATAAAAATTCCGGCTTTCTCAGGAGATAACCACTTAATCATCCCTGATGATTTAAAAAATCCTGTCATTAAAGTGGTAGAACTCTTACCTGCATATCCTGCGACAGGTCTCTTTAAAGTCTTAGCCATTTTAGTTAACTTCCAAGATGCGCCTACTAATCAACCATGGACACCGGATGCTGTTAAAAACACGATACAACAAAATGTGAGTGGTTTCTTTTATGAAAATTCTTCTCATTTAACCTCATTATCAGTAGACACAGCGGGATGGTTTACGACTACATTTAATAGTACTGATAATTGCGATACTATCTCAAATTCTTTATTAACAAGTGCAAAAAGTATGGCACTCGCAGCAGGAAAAAACCCTGCTAATTATGATAGGGTAGAAGTTATATTCCCTAAGCTAAGCAATTGTGGATGGGCTGGATTAGGCTATATAGGTGGTGGACCTACATGGGGTATCACTTGGATTAATGGTTATGTGACTCAACAAGTTATAGGTCATGAGCTAGGACATAATTTTGGTCTTTATCATTCACATTCACAAACGTGTTCAAGCGGTCCTATAGGCGGTACTTGTACTACATCAGAGTATGGTGATAGTGCTGACACTATGGGAAATAAAACAGCTTCACATTTTGCTGCTGCACAAAAAGAATCTTTAGGTTGGTTAGACTATGCTTCAGTGCCACCAATCACAACTGCTTTGACAAGTGGAATTTATAAAATAGAACCTTACGAAACCTATAGCTTCGGAGTGAAAGCAATACGTGTTCCTAAAGTAACTCCTACTACGACATCAGAATATTACTATGTTGAGTATAGACAACCTATAGGCTATGACGCTCAATTAGCAGGTAGAGGAAATTTAACTCAAGGTGTTTTAATTCGCAGAGGAATAAGAGGTGGTACAGGAGGCGGTAGTTACCTTTTAAATATGGTTCAGACAGATACGAGTTTTAATAGTGCTGCTTTGACGCCAGGCAATACATTTAGTGATCCTAGTGCTCCAAATAATGGAGTTAACATTACACTTGTTTCTGCTGATACAACCGGGGCAACGATTGCTGTGAATTATGGTGCAACGCCAGTTTGTACTAGAGCGAATCCAACCTTAACTGTTTCACCTAATACAACAACTTGGGTACATCCAGGTGAGAGTGCTTCGTATGTGCTGACATTAAAAAATAATGACAGCTCAACTTGTGCCAATTCAACATTTAATTTAAATGCGCCTGCAGTATCTGGTGTGACATCGACTTTACCAACTGCTTCACCTAGCATAGCACCAGGCGCAAGTGGAACAGTGAATTTACAAATTCAATCTTCTACATCAACTTCTGACGGCGTTTACTCTGTTGTTGTGAACGCAGTGAATAGTGCAAGTGCATCATCGACTGCATCTGTCACTGCAAGTTTAGGGGTTCAGCAAGCTTGTGTACGTGCAAATCCAACAATATCGTTGACACCTTCAAGCCAAACGGGGCCTGCTGGTGGGAACGTATCCTATGTTTTAAATGTTAAAAATAATGATAATGCTACCTGTGGTATATCAACTTTTAATTTAAGTTCTACTACTGTTTCAAGTATTGCAGGAACACTAGATAAAACAACATTGAGTCTAGCGCCAGGTGCTTCAGATTCTGCAAACTTAAAAGTGAGTTCTCAGGCGACAACTGCCGCTGGAACGTACAATGTGACTGCGAATGCAATCAATGCGGGTGCAATTACCTATAATGCAAATGCATCTGCTGCCTATGTGGTTACGAGTACGTGTACAGTTGCTGCGCCTACTATTTCCATCTCACCCTCTACACAAACAACGAGTGGAAATCCTGTCAATTACACAGTGAGCGTCACTAATAACAATAGCAGTGGATGTGGAACAGGTATTGTTGGGCTCTCAGCTAATACATCTTCATATTATCTAAAAACTTTTATGGAGCCGTATAACGTAATTGTAGATCCAGGCAAGACAGCAAGTTCTGTTCTGACATTAACTCCAGGTGATGGCTTAATAGGCGGTACATATAGTGCTACTATTACAGGAGTAGTAAGTGGTACGACAGCGGGGGGCTCGGCAACTACAGCATTAGTTTATACACCTCCTGCTCCTTGTGTGCGCGCTAATCCTACGGTGACAGTTGCACCACAAAGTCAATCTGGACCCATAGGAAGCAGTGCTAGCTTTGTTTATAATGTCAAAAACAATGACAGTGCAACATGTCCAGTAACAAGTTTTAATTTAACATCTGTACTTCCTACAGGATTTACGGGTACGTTTAGTCAAGCTGCTTTGTCACTTAGTCCAGGTGCAAATGCTAACTCAACTTTACTTGTAACGTCTCCTAGTTCAGCTTTAGCGGGTACTTACAATATAGTTGGTAATGCAGTTAATGCGGGTATGGGAGCTTACACAGGCAGTGCGACAGCGGCCTTTGTACTCAATGCAGTACAAGCTTTAACAGTGAATATAACGACAGACCAGTCAGTCTATCAGCGTACTTCTACTTTGTATTATGCAAAAATTACAGTGGCAGCAACTTTAGCAGGGGCAGGGGCTCCGAATTTGCCGCTAGTCGTTACCTTAACTTATCCTAACGGAACCTCAGACTCAATTAGTACAACGACAGGCTCATCAGGTAGTCGTGCATTTTTGCAAGATATACAAATGAGCTCTCAAGTAGGTACTTATAAATTGTCAGCGACAGTGACTTATCAAGGTAACGCTGTACTAGGCTCAGGAAGTTTTATAGTTCAATAAACTTTAAAGCATAGCGGTGAAATGAAAAGTGGATCCAATCAGGATCCACTTTTTTATTGTAAATTTAGCGTAAAACAAGGATGTTTATGAAAATATTGCGTGCTCTGCCTTTTTTAATTTCTCTGATGGCTGCATCTTCTTTGTTTTTTATAATGTTGCCTGTTAAGGCTGATGATGTAGAGACTGTAACTACGAAACCTACTTCTGTAGTAGCAGATCCAGCAATTGCGGATAAAGTTAAAGATAATGATTCAGAACCTGTAACATCTGATAACGGCACAGTGACTCAAAATGAACTTGAAAATGCAGAAGCCTATTTTAATAGGGGAAATGCACATTATGAAGCGCATGAGTATACAGAAGCGATTAATGATTTTACTAAGTGTTTAGAGTTAGATGAAAAGAATGCGGTGTCTTATTATTACAATCGTGGTAATGCTTATTTACAATCTCAGCAACAAGATAAAGCTATTGCAGATTTTGATAAAGTCATAGAGTTAAATCCTAAGATGTATCAAGCTTATATTAACCGTGCTTTACTTTACACTGATATGCACAGTTATACAGATGCAATTGCTGATTATAAAAAAGCAATATCCTTAAAACCAGATCATCAAAAAATTTATGCATTGCTTGCATGGGTATATTATAAAAATGAGCAATATACGCAAGCGATTAAAAGCTATAAAAAAGCGATTAAAATGTCACCTGAAGATGGCGGGCTTTATTTTAATTTGGGCTTAGTTTATATGCATGCTGGTAAGTTAGAAAATGCAATGGACAGTTATGATAAGGCACTCGATTTTAATCCAAATAATTTCTGGGTGAATTATAATCGTGGATTAATTTATTTGATGACAAAAAAATTCGAGTATGCAATATCAGAATTAGATAAAGTGGCAATAGGCCAATCTGACTATGGTAATACCTATTATTATCGTGGATTAGCTTATGATAAATTAGGTGTAGACGATAAAGCAAAAGAAGATTTTGATTCAGCTGTGAAATTTAAATCTGCTTATATTAATGTGCCCTATCAAGATATTAAAAATCTCAAAGAAATAAATATAGATTAACTTAAGCCTGTGTATTTGTTGATATTTCGTACTTGTAGGTTGGGTTTTGTGTGGGGGGTGTGATAGTCACACCAAACAATAT
>JARLJN010000140.1 GCA_031291255.1 Gammaproteobacteria bacterium
ACCAAACTGCAAGTTGATATGCGTCATCTTAATATTCCCAAAACCATCCTCATTGACAGCATTTTGCCAGTATTATTTTCTAAATCGTTTCTCAATCACCAAGAAAATATAGATACTTTTAGGCAGTTGACCTTGATGAACCCTCTCCCGCAATCTGACAAAGGCTATATCGCTCAAGTTGAAGCATTGAGAGAGCATCATACAACTCATCTTCTTACAAAAATTACCTGTCCTACCTTAATCATTGGTTGTGAGGAGGATGTATTGACCCCTTATGAGGGATCTATAGTGGTTAGGAATTTTAACCGATATCTTTTCTACTATAAAGCGCTATTAATTTTCCGAGTGATGGCAAAATACTCCCTAGAAATTTAATCGAGAGAACACTATCCCCTTTTATTTCCCCTCCTTTTTAGCAAAATACACACTTTTTACCTATCACGCCTCTATCTCCCTATCTATTTATTGCTCTTTTACAAATCCAGGACGATAACATACACACCCTGCCCTTCGATGTTTTTTTATTTTGGTTAATTGGGGTTAATGCTCAGTGAAATAATCTTTCGTCTCTTGGCGGCGCACGAATGCTTGATACAGATGAAGGCGTTTTGCCGGAGCTATTTTGTTTATTGATATGCGCCAATATCTTATCAATAGCCTCGCGTTCTTCTATGCAGGCAATGATTTTCATTGTTCCTTGGCAATGCGGGCAGAGGCTGATATCAATGTTGAATACCCTCTTCAAGCGCTCCGACCAATTCATCGAGGAACGTGTTTTTTCGGGTTGTAACTCCGTGACTTTCGGCTTCTCTTTATGACCAGGCGCTTCTGCCGTTATGAGTGACCGGTATTTACTATTAGGCGCAAACACGCCATGGAAGCGGGTTAAATGCACACGTGGCTTTGGCACCAGTGAGGCAAGACGCGATATAAAATCCAAGGGCTCAAATAGGACATGCGTTGTCCCATTTCGATAAGGTGTCTTTAGCTCGTAGCTGATTTTACCGTCTTCTCTTTCACTTAAACG
>JARLJN010000141.1 GCA_031291255.1 Gammaproteobacteria bacterium
AAAAGCACTCAACCCAACCTACAAGTACTCATCAGCTTGTTCTTCCCCTCTCATCTGGCGTTGCACGCCACTCAAAATCAAGGCATTAAAAAAACATCATAATGCTCTTGCCCATAAGTTGATTCTGCGCGTAAGTTTATGGGTTTATTGAACTGCATTTCTAAACCAGCTAATAAATTAGCTTCATCATTTTTTAATTCGTTGATAACAACCGGTGAGGCCACAACAACAAACCCCACTCCCGGGAAACTCGATATTCTTTTTATCTCGCGAAAAATCTCGTAACAAATCGTTTTCACAGATTTTATAGAACCACGATTTTGGCATAATGGACAGACCGCACATAAAATATGTTCTAGACTTTCGCGCGTACGCTTACGCGTCATTTGCACCAAGCCTAAACTCGATACCTCACTCACTTGTGTTTTCGTAGAATCTTTGCTGACAGCTAATTTTAATGCTTCAAGTAATTGTTCTTTGTGAACAGGATCAGCCATGTCAATAAAATCAATAATAATAATTCCACCCAAATTCCGTAAACGAATTTGGCGTGCAATGATATCAATAGACTCTAAATTGGTTTTAAAAACAGTATGCTCTAAATTATCTTTGCCTATATACGAACCCGTATTAATATCGATAGTCGTCATCGCTTCTGTTTGATCAAAAACAACATGACCGCCTGAAGGTAAAAATAATTTAGAGGTTAATGCTTTTTTTAATTCGTCTTCCACTGCGTATAAATCGAAAATAGGCGTATTTTCTGCATAATATTCAATTTTATTTTCTAACTGCGGAATATATTTTTGTGCGTATTCTTTCATTTGCTGCGCAGCTTCGTACAGATCCACGCTGATTTTTTTTACGTTAAACCCTGCTAAATCACGTAATACTCGCAAAACAATGGGGAGCTCTTCAAATACTATCTTGGGTGGTTTAACTTCTTTAATCTGTTTTTCAACCTTAACCCATATCGAGTCTAATAAACTTTTATCTGCATCGACTTCAGCTTGCGAGACACCTTCAGCTGCAGTTCGAAAAATATATCCATCCTTTTCTGAGGGCGAAATCATACTCATTAAACGCGCCTGCTCATCTTCATTTGTAATTTTTTGAGAGACAGCGACTTGCGGAATACCAGGTGTCAACACTAAATAACGAGAAGGGATAGTCAATTTCGCACTTAAACGCGCGCCCTTAGAACCTAATGGATTTTTGTAAACCTGAACAATAATTTCTTGGCCAGGTGTAATGACTTCTCGAATATCGGGATACACAATTTCTTCAGTCGTTAAAACCTGCGGCACTAAATTCATATCAGAAACATGCAAGAAGGCTGAACGATCTAAATCGATATCAACAAATGCTGCTTGTATGCCTGGCAACAATCGTGTGACACGCCCTTTATAAATATTACCCAACAATCCTTGCGATAAACTACGCTCGATATGAATCTCCTGAAGAATTCCGTCCTCTAATAAAGCAACGCGTACTTCAGCAGCAGTAACATTCACTAAAATTTCTTGTGTCATGAGATCAGCATAATTGTAATGAACCACTTAAAGAGGGTAACCGCAAAAAATTACGCCACCTTAAATCGTCTGCGGTGGTTTTGCATAATAATAAATACCCATGGCCATAATAACATACTGGTTAATGCCGGCGCCCAATATAACCCCGTTTTGGGAGGCGAGCCTATAAACCCTTGTATGCAATATAAGATAAATTGATAGAACATGACTAACATACACACCCATAGGCTTTGCTGCATCAAAGGATACATGCGTAATCGCGTGTGCATTCTAATAACAAAATAAATCGTGATAGTGAGTGCCAAAGCATGCTCACCCAATAAAGTGCCATTCAAGACGTCTAAAGCCAGTCCTATCATCCATGCAGTCCCTACATTGACTCGATAAGGTAACTTCATAGACCAATAGATCAACGCCATCAACAACCAAGCTGGCCTAAACCATACCGTCCATTCTGGCATGGGCAACAATGTCAAAATAAAGGCAACTAAAAAAGTAACTGGAATTGCCCACCAACTATGCGTTGCTTTAATCATGATGCACCTGCTTTGATTGGTGTGCTCACAACATTTTGATTCGGCCAAACGAGTAAGACTTGTCTGCTTCTGTCTGAACGAGCACTCGCTTGAAGATCAATTGCAGCAAATTGCAAACCCGTATCTCTTTTTATTGAAATAACCTTACCTACAGGGTAGCCCGCAGGATAGTGTTCGCCTAGTCCAGACGTGACAAACACATCATCTACATTGATATCCACTGTTTGCGGAACATTCACTAAATGAAGTTTACGAGAATAACTGTCACCAACAGCAATCGCACGCACGCCATTACGTGTATTCTGAACGGGTACACCGCTATGTGTGTCATTAATTAATAACACGCGACTCGTGATAGGACTGACTTGAATAATTTTCCCCATGACACCGTCTGCGTCTAGTACAGGTTGACCTATAAAAACGCCGTCGTGAGAACCTTTATCTAATATGACTTGATTAACAAAAGGGTCTGAATCAATTGCTAAGAGTTGTGCGATTAACACTTTTCCATGTATTTGAGCTGATGAATGCATTAATGCTTTAAGCTGATTATTTTCAAATTCAATCGCGAGTAAACGTTGAACCTGCGCTTTCATAAGCAATTGTTCAGCTTTAAGCTGACGATTTTCTTTTGCTAATCCTGCGTGAGAGTTCAGAGCATTACCAAACTGATCGAATGTATGTATAGGCCAGCTCACTGCATACTCGAATGCAGACAATGGAACAGATAGAATCTCTCGGACGCGCTGCAAACCTGCACCACGCTGATCTAAGATCATCAATAAAATAGATAAGCCCAACCAGAAGAACGTCCTTATTCCAGGTTGAGAATCTCTTGTAAATATGAACTTAATAGCCGCATCCTCACGCTATCAGACTTTTTTTAAAAACATTTTTCTTAGTTTCATTAGCGATCCCGCTAAAGAGAATGTAGCCCGGATTGAGCGTTGCGAAAATCCGGGATTTTCCGCCATCCCTACCCCGGATTTTCGCAACGCTCAATCCGGGCTACATTCTCTTTAGCGGAAACCACTTCAAACTCTTAAGAATATGGCCGCGTTAAAAAAGAAATCTATTCTTTCATTAAAAAATCAATGCCTGAAGTGTCTACCATTTCTAACGCTTTGCCGCCGCCGCGTGCTACGCAGGTTAAAGGCTCGTCAGCAACGATCACAGGCAGACCTGTTTCTTCCATAAATAAGCGATCAATATTTCGTAACAGCGCACCACCGCCGGTTAAGACCATGCCGCGTTCTGCAATATCAGATGCTAATTCTGGCGGAGCTTGCTCTAATGCAGCACGTACCGCACCCAGAATACCGGATAAAGGTTCTTGCAGCGCTTCTAAAATTTCATTGCTATTCAGTGTGAAACTACGAGGAATACCTTCTGCGAGATTACGTCCGCGCACTTCCATTTCACGCACTTCATTCGCAGGATAAGCAGAACCAATCTCATGCTTAATGCGCTCTGCTGTTGATTCGCCGATTAATATTCCGTAATTACGACGTACATAACCTACAATCGCTTCATCAAAACGATCGCCGCCTATGCGCACAGAAGCAGAATAAACAATGCCGCTTAATGAAATAATCGCAACCTCTGTCGTACCACCACCTATGTCAACAACCATAGAGCCGCGTGGTTCATCCACTGGCATACCCGCGCCCATTGCTGCTGCCATAGGCTCTTCTAATAAATAAACCTCTCTAGCACCTGCGCTAATAGCAGACTCACGTATAGCACGACGTTCTACCTGAGTAGAACCACATGGAACAGAGACTAATACTCTAGGGCTAGGTCTTAAGAAACGGTTTTCATGCACTTTATGAATAAAGTGCTGCAACATTTTTTCTGTTACATAAAAATCAGCAATCACGCGGTCTTTCATAGGCCTGATTGCAGTAATATTTCCAGGGGTACGCCCTAACATCAATTTAGCTTCGCTACCCACTGCAGCGACATGTTTTTGGCTGCTGCTGTTAGCCGGATTTTGACGAATAGCAACAACGGATGGCTCATTTAAAACGATGCCTTTACCACGAACATAAATCAGCGTGTTTGCTGTACCTAAATCGATAGACAAATCATTTGAAAAATAACCGCGCAATTTTTTAAACATAATGTAACTCATTCCTATGTGGTAAGTATAACGACAATACTGACTGTGGATTCTAATAGATTCAAATTAAAGTAGCCACAAGATCATGACTATTGATTTGATATAAAAATTATTAGGTGATTATTTTACGCAAACTACAGTATAATTGGCTCCATTTTAGCAGGGGTTTTCGCTAAGAAGGTTAATATATTGTTTCCGCACTCCAAAACAGCACATCCTTGTGCTTAAAGATGGCATCAAGTCGTGCTTCACAATATATCAACCTTCTTTAGCGAAAATGCCTGCCATTTTAGCACCCCTACTTGCGAGAACTATCAGATGTCGTTAACTACTACCGATGTAAAAAAAATAGCTCACTTGGCTAGACTCAACTTAAGTGAAACAGATTTAACCACTTACACTGAGCAACTCTCAACCATATTGGAATTCGTCGAACAGATGAGCGGGGCCAATACAGATCACATAGAGCCTATTGCTCATGCAGTCGATGTCAGTCAGCCGCTGCGTCCTGATGTTGTGACTGAAATCAACGAACGCGACGCTTTTCAAGCCATTGCGCCTCAAGTTGAAGCAGGACTCTATCTCGTTCCTCAAGTTATCGAAGGTTAAATAAGGACAAGTCACTCCCATGATTTATAAAACGATTGCGCAATTATCTGCAGATTTACATGCAAAAAAAATATCCAGCGTTGAGCTGACCCAATTTTTTATAGACCGCATCAAACGTTTAGACGGCAGCTTAAACAGCTTTATTACACTCTCAGAAGAACAAGCGCTGACTGCTGCAAAACAAGCCGATGAGCATTTCGCAAAAAATAAAGCGGGCGTTCTCACAGGCATACCTATCGCACAGAAAGATATTTTTTGTACCCACGGAGTGAAAACCAGCTGCGGTTCAAAAATGTTAGATAACTTTATTTCCCCCTATGATGCAACTGTGGTCACGCGCTTCAAAGAAGCCGGAACTGTTATGTTAGGGAAAACCAACATGGATGAGTTTGCAATGGGCTCCTCCAACGAAACCAGTTATTACGGCCCCGTTAAAAATCCTTGGGATTTAGAACGCGTTCCTGGTGGTTCATCAGGCGGATCAGCTGCTGCCGTTGCTGCTTATTTAGCACCAGGCGCAACAGCAACCGATACAGGCGGTTCCATACGCCAACCCGCTGGGTTATGTGGTATTAGCGGTTTAAAACCTACCTACGGCCGTGTATCACGTTATGGCATGGTAGCATTTGCTTCCAGCCTAGACCAAGGCGGGCCTATGGCACGCACTGCTGAAGATTTAGCGCTTATGTTAAATGTCATGGCCGGTGTAGACATCAAAGATTCCACCAGCATAGATACGCCTGTTCCTGATTACACAGCGACATTAAATGATTCTTTGCAAGGCTTGAAAATTGGTTTACCTAAAGAATTTTTTAACGAAGGCTTAGATAAAGACATTGCACAAATTATTCAAACAGCAATTAAAGAATATGAAAAATTAGGCGCGACCATACATGAAATCAGTTTGCCTAACAGCGCACTTTCTATTCCTGCTTATTACGTCATAGCTCCAGCAGAATGCTCTTCCAACTTAGCGCGATTTGATGGTGTACGTTATGGTTATCGTTGCGCTGATCCTAAAGATTTAGAAGATCTTTACAAACGATCACGCAGTGAAGGTTTTGGCAGTGAAGTAAAACGCCGTATCATGATAGGAACTTATGCGCTCTCTGCAGGGTATTACGATGCCTATTATTTAAAAGCGCAAAAAATTCGCGGCTTGATTCGACAAGATTTTATAGATGCGTTTAAAAAAGTTGATTTAATCCTAAGCCCTACCTCACCAACAACGGCATTTAAACTCGGTGAAAAAACCAGTGATCCTATCAGCATGTATTTATCAGACATGTACACTATTGCTGTGAACTTAGCAGGCTTACCCGGCATGTCTATTCCTGCAGGTTATGCAAATAAATTACCTGTAGGTTTACAACTGGTCGGAAATCTTTTTGAAGAAGCAAAATTATTAAATGCAGCGCACCGTTACCAACAAGTAACAGATTGGCACACGCACACACCAGAGGGTTTTTAAAATGGAATGGGAAACAGTTATTGGTCTAGAAATTCACGCACAACTACTGACTAAAAGTAAAATTTTTTCTGGCGCATCCACTGCTTTTGGTGCAGAGCCTAACACACAAGCCTGTGCAATTGATTTAGGATTTCCAGGTGTTTTGCCTGTATTAAATGAAGCTGCCGCACACATGGCCATAAAATTTGGTTTAGGTGTAGATGCAGAGATTTCAAAAAAATCAGTCTTCGCACGTAAAAATTATTTTTATCCTGACTTACCTAAAGGTTATCAAATCAGTCAATTTGAATTACCCGTTGTAGGTAAAGGTCATATTGATGTGCAATTAGAAGATGGTGAAATAAAACGAATCAACATCACGCGCGCGCACTTAGAAGAAGACGCAGGAAAATCCTTACACGAAGATTTTCAAGGCTGCACGGGTGTTGACTTAAATCGTGCAGGCACACCATTACTTGAAATTGTTTCAGAACCTGATATGCGCTCAGCAAAAGAAGCGGTTGCTTATTTAAAAGCAATACATTCCATGGTGCGTTATTTAGAAATTTGTGACGGCAACATGCAAGAAGGTTCATTTAGATGTGATGCAAACGTGTCAGTGCGCCCTGTAGGACAAGAAAAATTAGGTACGCGTGCAGAATTAAAAAATATAAATTCGTTTCGTTATGTTGAACGTGCAATTAATATCGAAGTCGAAAGACAAATTGCGTTAATCGAAAGCGGCGGAACCGTTGCACAAGAAACGCGATTATACGATCCCAATAAAAACGAAACACGTTCTATGCGCAGCAAAGAAGAAGCGAATGATTATCGTTATTTTCCTGATCCCGATTTATTACCGCTGGTCATCACTGAAGACATGATCACACGCGCAAAAGAAGATATGCCAGAACTTCCTCAGCAAAAGCGTGATCGCTTCATGGAGCAATATAGCTTAAGTGCTTATGATGCGAATGTGTTAGTCAGCAGCAGACACATGGCACTCTATTTTGAAACCGTAGTCGCTGAATCACGCGCACAACCTAAGTTAGTTGCAAACTGGGTGACAGGCGAATTACTTGCTGCGCTCAACAAAGAAAATAAAGATATTTCTGAAAGCCCTGTTAGCACGACTGCATTAGCAAAATTAATGGAACGCATCAGCGACAATACTATTTCAGGCAAACTTGCTAAAACTATTTTTGAATCCTTATGGAATCAAGAAGGCGGTGTTGATGAAATCATAGAGCAAAAAGGCTTGAAACAAGTTACCGATACGGGCGCGATTGAAGCTTTCATCGATAAGATTTTGGCAGACAATCCTGATCACGTTGCAGAATACCGTTCTGGCAAAGAGAAATTATTTGGGTTTTTTGTAGGGCAAGCAATGAAGGCATCCGGTGGCAAAATGAATCCTCAACAATTAAATGAATTGTTGAAGAAAAAATTGGAAGCTTAATCATCACATTCATTCCCGGACTCGCTACGCTTAGTCCGGGTTACAACTCTTACCCACGAATTATCTATGCAAATGAACCTGAGTAAAATAATCAGGGCATCGCTTAACGGGTACGCTTACTTGAGCCTTTTTAGGCTCATATTTTTCTAGCACATTTTCTAACAGTGACACCAACGTTCCTTTGAAATAACCTTTTTGATAAAAGAAACGTGCAAAACAATTTGCTGCATCTTTTTCATAATGCTCTACCAAAACAGTTTTAAAGTTTTTCGTCAAGGCAACGAGTTCAGACAATTTTTCAGCGTAATCAACTTCATCTACATTCTTGTGTTGCAAACACTGAGAGTAAGATGAAACACTCGATAAAAATCCAGTAATTAAATCTTGTTTAGCTTGACTCATGAATTTAAGTCTTTTTTGAATATAGTCTCCACCTAACCCAGCCAAGTCATTTATATACTTCTGATATATAATTTTATCATCTCGATTTTTAAAACTCTTTAAATAATCAGTCGGACTTTTGAGTTGCGCATATTTATTATTGATAGATGATAGTAGGGTATCTGCATCAGATATTATTTTTCTTTGCCTCTTTATAGCATCAATCAACTCTTCATGCTTGAGACAAGAAAACTTAAAGAATTGATTTGCTTGTTCAAAAACATAAACCACGCTCTCAGAAGGATAAATAGCAGCGACAGACTTATCCCGGGATTCCCTAATAAATTGTTTATCATTCTTATCCAAGGCTAAAAATCTTTTTGACTTTTTTATGCTGTCATAATCATTGTTTTTTCTGTTTGAAAAAGCATGAAATGCATCGAGCTTTTGCACTAACAGCTTATGATCATCGTTAAATTGCTTAATCAAAACTTTTTTATATGCATCATGTAACTGCTCATGAAGCTTCTGTTTATAAGCTAATAATTCCTCAATATAATTAACATCATCTTCACGTGGCAACATCAAAGCCGTTACAATTGTTTTTACTTTTGGCTCTACGTTAAGCACTAGTGAATATTGATTCTTTAAAGATTCAATCTGCCCTACTATTTGTTCTTTAAGAACTTGCTGCATTTTATCTACAGCATCTTTAAATTCAGGCAATATCTTTAAATTAATTGACTCTATCCTTTTTGCCATCTTTTCTTTAAAGACGGAAATTTCAGCATGAACCAACTTCTCAAACTTAATAAGTTCCTCTAATTTTTCATCTAAGGTTAATTCTTTATTATTTTTTAACACCGCCACATAAGATAGATAAGCTTCAAGAGCGTCATTAATAAATCTATCCCATTTTTTTTGATGACGAACCCTACTCTTTTCTTTAACACTTTCGTAATGTTTTATAAAAACGTCTTCTATAAGAGCGCCGCCACCAAATTGAATTTTCGATTCCAACTCTAATAATTTATTTTTTTTCTGATCTAAAACATAAAATAATTTATTTATTTTTATCTGATATTCATTTTGTTCTTTCTTAAAAGATGCATTAATTAGACTAAAATCGAATTGAGTACTATAAATGATTTTTCTTAAAAGTTGATATAACGTATCATTTTCATTAAAGATAATTTCATTATTTTTTTTAGGTGCGCGTTTTTCAAGAATCGCTTTTAGTTCATTTTCTTTTTTCTTCTTAAAAGCATGCAGTTGAGCTTCTGCTTTGTTCTTATAGTACTGTACAGATCGATGTGGATTAGGGTATTTGGAAAATATTTTAAACTTCAGCGTCTTAGGCTCAAAAACAAGAAGATCGCAAGTTTCATTCACTCCTACATCAAGATTAAGGTGCAGTTTATTTTCACGAAAAGGTTTAAGATCTGCAACACTCTCAAAATCAATATTGCCACCAAACTTGGTATGACCGCATATTGTTAGGCGATCCCAAATTTGCCCCTCACTCAATGGCATGATCTTAAGAGCATGTCCCGCAGGAAAATCTTCACTAGCCCATTTTAAATAATCTAATTCTGCAGGAGTAAATATTTCTTTATCAGGAGAATTTTTTTGATTTTCTAATCGTTGAATAAGCGTTACAAAATCGATGGGCATATCAGCGTGAACCATACAAACGGGATTCGCACCTTCTATCAAAATAACGTGGGGGAATGATTCTTCATAATTTGCTGCGGTCACATAAATTTGTTCGGGCAATTTTTTGGATTGTTTTTCAGCATTTCTCGCTATCACCTTATCGATAACTTTTATACTTTCTGCATCTTTACCGACTAAATTACCCACGATAAAAAGCCTATCTTCAGGCTGCAGACGAGCTAAGATTTTTTTAAAAACAGAATAAGAACCCTGAACGTCACCAACGTATAAGTCGCGGCCTTTCGTATTTTCTGGTAACACCAAGACTTGTGAGCCTGAAAGCATTACAACCACCCTGATTACTATTGACTAAATATTATACCCTAAGATAGATAAAAGATCATCAATTCTTGGCAATCTAAGTGAGAGCGTTAATTCCATTATTGTTCAGTGTGTTATATTTAAGTTACTGAACGCTCTCACGTAATTAGTCTCGCTATTTCTGGGGATACGGTAGTGCTTAGTCAGGCTACAACCCTTACCCACCTACTATCTATGCAAATGAACCTGAGTAAAATAATCAGGACATGGCTTAACGGACGCGTTTACTTGAGGCTTTTTAGAGTCATATTTTTCTAGCACATTCTCTAAAAGTGAGACTAACGTTCCTTTGAAATAACCTTTTTGATAAAAGAAACGTGCAAAACAATTTGCTGCGTCTTTTTCATAATGCTCTACCAAAACAGTTTTAAAGTTTCTCGTCAAGGAAACGAGTTCAGACAATTTTTCAGCGCAATCAACTTCATCTAGATTCTTGTTTTGCAAAAACTGAGAGTAAGATGAAACACTCGATAAAAATCCAGCAATTAAATCTTGCTTAGCTTGACTCATAAATTTAAGTCTTTTTTGAATATATTCTCCACCTAACCCAGCCAAGTCATTCACATATTTCTGATATTTAGATTTATTCTCTCGATTTTTAAGATTATTTAAATAAACTAACGGATTTGAAAGCTGGTTATATTTTTCATTACTCGATAACAATATGGAATCAGCTTTAGATAAAAAATCATTTTGTGTATCTATCACCGTCATTAATTCTTCATTGTTTAATGAAGAAAAGTTTTGTACCGAATTTGCATACGTAGCAATAGATGTCACATCGTTTGAAGGCAGAATATTGTCTGCTGACATCTTCCATGCTTCAATCTTATCTATGCATTGTCTATCCGTTTCACCCAACGTTAAAAATACTACATCACATTTTTTATTTATTTCATCATGCTGATTTTTTATTTTGACAGTAAAACCTGTAAGAGCTTTAACTTTTTGTTTTAACAAATTTTGATTCTGATTGCATTGAGCAATCAACATATTTTTATGTGCTTCATACAACTTTTTTCCTAAGTCTTTCTTATATCCTAATAATTTTTCAGTATAATTTTCATCATCTTCATTAGGTAATTGTATAGTAGCTAAAATGGGCTCTATAGTTAATAAAGAAATATATTTTTTCTTTAACGATTCGATCTGACTTAAGGTTTGTTGTTTAAGAATTTTATGCATGTTTTGTACGGCATCGCTAAGACCGAACACAGTATTGAAATTGATTGACCCTATTTCTGTCGCTCTTTTATCCTTAAAAACAGAGATCTTAGCTGTAGCCGTTTCTTCCCACTGAATAATCTGTTCTAGCTTTTCATCCAAGCTTAATTCTTTTTTATTTTTTACTTCTGATACATAAGCTTGATAAGCTGTAATATTATGATTAACGAACTGTTCCCATATTTTTTCATGACAAATTTTACGTTTTTCTCTGAATTCCTTGTAATATTTTGTAAAAATATTTTCAACAGAAGCACAATTTCCAGATTCAATTTTAGATTCTAACTCGATTAATTTATTTTTTCTCTGATCTAATAAATTAAATAATTTATCTATTTTCACCTGAAATTCATATTTTTCGTTGGATAAATACGTAATGAATTTACTGATCTTAGATTCGATTTCAACGTATTTATCACTAATCTTTTTACCAGAACGAATTTTCGTTAGAAGTTGATGCAGAGTGTCATTTTCATTAAAAACAATTTCTTTATGCTCTTCAATCATGTAGTTTTGAAGAATAGATTTTAACTCATTTTCTTTCTTCTTTTTGAATGCCTGTAATTCTGCAGCAGCTTTATCTTTATAAGCTTTGGCATACGGATTCGCGATATTTTTGGAAATAATTTCAAACTTCAGAGTCTTAGGTTCAAAAACGAGAAGGCTATCATAATAACATCCTCCCACATCGAGATTAAGGTGCAACTTATTTTCCCGAAAAGGTTTGAATTTTGAAATAATATTACAATTACTTTCTACACCAAAAACAGTATGACCACAAATCGTTAATCTATCCCAAGTTTCATGCGACTTAGGTAAACGAATAAGTGGAGTCCCTCTATCAATTGGCTTCTCTCTAGCCCATCTTAAATAGTGCAATTCATCTTCGTTAAATATTTGTGTGTGATCAGGATTTTTTTGTAACCGTCTTTCAAGCTCGGCAAAATCGATGGGCATGTCTGTATGCACCATACAAACTGGATTTGCGCCTTCTGTTAAAATAACGTGGGGTAGTGATTTTAAATAGTTGCGCCATACATTAAAGTATTGTTCAAGGTTGCGATTGTCTATCCAACCTCCTCCGTTAAAGTGAAAATAACGAGTCTTGTCAGGGTCCTTGAGTAAAGTTCCTAAGAGCAATTCTTCATGGTTTCCCACTGTCACATAAATTTGATCAGGAAGCTGTTGTGATTTTCTGAAACTGTTTATAGATATAATTGTAAAAATAACAGCTGCACTATTTTCCCCTCTATCGGTTAAATCACCCACGATAAAAAGTCTATCTTCAGGCTTGAGACTGTCTACTATTTTTTTAAAAACAGTATAGGAACCATGAATGTCACCAACGTATAAGTCGCGACCTTGGGTATTTTCTGGTAACACTAGGACTTGAGGGCCTGAGAACATACTAACCACCTACATTAAGATTGTTGGAATATTATACCTTGCAATTATTAAGACATCATTAACAAAATATGAGGCATAGAAATGAAATAACAAGGATAATTTTACTATTATTCAGTAGGTTAGACTTTCAGGTGGGGATGCTATCTCTCATGATATGCAACCCGGATTTTCGCTATGCTCAATCCGGGCTACTTAATACTTATCTTATCTACGCTCTACAGGTGCAGAGCTTAATTCTAGCCATAAACCACAAAGGATTGCGAAACTGCATGCAAGTGCCGATCCTAACATCCACGCGAAATACCACATAGGTCACCTCAATATAAATTTTTCGAATTTGTTTCTAAATATTCCGCAGTGACTTTGCCTCTGAACACACGAAACACATACGCTGTGTACAGCAAAATTATCGGTAAAAAAACCACAGTCGCGAACAACATAATTTGCAATGTCAATTTGCTCGATGAAGCATCCCACACTAACAAGCTTACATTAGGCATACTGGACGATGGCAAAATAAATGGAAACATACTCAAACCTACCGTACTAATAATGCCAAAAATACTAATAGCACTTGCTAGGATGACACTCTTACTATTACTTTTACGCGCTAACATAACAGTAAGACCTGCTCCTAAAAATCCTAAAATAGGTGCTGTTAACATCCATGGATAAGCATGATAATTCTGCAGCCAGATACCACTCGTCAAGATGACTTCTTTATGTAAAGGGTTTGAGGGCCCGTCATGTGCCAATACACTCGTGACTTCATAACCATTAATAAATGCGATCCAACAGCCCGCCGCTGCAAACAATACGATAGTTAAAATACCGAAGAAACGCGCCATCTTCCCTGACCTCTCATGCAATACATCTTCCGTTTTAATGCTCAAGTAAATTCCAGCATGCATAAGCAACATTGCTACACTGAGCAAACCGCACAACAAAGCAAATGGATTTAATAAAGCAAAAAATGAGCCTGTATAAACCATTTGTAAACTATCATCAAATTGGAATGGAACACCTTGCAACACATTTCCAACAGCGACCCCAAATATCAAAGCGGGTACAAAGCCGCTAATAAAAATAGCCCAATCCCAAACTGTAGTCCATGTTTGGCCTGTTGCCTTTCCTCTAAAGGTAAATGCGACTGGCCTTAAAATCAAAGCCCAAAGAATAAGTAACATAGCCAAATAAAACCCAGAAAAAGAAACAGCATAAACGTAAGGCCAAGCCGCAAAAATAGCACCGCCGCCCAGCACAAACCACACTTGGTTTCCTTCCCACACGGGCCCTACTGTGTTAATGACCAAACGTCTTTCCACATCTGTTTTGGCAATGAAAGGTAAGGCGATAGCAGCCCCTAAATCAAATCCATCCATAATTGCGAACCCTATGAGCAGCACGCCTAACAGAACCCACCAAATAATTCTTAATACTTCATAATCAAACATATTTATACTCCTTCGATGGCGTTTCTATGCATGAAATTATCAGGGCCTGATCGTATATATTTAATCATCAGATAGACTTCTACTATTGCTAACGCAGTATAAAAAACAGTAAAGCCTGTGAGTGAAATCCAAACATGACTCGCTGGTAATGCTGAAGCGCCCAAATGAGTTGGCAGCACACCGTCTATAGCCCATGGCTGACGCCCATGCTCTGCGACCACCCAACCTAATTCACATGAAATCCAAGGTAATGGCAAGCTCCATAAAGCAATGCGTAAAAACCAAGGTTTAGTCTCTCTTTTTAAAGAACTCAGATAAAACGCGGCAGCAAAAAGCAGAATCATAAAGAAGCCTATTCCCACCATGACCCTAAATGACCAAAACAACACAGGCACATTTGGAATAGTACTGTCTGCTGCTTGCTGAATTTGTTCTTGTGTCGCACTCACCACATCGCTTACAAATGGCTTCAACAATAATGCGTAGCCTAAATCTTGAGAATGCTCATCAAACTGTGCTCTGGCAGCCTGATCATCTGGATTTTTTTTCAAAATCTCAAGAGAGCTATAGGCTTGAATGCCGCTTTCAATTCGATTTTTAGCAATGCCTACCAGTTGATCTATTCCTAAAATTTCTTCATCGAATGAACGCGTCGCAATCAGCCCAAGCATAAAGGGAACTTTAATTTCATAATTGGTTTTATGCGCTTGTAGATCTGGAATGCCAAACAAAGTGAATCCTGCAGGAGCCGGCTCTGTTTCCCACATCGCTTCAATTGCTGCAAGTTTCATTTTTTGATTCTGACCGTCTACATAACCACTTTCATCACCTAACACAACAACAGATAAAGCCGACGCTAAACCAAACGCAGCCGCCACGGCAAAAGACCGCTTAGCGAATTCAATGTTACGGCCTCTTAATAAATAATAAGAGCTGATAGCTAAAACAAAAATAGCGCCTGTTACATAACCTGCACTAATGGTGTGTACGAACTTCGCTTGAGCAACAGGATTTAACATCACTTCTGCAAAACTTTTGACTTCCATGCGCATCGTTTCAAAATTAAAGTAAGAACCGACAGGATGCTGCATCCAACCATTCGCAATTAAAATCCATAAAGCAGATAAGCTAGAACCTAAAGCAACCAACCAAGTCACTATAAGATGTTGAAGATTTGATATTTTGTTCCAGCCAAAAAAGAAAAGCCCCACAAAAGTGGCTTCTAAGAAAAAAGCCATCAAGCCTTCAATAGCAAGAGGCACGCCAAAGACATCGCCTACATAATGAGAGTAATAAGCCCAGTTTGTACCAAACTGAAACTCCATTGTTAATCCGGTTGCAACTCCCATGGCAAAGTTAATGCCAAAAAGTATTCCCCAAAATTTAGTCATTTCAAGCCAAATACTGCGCTTGGTCATGACATAAACCGTCTCCATAATGCCCATCATCATGGATAATCCCAATGTTAAGGGAACAAAAATAAAGTGATATAAAGCAGTTAGAGCAAACTGCAATCGAGCTAAATCAACGGAGCTAAGCGATTCTGACACCATAAAGGATATTCCTAAGCAATATTAATAAAAAGTCCCAAACCCTCTCTTCAATTAGAAAGCAAATGTTGATTCATTTCTTGAGTATCAATTTTTTTATCCATAGGATGCGAAAAACAAACCGCCCAAATTAAAATAAGAGCAGTAAATTTAAGTAATAGAGTGATAAAAAGATCTTTTGCGAGTGAAGGAGACTGAGGTTTTGCATTTCTTCTCATTGTGCGTTACCGGACTTTGCCTATCATTTAAAAAGACGTACACCTAAAGATAGCAATGGAACCGGGATATTCTATGCTATTTACTGTTTTATTAAAATAGATTTTTTGTAGGGGGAATTAGATCCGCAAGGATCGTAATCCACCGCTTTTGTAGCCCGGATTGAGCCATAGCCTTACCCATAAATATTAGGCCTCTTGAAAATGAATAGAACGCCCCCCTCTCTTCCCGTGCTTTTTGCGGGAGGAGAGGGGGGCGTTCTATTCATTTTCAAGAGGCCTAATATTTATGGGTAAGGCTATGGATTGAGCATTGCGAAAATCCGGGAAGTCAATTCCCGGAATTTCGCGAAGCTCATTCCGGGCTACGTCTAAGGGCGTCAACTACATTACGGTGCACCGAGTCTCTCGACGCGGCCAGGGTTGTTGGACGGGTTGGCTAGCTGCCATTTCATTTTGTTTACGAAACATAGGGATATCTCTTATTTATGAACACAACCTGAATATTGGGTTGTGAATGTACGCCATGCGCCAGAATTTTACAGCCATTATTTACCAACTTATCTGACTTTGTTCGCCCAAAATTATTGCTTCCTGAAAGACAGATATCTTAACGCAATAAATAATATTCAATATAATCATATAGATTTATTCATAAGGTTGACAATAAAGATGATAAGGTTGACAATATAAAGCATCAAAGTTGACAATATAAACAGGTTTTTATCATGACAAAAGTCCGCGCCAGAGGCGAAGATATACGCACCTTCATCCTAAATCATGTAGAGCAGTTCCCTACCGATATTAGCAAAGAAACTGCGACCAAATTCGGCATTACTCGCCAAGCAGTCAATAAGCACCTACAAAAACTCACTACGGAATGCGCACTGATTGAAACGGGGAAAACTCGAAATAGAATATACAAACTGGCTCCTATTTCAGAATGGAAACAGATCTATACAATCACGCCTGAATTAGCCGAAGACCAAATCTGGAGAAAAGATATTGATCTCGCGTTAGGCAAAATGCCCGACAATGTCAGTAATATTTGGCACTACGGATTTACAGAAATGTTCAACAATGCAATTGATCACTCTGGCGGCTCTGAAATTATCATCCAAATAAGAAAAACCGCAATCAATACAGAAATGCTGATGCGCGATAATGGCCTTGGTATTTTCAAAAAAATTCAACAAACATTAAACTTACTCGATGAACGCCATGCACTGCTTGAATTATCGAAAGGAAAACTGACCACAGATCCAAAACATCATAGCGGACAAGGTATATTTTTTACATCTCGCATGCTTGATTCCTATGATATTTTATCCGGTGGCGTTTATTTTTCTCATCAATTTGGGGAAGCGGAGGACTGGCTGCTAGAAAATAATCAATTTTCACACGGAACGAGTGTGTGGATGAAATTACATAACCACACTGCTCGCACAACAAAAAAAATTTTCGATCAATACACTTCTGGCAACGACTACGCTTTTAGCAAAACTATCGTACCCGTCAAACTTGCCCAGTACGGAAACGATAAATTAATTTCAAGATCAGAAGCAAAACGATTACTCGCCAGAGTTGAATTATTCAAATATGTCATATTTGACTTCACTGATATCGACTCTATCGGCCAAGCATTTGCTGATGAAATTTTTCGCGTATTCGCTATTCAACATCCTGATGTCAAATTGACAGCTGTTCACACGAACAGTGAAGTAAAACAAATGATAACGAGAGCAAAATCTGGAACATCATAAATTATTTAATTAGAGTCGCAATCTAAGCGCCAACGAGACACCCACAATAGCGCACAATAAGGTTGGGAATAAAGCAGCAAATAAAGGTGAAAATTGAAATACAACACTGAATTGACCGGCGAAAGCGTTCAAAATATAAAATATAAAACCTATAGAAATACCTAATAACACTCTCCAACCCATGGTCACTGCGCGAGAAGAACGAAACACAAAAGGCAATGCCAATAGAATCATCACCAACGTTGAAAGCGGTTGAAAAATCCTCTTCCAAAATTCAAATTGGAAATCCGTCGCTTGCAATTTATTTTCGACCAAGTGACGAGAGTAAGCATTCAGTTGAAATAATGACATAGCCGCAGGCTCAACCAGTCCTACATTCAATAATTGAGGATTCAGCGCCAAATCCCACAGACCTTGAGTGATCTCTTCACTGTGAGCTTGGTTGTTTGCAATGGTGGTTTTAACCGCATCACGCATCAGCCATTGCTGACTTTCAAAATCTAATGATTTTACATAGTACGTCGCTAATAAATGATGCTGACTATCAAACTCATACCGCGTCACGCCTTTAAGATGATGCAATCCCATCACCTGATTAATATTTAAAAAATTATTTCCTTCATGTATCCAAATACCTGCGGCCGTTTGTATTGCCTGCCCGCCATTCTCCGCGCTTTGCTTTTGATTTTCTGCCATCTGATGTGCTTTGGGTGCTATCCACTCACCTGCCAGAGTGACTATCACTATCAAAACTAATGCCGCTGTTAAATTTGCTGTGGCAATTCTTAATACTGAAAACCCAGCCGCACGCATGACGACCAATTCTTGATGCGATGCCAATATGCCTAGCCCTATCACACCGCCAAGTAAAGCAATCATAGGAAAAAATTGATATAAGTTATTAGGCAGCCCTAGCAATACATGTATTACTGCTGAAGAAAATCCATAATCTCCTGTGCCTATATCTCTAAGCTCATCCAAAAAATTAATAATAAAAAATAAAGCCATCATAACTAAAATGACGACTGCAGTTGTTAATAATACTGTTTTTATAATGTATCGATTCAACATCATCATGATTTTTTTCCTGCGATATTCTTGAGAACAAAAGATCGCACTTTATAATTTTGCTGCAAAAATAATAATAAAATGCCTAATCCCAACAACACCAGATGCACCCACCACATCCCTATAAAAATAGGCACTGAGGCTTGCTCTACCCAGTTACGCGCCATGAAAAGCACATTGACATAAATAATATATAATAATACTGCCGGAATGAGATAAGTATAACGCCCTTGACGCGGCCTGACTCGACTAAATGGAATCGCTAATATCATCAACACAAAAACAGAAAGCGGCATTGCTAAACGCCATTGCAATTCTGCCGCTGAAACAGGGTTTTGATAATGTTGCCATAATGTTGCTGAAGGAATAGCTTCTTGTTCTTGATGTGCAGCATGCATAGGCATAGCAGGAAGCCTGAGCGCGTATTTTTTAAATTGAATAATTTTATAATCATTAAGACCCGGTGTGCCGTCATAACGATAACCTGTATTCGCAACAATAAATTTTTGATGCGTGGTTGGTTCAATTTCTTGATAAGCATTGGTTGCTGATATCACAGTCCAAGGACTATTATCTTCAACTGCTTTCGGAGATTGCTGAGCAATAAATAAATTTTTTGCGCGTGTCCTATCACGAGAAATCGTTTCAACATAGATAACAGAGTGGCCGTCGTTCAAGACTTGAAAACGTCCAGCACGCAAGGTGCTCAGCACAGTATCTTTCGCCAACCCTTTGCCCTTTTGATCTGCAATGTAAGGGTTCACCCACAACATCAATATCAAGACCACAGCACTAATCACGCCAGCAAGTGCACTTGTTATTGCTAAAAGACGCACAAGACTGAAGCCGCAGGCTTGCAGTACAGGAAGTTCATTTTCGGCATACATACGCCCGTAAGCGAGTATAATGCCTAAGTAAAATCCTAATGGAAGTAATAATGCCAGCAAATAAGGGATCTCAAATCCCAACATTTCCACCACAAAACTCGCAGCAATTTTTCCCGCTGCGGCATAACTTAAATAGCGGACTAATTGATTGCTAAGAAAAATTAACAATAAGACCAGGGTTACCGCAATAAGGGCAGCTAAGACTTCTTTAATCAGATATCGAAATATAATCACTAGGACACAAACCACCTTAACGACAGGGATGACAAACTCATTTTTTCCAGTAAACTTGCATTATACAAAAAACAAGCGTTTGGAGCTAATATGAAATTTACCGTTCAACAAGGCGACATCACAAAACAGAAAAAAGCCTCTTTTATCATTGGGGTTACAGAAAAAGGAGAGCTGACAGCCTCAGGTCAAAAGCTTGATACAAGCAGCCAAGGTTACCTCAAAAAATTACTAAAGCAAGGCAATATGCAAGGCAAAGTAGGTCAAACCTTGTTATTACCTCTCGTTCCCCATACAAATTGTGAACATATTTTATTAGTAGGCTGCGGCAAAAGCTCCTCTCTGACGGAAAGCGACTTTCGCAAAGTCATCACTAGCGGAATTAAAACCTTATTAACAACCCATGCAGCTAACGCTGTTTGTCTGCTTACTGAAGCCTCTGTTGCTACACATGATAGTGCTTGGAATGTAAAACAGGCTGTAGAAATCTGTTCAGAAGCCCTCTATTCTTTTGAAGAATATAAAAGCGCAAAAACACCAGCAACCACGTTAAAAGAAATTTCTTTTTTCGTTTCTGATAAAAAATCACTGACAGCCGCAGAACAAGCACTCAAGTTAGGCATCGCGATTGCTGATGGCGTTCGTTACACAAAAAATTTAGCGAACCAACCCAGCAACATTTGCAATCCTAGCTATATTGCAGAACAAGCAAAAAAATTGGCTGCCTCTTATAAAAATGTGACCGTCAAAGTGCTAGAAGAAAGTGACATGAAAAAATTAGGCATGGGCGCATTTCTTTCTGTCACCAAAGGCTCAGCACAAGATGCAAAACTGGTTTGCTTAGAATATAAAGGCACCACTAAAAAACAAGCGCCAATTGCATTAGTCGGCAAAGGCATTACCTTTGATACAGGCGGTATTTCTTTAAAACCTGCAGAGAGCATGGTTGGAATGAAATATGAC
Source organism: Gammaproteobacteria bacterium (assembly GCA_031291255.1). GTDB lineage: Bacteria > Pseudomonadota > Gammaproteobacteria > DSM-16500 > DSM-16500 > UBA5158. The sequence goes on from JARLJN010000141.1 coordinate 20,889, forward strand.
ATGTGTGGTGCTGCCACTGTATTAGGTACTTTAAAAAGTGCGGCAGATTTAAAATTACCTATTCATTTAGTGGGTATTTTAGCTGTTGCAGAAAACATGCCTAGTGGAACCGCGAGCAAACCAGAAGACATTGTGACTAGCTTATCAGGCCAAACCATTGAAATACTCAACACTGACGCTGAAGGCCGTTTAGTACTATGTGATGCACTTACTTATGCAGAACGTTACAAACCTGAAGTTGTTATTGATATTGCAACACTGACTGGCGCGGTTGTGATTGCATTAGGCACACATGCGACAGGCTTGATGTCTAACAGTGATGCATTAGCAAAAGATTTATTATCCGCTGGAATAGAAAGTCATGACAGAGCTTGGCAATTACCGATATGGGATGAATACCAAGAACAATTGCGCAGCCCTTTTGCTGACATGTCAAATGTAGGCGGCAAACCCGCTGGCACGATTACTGCTGCATGCTTCTTGTCACGATTTGCAAAGAAGTTTCAGTGGGCGCATTTAGATGTCGCTGGAACCGCAGCGATGATGTTTGGCAGTGATCGCTACGCAACAGGCCGTCCTGTTCCTATGTTGGTGCAATATTTAATTAACCGTTCTAAAAAATAAAATAATTGCCTCCCTGCACTCACTTGTGGAGCATGTGTTATAGGTTGAGTGTAGGTTGGGTTGTGTGGGGTTTTTTTAAACCCCACAAAAATTAAATTTTTTTTTTTTTAAAAAAAAAAAAAACCACAAAACACCCACCAAAACCGCCAAACAAAAAATCAAAAAAATATTTATTTAATTTTTTAA
>JARLJN010000142.1 GCA_031291255.1 Gammaproteobacteria bacterium
AATTTTTTTTGTTTGGTGTTTTTTTTTTAAAAAAAACAATATTTAAGTTTGTGTGGGTCAAAAAAAACCCCCCACAACCCAACCTACAGTACTATTTAGCTTTTTCTTTACTTTACAAATATATGTTAAGGAGAATAAGGTTTTCATTTTTTTAAAATCCCCAACAACTATGCAAGACTGCTGACTTGTTGGGGATTTTAAAAAAATGAAAACCTTGTTCTCCCATCTCAGTTATGTTGGGTTTCGTAAAAGACACTCAACCCAACCTACGCATAAGATCAGAAACTACAGTATTTTATTAAGCATTAAATTTAAAATCCATTTCTGTGATTGAACAAATGGAATAGCAAAATCTCCCAGCTTAGGATATTGCAGCAATGTATGCATTAACTTACCTATGTGTAATTTAGTTTTAACATTTTTCGTACTCAATCTACGATACTGGGCAGATTGATTAATACTGTAATGCTCAGCTGCCAACAGAGCACTGCTCACACTGTGAGCCAAGCCTGATCCTATCGCAGGATGTAAACTCGCTAAAGTATCACCTATCCAGTAGGCTTGTGGCCAATTCGGTAAGTTCTTTAAACCAAAATCGACTGCTACACCTTCTAACCAATTTGTCATTTGAATATTTTTATCTGAAAATATAGCCTGCAAAATACGATGCTGAGACACCATGTTATAAAAATGCGATTCAAAATCAATTTTTTCATCGTGATGAATTTTAAATAAGCACGCGCAGTTACTTTGTGCTTCTGTAATAGGTACAAAACCTAAATAGGCATTAGGTAAACTAAACATTAACAGCGACTCAGGTTCAATAATAGTTTCTAAATGAAATTTAATACCAGCATACGTTTTCTGATTTGTTAATGTAGCAGGCTGAAAATATTTACCTGCTGCAAATATCGCCGTTTTTGCAACTATTTCTATCCCTGTCTCCGACGTAAAAATATAAGGTGTAGTATGTGTTGCTGGAACAGTTTTTATAATTTTAAAATTTTCTTTTATTCTGCCATTCAATTTTAATGCGCGTTTATAAAGTTGAATCTCAATTTCACTACGTGAATATCCACCTGCAGCTAATGGAAAAATAAAATTAAATAATTTATTCTGAGAATAAAAGTTTGCTGTCTTTATGGTTTGTATAGATGATACTCCCCAGTTTTCTAAAGTAGGAATCACTGCAGGTGCAATAAACTCTCCACACATTTTTGGAGCGCCGATGACAGATCCTTCGAGCAACAGCGCAGAAATATTTCTATCAAGAAGTGCATTCAAACAGCTTAATCCTGCAACTCCGCCGCCTATAATGACTACTTCTTCCAAAGTATAATTCTCCATCGAAAAGGAAAACACCATTTAATTTGATAGTTTTTTATGGAAGTACTCTGCAAAATCAGCTGCAATTCTTTTCGTGTAAACCCTCGGCGTATAGAAATAAGTCCATCATGATAAATTAATTTATTTCTAAAAATAGGACTCATTATTTTATAAAAAAAATAGGCTAGCTTATGGCGGTGTAAATCATTAATTATCACGGCTTGTTTTGCTGCGGAAAATGTTTGATTAAAAAATTTTACTAATTCATCATGACTTAAATGATGACAAACGAGCGTGCTAATAACTACATCTACAGATTCAGGTTCAAGTGTAGAAAGCTCTTGTAAATTAAAATTAACATTATCAGAATAATTACTTTTTAACGAATTTGCTAAATCAATTGCCTCTGCAGAAATATCTATGCCATGCATTTTTACTTCCGGAAAATATTGACTTAAATTTAATAGAAATAAACCGCTGCCACACCCTATATCTGCTATTGATGTTAAGTTTGTGAATTTCTTGAGTAAGCTACGCGTAGAATAAAAAAATCCAAAAAACTGATTCACTACAAATAATTTCTTCATGCATGCTTCATATTCTATCTGAGTATAATAACCTAATCCCAAATCTAAAATTTCTTTTTCTTCTGATCTTTGAGCAAACATAAAATACTCTCATTTGATGAATGACCGAAAATAACATAAGTTTTAAATATTCACAAAGATTATGCTATATTGCTTTTTTATATGTAGCCCGGACTAAGCGCAGCGAGTCCGGGAATTAATGAAGCAAACCTCGCGGACTCGCTGCGCTTAGTCCGCGCTACTCATCATATCGAGCAAACAAATGCAAACTGCTATTATAGCAATTGGAACCGCAAGTCCGTCATACAAACGTCGTCAAGAAGAAACCGCTGAATTAGTCTCAGCTTGCTTGAATTTAAAGCCATCTGTTAAGCGATTACTCAAATCCGTGTATAAATCTACTGGTATTGATTTTCGTTATAGCGTATTAAAAGATTATTGCAAATCGGTCGGAGAATTTGAATTTTTCCCCAATGATGCTGAGACCGCATTTCCCGCTACTGCAGCACGCATGCAAATCTATAAAGAAAACGCATTAGCGTTAGGATTATCTGCTATACAAAATTGTCTCGCTTCTAACAGTGATTTTGATATTAAATCAATAACACATCTTATCACTGTCAGTTGTACTGGCATGTATGCGCCAGGCTTAGATATTGAAATTGTCCAACAACTGAATCTTAGTTCTACTGTGAAACGCACTGCTGTCAATTTTATGGGATGTTATGGATCTTTCAATGCGATTCGATTAGCTGATGCCATTTGTAAAGCAGATGCTGATGCGACAGTTTTAATAATCAGCGTAGAACTATGCACCATACATTTTCAAAAAAATACGGACTTAGACAATATTATTTCTAATGCTATTTTTTCAGATGGTGCAGGTGCATTGCTTATTTCATCAAAATCTCAAAATACGAAATCATTCTCAATCGAAGCATTTCATAATGATCTTATACCTTCTACGAATAAAGAAATGGCTTGGGCTATAGGCAATCAAGGATTCGATATTGTACTCAGTTCATATGTGCCTGAAATAATAAAATCAGGTATCGCTGAATTCACGCAAAGATTACTTGATATTCAGAATATATCTCTCTCTGCAATTGATTATTTTGCTATACATCCTGGCGGTTTAAAAATTCTTCAGGCTTGTGAGTATGCCTTGAATATAACAACTGATGATAATCGATATTCATATGATGTTTTACGTCATTTTGGAAATATGTCATCCGCTACGATTATTTTTGTTTTTAAAAAAATATGGGATGATTTAAATAATGATAATCATAATAAAAATATATTTAGCTGCGCGTTTGGGCCTGGATTAACATTGGAATCGATGATACTTAAAACACATATTATTGCGTAGGTGGGTTTCTTCGCTTAAGCATGTGCCACGTTAAGACCCTCATCCGGCCTGCGGCCACCTTCCCGCAAAAAGCGCGGCGAGAGAAGGGAGACAGTCATGGCTTTAGACATCACGCAATTTTTTCTGTCTAAGTGATTTTGTTTTTCCATGTAATTTTTTTGTAGATAAACGTTTTTGTGTAGAAGAATACGTAGGTTTAGTTTTTCGTCTTTTTTTGAAAACTTTTGCAGCATGTTTTAATAATTCTTGCAAACGCATAATGGCATCTTGCTTATTACGTTCTTGAGTTCTGTAGCTGCTCGCTTTAACAATCAACTCACCTGAGAGAGTTATCTTATTTTCTAAACGTAATAACAATCTAGCGCGCAAATCTTCTGGGATTGAAGGTGAACTCACAAGATTAAAACGCAAAAGTACAGCAGTCGCTACTTTATTCACATTCTGCCCGCCTGGGCCTGGCGACCTAATGAATGTAAATAGTAGCTCTGTCTCAGGAATCGAAACATTCTCAGTAATCTTAATCATTTCTTTTCCATTATGATCATCCATATTAATTAGTTTACATGATTATTCCGTCAAATAGACTTAAAGATTTTTTTATAATGTCAACACAGGCACTCTTCAATATCTTCATGACCTTATTTCTAAGTTTTTAAGTAAGTGATAATTATTTGTTCCTTATAATTTTTTATGTTTATAATATGCCATTATTAAGTTCGGATTAGGAGCCTAATTTCCCATGTCATTCAGCAGAATTCACGATCTCATTTGTGCAAAAAAATCAAAAACTTCTGCTACCACGGCGGTGATAACCCGTAGTTTAAACCCTGATTTAGATGCACCTTCTGAGCAAAAACAGGATCCTTCTTATGAACAAGAACAAGCCGTTGCTCATCATGCTTTGTCTACTGTTAATGCAGATGTTCCTTCCATAGTTTATGAATATTTAGGGATAAATGCGGAAGATTTAAGCTTAAAAGATCTTTCTTATTTGATGATATGCGAAGATATATTTGGAATAAAAAAAGCGTCTTATCCAGATTTTAAAAATGTTTACCTTCAAAAAGTAAAAAAATTAGTTCTTGATATTATGTTAACAAAGAACACTCCTTTGGAACGAGAAACATATAGTCAAATTTTAGATGAAAAAATTAAGGCAGCACCTGATCTCAATCAAGCGCTAGATTTATTAATAAACCAATTTACTTATCATCATGTATGCCAAGGCCGTAATCGTCATACTAATCCTCTTAATCAAGCTTGCGGAGAACTTGATCTTCAAAAATTTCTTCCCTTAATAATTGCATTGTTAGATATTCCCGGCATAGATGTAAATGCATATGATCCCCTTTTTGAGAATTATCATAATCCTCAATTTAATCGTACGGCAGAGCATGCACGTTGCGCACCCATTCATAATATTTTTCAAATCTATGGATCCTCCTATCCAGAAAGAGATCCACTAGTGATAGAACTTATCAAAGCTCTATTAGCAAAAGGTGCAGACATTAATTTACAAACTTCTAAAGGCCAAACTACGGTGCTTCATTTGGCAGCTCAAAAGGCTAGTCCTGCAGTCATAAGTTTCTTATTATCTGTTCCTCAAATTGATATTCTAGCTAAGGACTGTAATGGAAAAAGTGCTCTTGAATTAGCGCGAACCAGTTATCGTCATAAGCAAGAAGAAAAAGAAGACGTTTTGAAAATTTTATCGGCAGCAGTTAAAGTCTCAACAACAGTAGGTGCTAAACGAACTTATTTAAGTTATGTGATTAAAAAGACTTTGTTGGGTAATAGTAATGGCGCTGTTCAAAGAGCGGGAGATTTAACAGGGAGAGCGGTGCAGGCTGTTGTAGGAGATTTTTTCCGCGATGCTTTGGGGCCTATGGGAAGATAGCAGCGACTCATGAGTCCATATAAATGACAACCCATTTTCCATCTTTTAACATTTTTATAGTAAGATACGCCTCTATTCTCATATACAGAGCCATACCACATTGATTAAGCCACTAACTTTAGGTGGGGTGACCTTCCCCAACAACCTCATACAAGGCCCTCTGGCGGGGCTTAGTTGCGCCCCATTCAGACGTTTGACTTGGCAGTTCAGTCAACCAGCTTTTTCATGTACCGAGATGATTTCGTGTAAAACACTGCTGAACTCCCCTATAGCCTTACAACAGCGCTTTGTCAAAATTGACCCTCTAGAGGGTCCCGTTTGTTTCCAATTATCCAGTAATAACGCCTCTGAACTCGCTGAGGCAACTAAACGTGTCACAGGCTTCGGCGCGCAGCTAGTCGATCTTAATTGTGGATGTCCGGTTAAAAAGATCCGCAGCAAAGGCGCAGGATCCGGCTTATTAACCCACCCTGCTCAACTGTATCAGCTCATTACCGCCATGAAACAAAGCACGCATTTGCCTGTTTCCGTAAAAATCCGGGTCGAGGGAAATAGTAACGATAAATTTAACGCTGAAGTAGCACAGGTAGTCAGCGATGCTGGAGCCGACTTTTTAGTGGTACATGGTCGTCATTGGACCGAGCATTATGAAACTCCCTGCAAACACGATGATATACGTTTTTTTGTAGAAACCATGAAGATACCCGTCATTGGCAACGGCGATATTTCAAACCTTTCATCCTTAAAAACGATGCTAGAGACAGGGTGTGCTGGGGTCATGATAGGCCGCGCAGGGGTAGGTCAACCTTGGCTCATTAAGCAATTAGAGGCAGAATTCAATCAAGAATCTTTTATCATTCCACCCCTCAATGTCATCCGAGATTGCTTTCTAGAGCATGTCAAAGATCTTACCACCCTGCTAAACAATGAAAAATTCGCTGTTTTACAAGCGAGAACATTTGCTAAATATTATGCACGCGATGTAAATAATAAAGCGCAATTTTGTACCGAAATGAATTCTTGCACCTCAATAAATCACCTAGAACAACTCTTATTTCGCTATTTCTCCTAATAAATGTTCAAATTATAGTCAAGTTGTCTCCCTTCTTGAAAAAATGACGATAAATAACAGACTGTCAGATAATTTTCTGCTAACATATGCCCTGCAGTTGAAAGGTGAGTAACATCACGCTTAGACTGTTTATTTTTAAATTATATGAAGGTTAATTAGACATGGCAGCACGTGAAAAAGGAACCGTTAAGTGGTTCAACAATGAAAAAGGGTTTGGTTTTATCGAAAGAGAACAAGGTGGCGATGTATTCGTTCACTTTAAAGCGATTACTGGCGACGGTTACCGTTCTTTAGTAGAAGGACAGCGCGTAGAGTTTACTGTTACGCAAGGCCAAAAAGGTCTTCAAGCTGAAGATGTATCTATCGTAGATTAATACGTTAGATTATCTTAACCCGTCACAGTTTCATGTGACAAAAGACTTGAAAAAAGGCCAGTTAATTATACATGTCACCATGGATAACTAACTGGCCTCAAGTTTTTATCTGTTTATATCCCACGCTTATTTCTTAACTAGCTCTAATCTAAATTTACTTTTTTGATGGGCAACATTCACTTTTTTTGCAAGAAAAAGCACACTGGCCGCCAAAACAGGTTGCTGCCGCGCCCATAAGAAACAAAAAGAAAGTAATAAAGGTTGTGGTCGCTAATATAGAAGTCTTATTTGCAGCAACTGTAACCATAGTTTTACCACTCTGTTTGTCAGTAGACACTTCAGTAATGGGGGCTGTGTCGATTACGTTAGATGCTAAAGATCCTTGAAGATTAGAAAACACACTCGTATGCGCCTGTGTAAATTGACCCATATTAGAAGCCAACAAAACCGTTATAATTAACATTAAACACCATGTTGTAAACCCATACATTAAGCCTAAATCACGGTTTGTATATAGACGTCCAATACGACCCGCTGTGTAGCCGGCGATAAACATTGAAACAACCGTTCCTGCAACTAATCCTAAAAATCCGCCTATTGCAAAAACACTCATACCTTCTTGAGTATGCTGAAACGCTGTTAATCCAAACGCTAAACTGAATAAATTAAATAAAAAGCTTAATCCTATTCCTACAAGGGCACCCACTGTAATTGCTGTCCATGAAAAACATTTGATGTATGATCCACCTTGCGTTCCTGATGAACTTGGGTCTATTCTTGGATCGCTATGCATATACTTTCTCCTTAACAAATTTAAATAGCTAATTCCTTTTATCTCCGAATTTCTAATTAAATGAAATCCTGAGTATATCTTAACACGCTACAAATTATTTCTAATAATGTTTTCTAAACAACACCCTTATTAGAGCAAAAATGAAACTGACCACTCATTTAAAATGAAAATATACTCAGGATGGCCTATGTAAATTTTCAAAGATAAACTCAGGCTGATTTGTATTAATTAAATCTGCACCTGCGGTTAACATCTGAATCGCCATTGCTAGCCTGTCATCTTTAGGATAAGTCCAAACAGCGCTTGTTAAGTTATGATCTCGAATGCGTTTCATAAAATCTTCATCAATTAAATCGCTATCATACTCCACATCGAGACCATCTAAATTAGCTTTCAAAACCATTTGTATCATTTTATCCAAATCATTTTTTGTTTTTATTAAATGATATGCATCATCAGAGCTGTTTGTATCTGATGGTGTAGCTATTGTTAAAAACAAATGTTTATAGTTTGATAAAAACATTTTTAATGATTTAAGCAAATCAAAATCGAAACTGATAAATAATAATTGCTCATCTTTAATTTCATATTGAGCCGCGTAATGCTTAATTAATTTTTGCAACTCATCCACTATACTCATATCACCCATTTTAACTTCGATAATCAGCTTACGTTCTGAATGATTCTTTAATTCTAGCAAAAAATCTTCCAGCAAAGAAACTTTTGTTCCCTTAAATTTATCAGATAAATAAGATGCGTATGAACCCACATCAACTTGTGATACTTCATTAACAAAACTCAGTTCAGATACGTTTTTATTGCGTATGTTAAGAAAATCCTCTTTTGTTAATGTCTTGGCAATGTCGGGGTTAAACCGTGCGGTACGAAATAAAGTCTCATCATGAATGACTATAATTTTATTATCTTTCGTTTTATGAACATCACATTCAACATAAATGGCACCCTTTGCATAAGCTTCTCGTAAGGAGTGCAGTGTGTTTTCTGGAAAGTGGGGCAATGTATTACCCGGGGATTCATTATTTGCCCCTCTGTGTGCTACAAAACGAGCAGCAAGACCCTGAGATGAACCAAATAATGTTCCTGAGAAAGCTGAGATATTCACACGAGGATTTGCCATAACCTGTCCTTAAAATTTAAAATGTTATTATTATAAATTCAACTATACTATCAAATTATTCTATCAAATCACCTTATAATAGCTGGAAGACCGTAAAAATGCGTATCTGGATAGATGCTGATGCATGCCCTAATATTATTAAAGAAATTTTATTTCGTGCAGCTAAACGCACAAATACTCACATGACATTAGTCGCAAATCAACCCATACGTTTTCCGCCCTCACCTTTAATCAAACAAATTCACGTGGCGGGCGGATTTGATGTAGCAGATAATTACATAGTCGACAACATGGAAGCCGGGGATTTGGTCATTACTGCGGATATTCCATTGGCTGATGCTGTCGTAGAAAAAAATGGATCTGCGCTGAACCCACGCGGCGAATTATATTCCCCAAATAATATTAAACAAAGACTTGCCATGCGAAATTTTAGCGAAGGACTAAGAAGCAGCGGCGTCAGAACGGGTGGGCCCGATAAAATAGGCAAAAAAGAAATTCAAGCTTTTGCTAACAGCTTAGATAGATTTCTGACTCGACGTTAAGGGACCCTACACTATCTTCCAAATACCAGGATCTTCCGTCCCTAGATGCCACAATGAAGACCCTCTTAAATGGTATTTGTTAACTAAATTCATTTTAATTTTAAAGGTCGGTACATTCTCAGCGAATATATATTCATTCAAACCATTATTGACAAAAACCGCATACGATAATTTTTTGATAGGATCCCACTGCAAACTAATATGAAACTTTTCTAGTACATATTGCAATTGGACATACGTTAAATCAGTTTCATTCACATGAGTCTCTCTATGCCCAGATATGGTATACCAATAAGCAGAATAGACTGGCAGACCTAAAGATATTTTATCCGCAGGAATAAATTGCAGAGCATACTTCACGATCTGCTCTACCCATGCTGGTTCACATGCGGAACCTGGCGTTGTACCTGTACCATGTTGCGCATAGGCCATTAACGTTACAAAATCACTAGCTTTGCCTAATGATGAATAATCATATCCACCGCTCCAATGTTCCATACTAGAACGAGCTCTTTCACTTTTAGGGATAACATCAGATAGTCTAGGAAATATGGCAACACTCACTTGAAAACCCTCTTTATGCAAAGCCCTAGCAAGATTTTCATAAAAACGTGAGAAGTTATTTCTATCGGTAAAGAGAATATGTTCAAAATCAACTTGAATTCCAGCAAAACCGTTAGTCTTGCAAATTTCTAGAATGGACGAAATAGCACGTACCTGAGCATCTGTATTCGTTAAAAATAAATGGGTACGAGCACTATCGAAGTCTGCATTCGTGACCAATGGCATGACTTTGACATGATTACGTTTTGTTAAATTCATCATTAATGGATCAACAGCACCCCACACAATACCTTTCTCATTAACCTGATAAGCTTGAGGAGCGATGATTGTCATGGATTTAATGTGTGCTTTCATAGACGCATTTTGTTGTATGATGTCATCATTAATAAGATGCAGAATGGAATCACTACGATAAATATATCCAACAATTTCTTGAGCGTAAGCCAGAGATGAAATAAACAAACTATAACTGAGCAACAAACATTTAATTATTTTTTTCATGTAATATCCTTGTAGCCCGGACAAAGCGCAGCGTGTCCGGGAATAAATGAGACATGCCTCGCGGACACGGCGCTGCACGCCTTTGTCCACGCTACAGCTTTCAATCATACACCTACTTGTGGCACAATGTTATTTTACCTTCTCAAGGAATTCCTATGAAGAAAGCAACAACATCAAAAACAACCACCCAAAAACTCGCCGCTGTTATCAAAGAAGCTACCCAAGAATTAAAAAAAATGCAAGCTCACCTAATGAAAATGATCTCAGCAGAGAAAACCAGCAAGGTTACTGCAAAGAAAAAGCCTGCAGTCAAAGCGAAGAAAGCGACAGTTAAAAAATCCGTTGCTAAAAAACCTAAAGCAAAAAAAGCATCCGTCACTAAGAAAACAGCAAAGAAAAAATAAATCCAGTGGGGTGGATTACGGTGCTTGAGCACCGTAATCCACTTTACTCATGCAACTCACCGGTTTTAATAAAATACTGTCTAGCTTGTTCTACATCGATGGTAATTTGATTTTTTAATAATTCTAAATTTTCGTAATATTCTTCATCTCTCAGTTTATGGGAAAACTCAACTGAAACACGCCGGCCATAAATGTCTTTAGAAAAATTAAATAAATACACTTCCAATAACATTCTTGTTCCATTCACAGCAGGACGAGTCCCTACATTTGCAACGCCCAGCAGCGTTTTATTATCGATTCCATACACGCGCACTACATATATCCCATGCACTGGTGATGCTGCTCGTTTCAAAAGAATATTAGCCGTAGGAAAGCCCAGTACACGCCCTAGCTGATCCCCATGCACAACACGACCTGTCATTTTGTAAGGATGACCTAATAATTTTTCTGCAAGGACATGATCACCGCTTGCAAGCGCGTTTCGTATAATAGTACTGCTTATACGGGCATTTTCATGAGTAATACTTTTTGTATCTTCAACTGAAAAATGGTAAAGCATTCCCATTTTTTTTAAAAAATCGAAATCACCATCACGCTGACTTCCAAAACGAAAATCATCACCTATCAGCACAGCTTTAACATGTAGTTTATCAACTAATATTTGTTTAACGAATTCTTCAGCACTCAAAGAAGAAAACTTTTTATTGAAACGAACAATAAGAACTTGATCTATATGACTGGATTGTAATGCAGTAATTTTTTCACTCCAGCGCATAAGTCTAGAAGGTATAGTGGAGACTTTTGCAAAAAATTCTGCTGGCTGAGGTTCAAAAATCATTACACAAGCCGGCACCGATAACTCGCGAGCCCTGTCAGTTAATTTTTTCAAAATTGTCTGGTGACCTAAATGCACGCCATCAAAATTACCAATAGTTAAAACACAACCGTTAATATTAGGCTTTAAATTATGTAGTCCTCTGATAACTTTAATAGGCACTATAACGCTTCCAATAGACAATTTGATTTTAACTCTCTCGATAATGCAATCATTTCGATTGCAGTGTTAGCACAGTCTACACCTGTATTACTGTGATTTCCGCCAGCTCTTTCTAAAGCTTGCTGTAAGTCATTTGTAGTTAAAACACCAAAAATCACAGGTATACTGAATTTTAGCATAACTTGCTGACAACCTTGACTCACTTGTTCACATACATAATCAAAATGGGGTGTCTCTCCGCGTATGACTGAACCCAAACATATAATTGCATCATACTGTTTAGTCTGAGCTAATAATTGAATGACTAATGGCAATTCAATTGCACCAGCTACTTTTATCACTTTAATATTTTCAGTAAGAACTCCACATTGTTGCAATCCTGATAAAGCCTCCTGCAACAACAGATCTGTCACTTGTCTATTAAAACGACTGCAAGCAATTGCAATTCTTGGACTTAAAAGTTGAGTATTCACGAAACCTCCTCAACATCTGACATCTTATTTACGTTTGCGAAATGTAATAATTTTTTTTGTTTTGTAAGCAGATACTTTAAGTTATGTTCATTAAATTCAACAGGAATGGGTTCTCTAGTGATTTGGATAGAACTATATAATTCCATATCCCTCACTTTTAATGGATTATTTGTGAGTAAACGTACGCTATTTAATTTTAAACTACTTAAAATCATGGCTGCAAAATAATATTTTCTTTCATCAATAGAACATCCCAATTTCTGATTGGCTTCTACTGTATCCAAGCCATCTTCTTGTAAAGAATAGGCTTTAACCTTATTGAGCAAACCTATACCGCGTCCTTCTTGTTTTAAATAAATTAAATAGCCGCCTTCTTCACTGATGCGTTGAAGTGAATGATGCAATTGCTGTTGGCAATCACAACGCTGAGAACCGAAAATATCGCCCGTCAAACAAGCGGAATGTATTCTAACTAAAGGCGGCTTATCTGAAGTGAAGTTTTCATTAGCTAAAATAACATGCTCATTATCATTAAATTTTTCTTTCACCACATCAATTTTAAAGTTTCCATAATATTCTAATGGCAATTTTGCAGAGGCTTGTTCAGCAATTAAATTCTCATGACTTAAACGATAAATAATAATGTCTTCAATTGATAAAATAGTTAACTCATGCTGTTTAGCAAATTCATATAATTTTTCTCCCCGCATCATTGTTCCATCGGGATTCATGAGTTCGCACAGTACAGATGAAGATTCGAATCCTGCAAGACGTGAAATATCTACACTGCCTTCTGTATGACCCGCTCTTTCTAACACACCACCTGATTTGGCGCAAAGTGGAAAGATATGTCCTGGTCTGACTAAATCATCTGGTCCAGAATTTTCTTGTACGGCAACTCGTATAGACTGTGCTCTATCAGCAGCAGATACCCCTGAAGTAATACCATGCTTGGCTTCAATCGAAATTGTAAATGTTAAATCATGAATGTTAGTATTATCTTTGGGTGTCACCATCAAAGGTAAATTGAGTTTTTTTATTTGTGCAGGATTCAATGCTAAACAGATTATTCCGCTGCCGTGATTAATCATAAAATTAATCATTTCAGTCGTTGTATTTTCTGCAGGGAAAATTAAATCTGCTTCATTTTCTCTTTCTTTTGCATCAATTAAAATAATCATTTTTCCCGCTTGCAAATCTTTAATTGCTGCATTGATACGTAATAAATTTTCTTTCATTTAGTTCTAGCCTCCAAAAATTTTTCTATATATCTACCGAGTATATCAGTCTCAATATTGACCCATGTATTCAGTGAATAATTCTTTGCGATTGTTAATGCTTGCGTATGAGGAATCAAAGCAATACTAAAATTATCTTTCTCACACCTTACAACTGTTATACTCATGCCATCAATAGTGATATACCCTTTGTAAACGATATAGTTGCGCATAGCATGGGGGATAGTCATTTTGACATTAAGTGCATCACCTTCATGTGATATAGCAATTATTTCTCCCATGCAATCTACATGGCCCTGTACGTAATGCCCGCTAATACGAGCATTCATTTTTAATGAACGTTCCAAATTAACTAAAGAGCCTATTTTCAATTTATCTAAATTAGTCATTTTTAATGTTTCGGGTATAGCAGTAAATTCTAAGTATTCTCTATCATCTGTTAATGTAAGGCATACACCATTCACTGAAATACTGTCATTTATTTTTATATCTGATAACTTCGAATGCGGCCTTATAGTGAATGTTTTGCAACAATTTATTTCATCTATATTTTCTATCACACCAATGCATTCTACAATGCCATTAAACATAATTACCTCTATTTGTGTCCACACTGAAAACTGTCTCTGCACCCATTGAATTCAATGCTACATTTATAAATCTTTTCTTTTTTGAAAATGATCCAATCAAAACAGGAGCTAAAAATACTTGAACTTTATTCACTAAGTCTTCATTAAGAAAACGTTGATGTGTTTGCATTCCACCTTCCAACAAGACGCTGGTTATTTTTCTTTTTCCTAATTCATTCAATAATTCATTCAAGTCAACAAGGCCGTCCTTGTCTTGCTTTGTTGTTAATACTATAATTCCTTTATCTTCACATTTATTTTTAAAATCCATTTGGGGAATTTTTGTCGTCACTATCATAGAATGAGGCGAATTAAACATCGCTAAATCAAATGATAAATTAAGCGAATTAGATATGACAATGCGAAGAGGCTGTTTGAAAATAGTTTTATCGGTATTTCTCACTGTGAGTTGAGGATTATCTACTCGTGCTGTGTTAGCTCCAATTATAATTGCATCCACCCTATGTCTAATATCATGCACATACGCTTGAGATTTTTCATTCGTAATTTGTTTTGTATCTGAAGGATGTGAGATGGTTTTTCCATCTAAAGACATTGCCCACTTTGCATAAACATATGGACGGTTATATCGAATGTAATGACAAAAAATCTCATTTAGAGTTAGCGCGTCTTCTTCTAGCAGACCTACTTCCACTTCAATACCTGCGGCAATTAATTCTGCTATCCCGCGTCCACTGATAATGGGGTTAGGATCTACACAGGCAATAATAACTTTTTTTATACCCGCCTTTATGAGTGCCAAAGTGCAAGGCGGCGTTTTTCCATAGTGGCAACAAGGCTCTAAGGTTACATAGGCAGTCGCACCACGAGACTCACTGCCTGCCGCAGCTAGCGCATTAATCTCTGCATGAGGACCTCCAGCTTGCTGATGCCAGCCTTCCGCTATGACGTTGTTATTTTTTACAATAACACAACCCACCATAGGATTCGGTGAAACGCTGTATTCCCCTCTTTTTGCTAATTGGAGTGCTAAGGACATGTAGTGTGGCAATTAAAACCTCCGCAAATCAAACTCTCAGGGCTTTCATTACCAACTGAACTTTCAAGAAAAACGCATGTGCGAACACACACAACCTATTGATAGGTTTTGCATATCGGTTCAATTGCAATTATCTTCTTTCATCCGGACTATAACCGTCGGCTTTGGCATTTCACCAAATCTGCTTATTATTCAGAAGAATAATACGCTCGCGGGCTCTTTAAAGACTCTTAAAATACCGCCGGTGTGGAATTACGCCACGCCCTGAAGATAATAACCCTGCAATTGTGTGCGTGACGACTATGGCTGTCAAGAAACTTTTATGACAGGCATAGCAGAAACGTCAGCAGCACCTAACAAACATTAAAATCATTGCCCTCAGACCCACCCATGATTTCGTCAACCACAGTCAATATAGGCTTATATTTCAAATGGAATAATTCATCTAAATTATTCAATAAAAAATAAGCATTTTGAATCTGATCATATCGATAAGGAGTCTTTAACACAGTAGCTAAATCAAATTCTAAACGTTTAGGTGCTGCACTCTCTAATGCATACAATGTTTCTTGATACGATGACAAAATACCGCCGCCATAAATTCGCAATCCATCTGTTGTTTTCAAAAGACCAAATTCTATTGTAAACCAAAATAATCGTCCTAATATGGATTGCGTTTTCTTATCTGTAACCAATGCATTTTCTCCATACCACTGAATAAAATTCGCATAGGCTTGATTCGTCAGCATAGGACAATGACCAAAAAACTCATGAAAGATATCTGGCTCTTGCAAATAATCAAGGTCTTCACGTAACCGAATGAATGTCGCAGCAGGAAATTGTTTATTAGCAAGTAAAGAATAAAATTCTTCTAACGGTATGATTGCATTAACAGGCTTTACACTCCAACCTGTTGTAGCTCGTAATACTTCAGAAATTTCTTCACATTGTGGAACACGATCTACAGGCATATTAAGTGTTTTCAAACCTGAAATAAATTCATCACAAGCTCGATTTTGTATGACATCAAATTGGCGCGCATACAAAATTTTCCAGATTTGATTTTCTTCTTCAGTAAATTTTACATAACCATTTTTATCAGGTTTTTTAGCTACATATTTTGACATTATCATTAATCACTTTTATGTAAAATTTAACAATACTAAATTACACGCATAACCTCCAGACAAAAAAATGCCGGGTTTATGAACCCGGCATTTTTATTAGTCGCAAACGTTAATTTTGTTTTATAACTAAAGCATTTTGAACGACAGTCACACCATCAATGCGACTTGCGATTTCACCTGCTTTATGTTTTTGATAAGCATTATCAACATATCCACTCAGTTGCACACCGCCTTTGTAAGTATTGACAGTGATAGCTAAACTTTTTACATCATCATTCGCTAACAATGCTGCCTTCACTTTCAAGGTGATGGCACTGCTGTCAACATACTGACCCGTACTTTCGTGATGCGTTGTGCTTGCACAACCCGTTAAAACTGATGTCCCTACTATAGGTAATGCGAATAACGCAATAGTAAGAGCCGTTTTTAACTTAATCATAATAGTATCCTCATACATTATAATAAATAATAGTATCTTATTTCTTTAACAATACTGCTGCCACTGCGCCTGCAAGTAATGCAATCCCTATAGACTTAACAGGATTTTCTTTCACATAGCTCACAACATTTTCTTGTAATTCAGTAGAACGTTCTTTTATTTCATTCACTGAATCATGCATAAATTTTTCTGCAGTATCACGAATATAGTGTGCATTATCAAGAAGAGTATCTGTGATATTTTCCCCATCCTCTTGCAAATCTTCAAAACCATGCTGTTTCAAAAATGCAATAATTTGACTTTTAGCTTCTTCTTTTTTATAACCATACAAATCTTGTAATTTTTCCTTTAGCTCATCAAACGAGCCTTCAACTTGATTAATATCTTCATCAGTTAATTTAGACCAGTGTTTCTTAACTTTCCCTTTCGCTTCTTTCCAATGACCTTTAAGGGTAGCTGAGTTCATGCGAAATTCTCCTGATAATTAAATTATTTTAATTATGTATAGTTAAAGGTGAAATGACTGAGTAAACTATTTTTTGTGAAATATCAAAATGATAATAACATTAAAATATTATACCAACTGGCGAGTAGAATACAAGTTTGGTTACAAATTGTACGTATACGAATGAATAGTATAATACCAATGCGAGACATGCATAACGCTATGTACCTGCGTTCAAAATTAATTCTTATTATATTATAGTGGTTATTACTGTCTCTGTTGTCTATTGAAATGCGAAACAAATCACATCGTTCTAACCTTATATTTCATTTAACATTTTTGCTACTAATAATGCATTATATTTATTTTTTTACTCACCTTTCCGCTGAAAAGTGCAGAAGTGGTATACTATACGTGTATTAATTAAGAATAAATAAACGGTGATTCACTGGTGAATTTGTAAATGGAGGTAATAATTATGTTACGTTCTCGCATAGTTTTATCATGTTTGGCATTAATTAGTGTTTTATCATTATCAGCCTGTATGACGGTAGCACAAGAACCTACTCGTGTTCCTGTTATATTTGCTCCTGCACCTAGCTATATGTCGCATGATTATGGATATTATGGCTACCACCACTGCTACAAACATTGTCGTCATCATCATGGCATGAAATCATGTCATTATAGATGTGGCAGCTTAGCAGTAAATAGAGGCTATTATGGATGCACAGGTTATCTCCCTGCTTTCCACTCAGAAAATCGTGTCTGCTCTAAATGGGAATATATGCCTGGTACTTGTGCAATGTATAAATAATAAATAATATACAATGCCAAAGGGATTATCATCATGATAATCCCTTTTTTATCTCATCAAAGCATTTGTTTCTCATGCATCTCTCTGCTACCCTCCCTGTGTCATTTAACCAAGGGGTATGCGCATGAAGTTGAGTATTAAATCTTTGATATTAGGCTTAGGAATTCTACTTTCTTTTAATTCTTATAGCTGGAATGCAGTGGGACACATGGTAGTTGCTAACATCGCTTACCAAAATCTTCAGCCGGCAGTTCGCACTAAAGTCGATGCTATGGTTGCCGATCTCAATAAAGAATATCCTTATATCACTCACTTCTCTCAACTTGGACCTTGGCCTGATGCTTTACGTTCACAACGTATAGAATCATTTACGCATTGGCATTATGTAGACTTGGCTATCAGCGGTGATGGTACTCCTATAAAAAATATTGCGGACACTGATAATGCTATTTGGGCCATCAATAAAATAGAACCTGTGTTAAAAAATGTTAAAGCAAATCCTTATGAGCATGCTCGCTTTTTAGCTTTTTTAGTTCATATTGTTGCAGATATACATCAACCTTTACATACAGTCGCTCGTATCACAGCAGCTTATCCAAGCGGAGACAAAGGCGGCAATCTTTATATCATCAAATATCCAGCTCAAAATCCCCATGTTATGCCCTTGCATAAATTATGGGATGAAGGATTTGAACTTTTTAACAATGACACCTCAACAACACATATTGATGCATTAACCAATCAGATTACCGCACAATACCCTATTCAATATTTTGGTTCTAAGGTGACAGAACTGACTGCCGCAGATTGGGCTAAAGAAGGTGTAGAACTTGCACCCGCGTTAGTCTATAGCACTCCTGAAAACGAAGTGCCTTCACCTATGTATATTACGTTAGGAAAACAAACTGCTGAGCAACGCGCGGCTTTAGCGGGTTATCGATTAGCGAATTTATTAAATTTATTGTTGGCTTAATATATTAAACTTGAAACATGTTGTAGGTTGGGTTGAGTGCTTTTCAACGAAACCCAACACAACATTATGTTGGGTTTCGTTGAAAAGCACTCCACCCAACCTACAACCTACTACCTTTAAGTTAGAACCTCAGCAGCAGTGTCACCTATTGTTTTCGCGTGATTTTCTGCGAGATACATATACATAGCGGGCACAACAAAAAGCGTAAACAGAGTGCCTATAGAAATACCCGTCGAAATCACTAACCCTATGTTATAACGACTCACAGCGCCTGCTCCAGAAGCAGTAATCAATGGAAACACACCCATGACCATCGCCGCTGTTGTCATTAAAATGGGTCTAAATCGAATACTGGCAGCACTCACAATCGCATCCAACTTTG
Organism: Gammaproteobacteria bacterium; assembly: GCA_031291255.1. Taxonomy (GTDB): domain Bacteria; phylum Pseudomonadota; class Gammaproteobacteria; order DSM-16500; family DSM-16500; genus UBA5158. The sequence continues at coordinate 19,091 of JARLJN010000142.1, forward strand.
ACTTTCCTTGTCTTTGCAAATCATTTGCAAACTCAACAATTAAAATCCCATGCTTACTGATCAGACCAATCAAAGTCACCAATCCCACTTCAGTATAAATATTTAGACTTGCACCACCTATTCCTATGCACACAAACATCATCGCGCCGCAAATAGACATAGGCACACTGATCAACACAATTAACGGATCGCGAAAACTTTCAAACAGTGCAGCTAATGAAAGAAAAATAATGATAAGCGCAAAAAAGAATGTCGTAACAAGAGCGCTACTTTCTTGAATAAATTGACGCGATTGTCCCGCATAATCGATAGTATATCCTTGAGGCAAAGAGTCTCTTGCTATAGTCTGCAAAGAACCTAAGGCTTCTCCCATACTAATTCCAGGTACTTGCACAGCCACTATCGTTGCAGAGTTAAGTTGTTGAAAATGATTTAAGGACTCAGGAACCACTTCATTTTTTAACGTCGCAACCGTTGATAATGGAATCATAGCGCCTGTTGCTGTTTTAAAATAATAATTTAATAATTGTGATGCATTCAATCGGCTTTGACGAGTGACCTGCGGAATAACTTGGTAAGCTCGACCATCATAATTAAAATAATTAATATAGCTTTGACTTAATGCCGCCTGCAAAACATTTCCAACATCTTGCATAGTTAATCCAAACTGAGAAATCTTATCTCGATTTAGCATAATACTTATTTGCTGCTGATCAATCTTCAAATCACTATCAATATAAACAAATAACCCAGTTTGTTTTGCTTTATCTAGCACAGTAGCAGCCACCTCATTTAACTGTGCAAATGATTCAGTCGTTTGAATAACAAATTGAATAGGCAATCCACCACCGCCACCTGGCAGTGAAGGAGGCTGAAACGTAGCGATTCTTGCTCCAGCAATATTTCTTAATTCTTTTTCAACTAAGGGTTGCAACATCACTGATGTTCGAGTGCGCTCATCCCAAGGTTTCAACACCATACCGCTAATACTGTAATTTAAGCCTCCGGAACCCACTATCTGAAAAACATGATCTGTTTCAGGATAACTCTTATAAATATTATAAACTTGTTTAGAATAGATTTCAGTTTGTGCTAATGCTGCATTGGGTGCAGCAGAAACTTGTGATAGAAGAATGCCTTGATCTTCCTGCGGCGCTAATTCTGTTTTAGAGTGACTATAAAGAAAATAAATACTGCTTAAAATAATCAAAGCAAACACACCTGTAACAGGAAGATATTCCAAAGAACTTTGTAAGCGTTTTTCATAACCATTTTGTAATCTTGTAAATTGATGATCAAGAAAAACAATATATCGAGGTCTGCTTTGATCATCTAACTTTAAAAATTTAGAGCACATCATTGGAGAAAGTGTTAATGCAACCACAGCAGAAATCGCAACAGCCGCTGCTAATGTAAAAGCAAATTCAGTAAAGAGTGCACCCGTTAATCCCCCTAAAAATCCAATAGGAATATACACAGCAATTAAAACAACCGTTATCGCAATAATAGGACTCACAAGTTCTTGTGTGCCTTTCAATGCAGCAGACAGTGCACTCTGACCTTCTTCCATATGCCTATGAATATTTTCTACAATGATAATCGCATCATCTACCACTAATCCTATTGCTAAAACTAATGCTAATAGTGTTAATAAATTAATAGAAAAATTTAACATTAACATGACAAAAAATGCGCCTATCAGCGAAAGTGGGATCGCTACGGCGGGAATAATCACAGAACGCAGAGAACCTAAAAATAAATAAATAACAACAGTCACTATCAGCAACGCTTCAACAAGTGATTTCACGACTTCATAAATAGAACTGTCTACAAACTTACTTGCGTCATAAACAATTTCCGCATTCAATCCTTTAGGGAGTTGTTCTTGAATGGCTGGAAATGCCTTTCTGACATTGCTAATCACAGTTAATAAATTTGCAGACGGTGCAACTTTAATACCAATGTACACAGCAGACTTTCCATCAAAGCTAACTGCCGTATCATAATTCGTTGCACCTAATGTCACTTTAGCGACATCACCTAATCGAATAATGGCTTGATTTTTTGATTTGATCACCATATTACGGAATTGCTCAAGTGTGACTAACCCTGTATCTGCTGTGAGATTCAAAGTAAACATATCGCCATCGGTTCTACCTACTGCTGTTATCACATCATTATTAGCAAGTGCTACTGCAACATCAGTTGCAGTAAGTCCAAAGCCCGCTAATTTCACAGGGTCTAACCATGCACGCAACGCAAACTGTCTATTCCCTAATATTTCTGCTTGTTGCACACCATCAACGGCTTGCAGTTTAGGTTGAACAACCCTATTAAGATAGTCACTCACTTTATTGCTCGGCAATATTTTACTCGCGAAGCCTATATACATAGAGTCTATAGACTCTCCGATTGCAACAGACACTATAGGTTGCTGAGAATTTTTTGGTAGTTGATTTAATACCGCATTTACTTTTGTATTAATTTCACTAATTGCTTTATTAGGATCGTAATTCAGTTTTAAGGTTGCCTGAATTGTGCTATAGCCCAGCTTACTTGTTGAAGTGAGATAGTCTATGCCATTCGCTTGTGCGATAGAATTTTCGAGTGCAGTAGTAATAAATCCAGCAACAACATCAGGGTTTGCGCCTGTATAAACAGTACTGACTGTGACAACAGCATTTTGAGTATAGGGATATTGTCGTACTGGTAACGAGCCTATAGAACGCAAACCCAATACAAGTATTAATAAACTAATGACAGTTGCTAATACGGGCCTTTTGATAAAAATATCGGTAAAGCGCATGCAAACTATCCTCAGATCATTCGTCTAGTGTTTTTGGGTTAGGATTATTAGCAGGCATAACACTGTTATTCACTTCGATTTTCGTACCATTTTTTAATTTTAACTGGCCGCTAGTAACAACAATATCACCTTCATTAATTCCATCTAAGATTGCAACCTGATCACCACGTGTTTCACCCGTTGTCACAAAACTTTGAGTCACTGTTTTTAATGTTTTTTTCTTCTTCTTTTCTTCATGCACAATATAAATAATATCGCCATAGGGATTAAACGAAACAGCAGTATGCGGCAATGTTAAATAACGTTTAGGCATACCTGTTTTTACCAGGACTTCCGTAAACATTCCTGGCACTAATTCAAATTTAGGGTTTGAAATAGTTGCTTCTACTTCTACATTTCGTGTCGCATCATCAACAATAGGATCAATGGTTGTCACTTTTCCTTGATATATTTTTCCAGGAAAACTTTCACTGGTCGTACGCACACTTTGATTTAACTTTATGTCATTAATGTATTGTTGAGGAATATAAAAATCTAAATACAGTGGATCTAATTGTTGTAATGTTACAACCTTATCTCCAACATTGATGTATTGTCCTAGATTCACTGCAGAAATTCCAAGCTTACCCGAGAAGGGCGCAACGATGGTTTTTTTCGCGATGATAGTTTTTTGTTGGGCGACTTGTGCAGTAAAGTTTTTTAAATTTTCAACATCGGTATCAACCTGAGATTTACTCACAGCCTGAATATTATATTGTTTTTGATCTCTATTTAAATTAATTCTAGCGAGTTCTTGTGAAGCGATCAGAGCATTTAATTGCGCGATTTCAGTGTCAGCATTCAGCTGCACCAATGCATCGCCTTTTTTTACAACTGCACCCGGCGTGAAATAAATCGTTTGCACCATACCTGCCAATTCTGTCGTGACATTAATACCTTGAATCGCACGCAAGCTACCCGTCGCACGTCTTTCAGATGGCCAGTCAGCATATTTTACTTCCATGGTAGAAACAGTTTGAACTGCATCTTTCAATGAAGAAATATACATACCAATTAATATAGACATAAAAATTTTATAGACAATGATGCATCCAAACAGTATCGCGAGTCCAATCAACATAATCCGCATACGTTTTTTCATTTGGCTATTTTTGGCTTCTGTGTCCATTATGCTTTCATCTCCTCTCTATTCCACCAGCCGCCGCCTAATGCTTTAAAAAGAGTTGCTGTATCAACAAAACGAGCAGCTTCAGCTTTAATGCGATCAATCTTAGCACGTTGATATTGACGTTGCGCATTCAATAAAATTAAGTAATTCACTCCGCCTAAATTATATTGGCCTTGCGATAAAATAAGTGCTTTATATGCAGCATCTTCTGCTTCTCTTAAAGCAAGCAATGCTGCAGCATCATTTTTTAATGCGCCTAATGTATCTGCGACATCTTGAAAAGCCTTCAAAACAGTTTGTCTATATTGTGCAACTGCTTGTTCAAAAGCAGCTATCGATTCTCGTCTTTGAGCTCTCAATGCACCGCCATTAAATATAGGCTGTAATATTTGTCCCATGTAGTTCCACACCAAAGTTTGATAGGTAAACAAACCATTTGCTGACGTTGAACCCCAGCCATATGCTCCACTTAAATTGACTTGTGGAAATAATGCGGCTGTTGAAACGCCCACTTGTGCGCTTGCTGAGTGCAATAGAGCTTCTGATGCTCTAATATCAGGCCGTTGTCTAACTAATGCGGAAGGTATACTAACAGGTATCACTGCGGGCAAATGTAATGAATTCAAATTAAATGTAGGTAATCGAGCCTCGCTAGGAAACTCTCCAATTAAAACAGCTAGAGCATCCATAGTGACTTCTAAGCTCTGTTGTAAAGGAGGAAGTTGTGCAATGGTTTGTGCAACTTGCGTTTTCTGTGTTAATACATCATTTCCTGATGCGCCGCCTAATTTATATTGTTTTTGAACAATCACTAATTGATTATTTTGCAGCTCAATAATTTGTTTGGTCGCTTCAATTTGACCGCGTATAGAGGCGATATTAATGGCTGCCGCCGCAATATCCGAAGTTAAAGTTAAATAGGCAGCTTCTAATTGAAAATTAGAATAATCAATTTGAGCTCGCAAAGATTCTAGCTCTCGCCTAGCGCCGCCAAACACGTCCAATGTGTAAGTGACATTAAACGTAGGATTATATAAATTATAGAGCAGCGAAGAACCGCCAAAGATATTAAATGATCTTTGTCGCTCACCTGGCAACTGCGCTGAGATATTCGGATATAAAGCGTTTCCTGCACTCACGTTTAAAGCTTCTATTGCTTGCTTAACTGCAGCAGTTGCAGCCGTCAAATTAGGACTGTTCGCAATGCCTATTCTGATCAAATTATCTAATTGCGTAGAATGAAATAATTTCCACCATTGGCCTGGAATGTCTGCACCCACCACAAAATGTTGAGCCACGCCTTGTTGTCCGGCTGTCGGTGTGCTTTTTGTTTTTTTAGGTAAGGGGTAAGAAGTATAAGAATGAACATGCGGTGCACAAGGTATATGAAAGTCAGGTCCAACCATACAGCTTGATAAAATAATACAAATTATTGATGTGAAAAAAACACGCATTTTGTAACAATCCCTGTAACAAATAATTGAAATTCCCCTGATTTTAATTGTTACATGTGAACTGTCTATCCTATACAAATTTCACTGTGCTCGCCAGGAATATTTGTGCGGAAAAACAATGATTCTATGCTAGCTGAGGAATGTTCTTTTCTTTGATAACAGCTAATTTATTGGCGGGAATTAATATCGTATTGCCGGCTTTGCTGACTGGAGCCGTTCCGTGATTGTAATCTGGATTTAACGTATGTAAGGTTTCAAGACTGGTACCTGATGATTTTGCAACGGTTGCCAAACTGACAGGTTTTTTTACTTTAAGTTGCGCAAAATAAGGTGCATTTTTAACAGGGGGTAACACTACACCATATTTTGCTGGATTTTTAATGATTGCAGCAACTGCAAGCAATTTAGGAACATAGCATTTTGTTTCACGCGGCAAAGGTAATTCCCAAAAATTATTGCTGCCTGTACGACGTTGCGCAGACTCAACTTTTCCTTCACCGCAATTATAAGCAGCTATGGCTAAATACCAATTACCATTAAACAAATTACCTAAATCTTTAAAATAAGTGAGAGCTGCATGCGTGGAAGCTACCACATTACGGCGGCCATCATAACCTTCTCTACTCGTCCCTTTAATTCCTAATCCATGCGCAGTGTCCGGCATCAATTGCCATAAACCAGTCGCACCTTTATTTGAATGATCATTAGGATTAAATTCACTTTCAATAACAGGAATTAGCGCAAGCTCAGCTGGCAAGCCATGTGCTTGTGTTTGTTGATGAATAAAATAAATATAAGGAGCCGCTGCCAAAAGAATATTGTAAAGCTTGCCCTGATCGGCTAACAGTTTACGTATCTCGGCTTGCACCTGGGTTTTCTGTGTTTTATTGTCTAGAGTGAATTCATGCGCCATAGACTGCCAGATTGATTCATCTGGTTGGCTTGTGGCTGCCACTCTAACATTAGTTGTAAAAGGCTCAATGACATCAAGGCTGTTGTCTAACCAAAACATGACAACAATACAACTTAACACAGCTACTATTAAATTTTTGGAGGTTCTAGTTAATAATTGCATAGTCAGCATTTTACACAAAAACGGCCTTACGGGCAATATTATTAACATAATATTTGCCTTTTTGCAGCTAACTCACTGAATAATAATAAAAAAATAAACTCAGGCTAAAGCTTCTTAAAAAGTGAAATCAGTAAGTTAGGCAGAGAATCAAATGAAATTGATTACAAGATGTAGGGTGGTTTACGGCAAAAAACACCTAACCCAAACTACCTATCAGATTCTATGGAATTTAATAGTTTTGTTAAAAACTCTCAGGTACTATTTTCACCTCACAATAAAAAGGAATAAGACATGTGGTTTAAACAACTCCAACTATTTGAATTAACAGGGCCTGAATCCATCACTGCCAGCCAATTAGAAGAAAAATTAGAACCTTTAGCATTTACCTCTTGCTTACCTTCATTACCCTCATCTATAGGCTGGGTCGCACCTATAGACGTAGAAAATGCTCCTTTAGTCCATACAGTTAATGGCTACATTTTATTTTGTTTACAAATAGAAGAAAAAATTCTTCCAGCAACTGTAATACGCCAAGAATTACAAGAAAAAGTAAAAATGATTGAAATAACAGAAGACAGACGCGTTCGCTCAAAAGAAAAACTCACAATAAAAGAAGAACTCACGATGACGCTGCTTCCACGCGCGTTTAGCAAATTTACTCGACTCTATGCCTATATTGACACAAAAAATAAATGGTTAGTGCTAGGCACCACGAATGCTAGCAAAACAGAGCAATTTATTTCGTTATATAAACGCTGCGTCAATGAAAATATTCGACTATGCGAACTAAAAAAATTATCTCCATTAATGACGCATTGTTTAAAAACACAAAATTACCCTAAAGAATTTTCTATAGAAAAATCCTGTGTATTACAAGATCCTCAGCAACAAAAAAGAGTCATACGATGTCAACAACAAAATTTATTTGCGGGCAGCATACAAGAACTGATTAAAGATGGTTGCGAAGTCAAACAATTAGCTATGTGTTGGCAAGACAGAGTTAACTTTGTTTTTACGGATGATTTCACCGTGAGAGGCATTCAGTATCAAGATGAAATCTTATCTCAGGCCAAAGACATAGAAAGTGAAACGCGAGAACAACAACTGGATGCAGATTTTTTTATTATGACTGAAACATTACACGGTCTGATCAAAGATCTGATGAATATGTTTACTATCCCTGCTGATGCAAAATTACAAAATGACCAAGATCTAGTAGCATAAGATAAATGGTCGGCCATCTGCTTATGTAGCGCGGACTAAGGCGTGCAGCGCCGAGTCCGCGAAATCTGCGTTATTCACTCCCGGACTCGCTGCGCTTAGTCCGGGCTACAAAAAAATAATACCGAATACTTACGCATAAAGAAGATGACATGCTGAATAAAGAAAAATTTAATACGCAGTGTTATAAAAACTTCTGGCATTTATGTAAACCTTTTTGGATATCTGAAGATAAGTGGGCAGCAAGAAAATTATTAATTTTAAATATAGCCTGCATTTTAACTGAAATACACGCAAGCATATGGTTGAATAATTTTAATAAAAATTTTTTTGATGCACTCCAAAATTTTGATAAACAAGCTATTATCAGAATGTTGCCCTCTTATTCTTTTTACTTAATGCTTTTGGTTCTATCATTTGGATATGGCGTTTACTTCGCCGGGTTATTGAGCCTGCGCTGGCGAACCTGGCTAACTAAAAATTATTTATCTACGTGGTTATCTCAGCATAATCATTACCGTATGCAATTGAGTCATAATACATTAGATAATCCTGACCAACGTATCAGCGAAGATTTAGAAAAATTTCCTACGCTAACATTAACTTTATCTTTTTCTATATTGCATTCTGTTATTACTTTAATTTCTTTTAGTACTATACTTTGGAATCTCTCTGGTACCTTAGTCATTCCTTTCCACTCATTTCATATAGTCATACCTGGTTATTTATGTTGGGCAGCATTACTTTATGCCATGGTTGGAACATGGCTGATGAATATTATTGGAAAGAAATTAGCGCCATTAGATTATTTAAAAGAACAACGCAATGCGGATTTTCGTTTTAGCTTAGTAAGATTTCGCGAAGCGAGTGAACAAATAGCACTACATGATGGAACTTGTTCTGAAGAACATAATTTTTCTAGATTATTTCAAAATATTTCAGCTAATTTTCTCAGCATACTCAAAATTCAAAAACATATAAAAATTTTTAATAATACTTATAAAACCATTTCTTATGTATTTGGTTTGTTAATTTCAATGCCATCCTATTTCGCGAAAAAAATATTATTAGGCACTGTGATACAAATTTCCGGTGCTTTTAGCACAGTCATATCTGCTGTCTCGGTATTAATAGATTCATTCGGTAGTTTAGCAGAATGGCAAGCGGTTATTTTTCGTTTAACTGAATTTAATCACGCATTAAACAAAAACAAAATACTCCCTTCTGCTATTCAAATCTCAACTCATGCTCACACTACAATTCTTATTCAGAATTTGAATTTAACTTTACCCAATAATCAAACCCTTTTTAAAAATTTAAATTTCACTTTTCATCAAGGAGAAAAAACTCTTATGCAAGGTCCATCTGGCCTAGGAAAAAGCACGCTTTTTCATGCATTAGCGGGCACTTGGCATTATGGCAATGGTAAAATTATTTATCCCGCTTATGCTAAAAAAATATTTTTACCTCAAAAACCTTATTTACCTTTGGGTACGTTGCGAGAGATTATTCTCTACCCCATTGAAATAAAAATATCAGATCACGCTATAGTCTCCGCAATGAAACTCTGCGGCTTAGAAAAATTTATTTCCCAACTTGATAAAATTGATAATTGGTCACACGTATTATCTTTAGGCGAACAACAGCTGATCGCATTCACAAAAATATTTTTAATGCGTCCTGATATTATATTTTTAGATGAATCTACTTCTTCCTTAGATGAACAAGCAGAGCATCGCCTTCTTAATACATTATTAAATCAGCTTCCTAGAGCGACTGTAATTAGCATATGTCACAGAAATAGTGTCAAAAAACTTTATGATAACGTAATTAACTTAGAAAATTCGAATGAAAAACAAGGGGTTAATTCATCCGTTACAGAGGTTTTTTAATGACAAAAACAAACTCATTTTAAACCTGAATACATTCAATAAACTGCCTTTTAAATCTAAGATTGCAAATCATCGAAAATCTACTATACTTACCTTGAAAGCAGGAAATGAATCGAAGCCCAACGTTTATATGCCAGGAAGTCGGCGGTTGATGTGGTGTGCATGCCATGATAATTTTTGGAAGCCTAAAACATCGCTTAGACATCCACCTTTAAAAAAGTGGCTCTTCGATATCTTCCTGCTTTTTTTTCGCCTGAAATTAAAATCCACTGCCACAAAAAATATAACGTTAATTATTTGCATTGAAATCATACTCGATTAAAACCGAGTATGATTTCATATTGATTTACACTCTGAACGTACGAGATTGTGATGCAGCTACGGCACTACCACAACAGCAAACACAACAACCTACAACAAGAGCAAGACCCACACCACCGGCTGCAATAGCACCACCACCTGTTGCTAGTGCTGCGGCCATTTTATCTAATGGCATATCAATCAGCGAATCCAATATAACTTTTCCTAGCATTCCACCTAGGGTAGTAAAACCAACTGCAGCCACAGCACCCATAGTTGCTTCTTCTTTCTTTTTTTCCGAATTATGATTATAAAAACTTGATAAAAAACCTAGACCGCCACCAATCACAGCATTTCCAGTGGCTCCCGCTGCTGCTGCTTGCCCTACTGAATACCCAGTATAAGCACAATCCATTAAAATTTTAGCGCCAGCTGCACCAGCAGCGGCTCCCAATGCAGCACTTCCTACTGCGCCCGCGATCATGCAATTAAGGGCTCTTGTCGTACTCATAACATTACTTCCTATTTTAAATTTAAATTCTAAAAACACATAATTTACAGGTGTTACCAAAAAACCAGCTTATTCTATTAGAGCCTTCTAATAAGAGAAAGAAAAAGTTATCCCAACGAAAATACAGTCGTTTTAAGCATTAATAATAGATGCAGAAAAAGCATACAGTCTGTGAATTTATGTATATAATCCGTCATAATCATATTTTAAATAAATTAATAAATAGGTACTTAATTATGAGATTCAAAAATTTTACTCAGGGGTTTTTTATAGGTAGCGTTCTAGGCGGTGGCTTGGGCGCTGCGACGGGTGCCATGTCTGGTGCAACAGGCGCTGCTATTTTATCAAGAAATTACAATGGATATGACGTTAACGAAGCTGCAGGAATATCAGCATTAGGTAATGGGTTAATCAATGGAATCATGGGTGGTTTGGTTGGGGCTGCGGTCGCTTGTGGATGGTCACCGTCACCATCGGATGATAGTACGCGAAAGTCATCTGGCCTGACAGCTTATGTAGGAGGCCAAGTTCTAGGCGCATTAGCAGGCTATGGTTTATTAGGCGCAGAATCAATGTCTCTAGGCCAAATTGCTGCCAGTACTGCAGTCGGTGCTTCAGTGACTATCATCCCTGCTGCACTTGGTATTGTCTGTTGTGCTGGCTGTGTAGTGCTATGCTTGGGTGGCATTGAACGCTCACCAACAGTGATTCGATACAATCATCATCAGCCCGCTCAACAAACTCAGGCTCAAGCAGTGCCTGCTTATCTTCCGCCAGCTCAAGTAATCGCACCTCAAATGGAAGAACAAAAAGAATTAATCCCAGCGCGCATACCAGCTCATAACTCTTTTCAAACTCGTTATGCAGCAACAGGTTATTCAGACGATGAGATCCCAAATGGTATGAAAGATCCTATCTCAATGCTAATGATGAACAATCCAATGTTGTTAACTAATTGTGGTCATAGCTTTGATGAAGATAATTTAATAAGCTTATCTGCTCACAGCAATAAATGTCCGTGTTGCCGCAAACCAATTACCCAAAGAGTAACAAACGTTAATCTAAAACAATCCATTGAAGATTTTGTTACACATGCAGAGGAAAGAAAAAAACAAGAAGTTGATAAATTGCATGATGCACCTTTAGTTAACGATATCAAAGAAACAAATGCACCAATAGGCGCAGGAGCTCCAGCTGCTGCGTATTACGGATTATTTGCTCGCAATCAAGATTTGCAACGTGCACAAATCAATAATGAAAATGAAGGTGTGGAAAATCAGATAGAAGGCTATCTTCATGAGGAAAGAGTTGCTGCTCCTATACCTGCAGCAGCACCGGGTGGTCCTCAAATTAAAGGGATGAGATAGATAAGCGGAACAGCAAATCGAGAGTGTTCATCTAACTGTGTCAGCATAAATTATCTCAGCTCCAAATTTAAACGCCCATCAAAATAAATTTGTAGTTGAGAAATTATCAGCGCCCAATTGTGCATGGGTTGGTTCCATTTTTCTATAATTTTCTGACAA
>JARLJN010000143.1 GCA_031291255.1 Gammaproteobacteria bacterium
AGCTCCTTTCTCGGGGAAGAAATGTGTGTCTCTTCTTGTTTCATATCTGCTTTACTCGAATTGCCACTGTTCTTCAGGGTATGTTCAGATTTCCAGCAATGAACGTGCTTTTAGAGTAGTCGTTTTTTGAGGAGACTCTAGTTATTTTACACCTTCTGCTGAGGAGTTGGCAAAATCGGGGAATGTTAAGCTAGTTAATAGGACAATATTGCAACATTATCTTGATGAATATAACCAAACGATTATGGACCAAGCTGCGCGTAAGAAGTAACAATCTACCCAATCAACTTAATAGCCGTTAAAATATGGGAAATAAAAATCCTATAATAAAGAATATTTCAGAGGCATCAATCAATAGGATACTTCAAAAATTAAACTCATTGTCAGATAAAGAAAAAATAAGTTTTTTGAAGGAACAGACGCCTCCTTTTCCACGATATCTGTACAAATATAGAGCAATATCTAATGACACCTCAAAAGAAAGAATTAAACAAATTGCTATAGATTCTAAGTTTTTTCTCAGTTCACCGGAATCTTTCAACGATCCGTTTGATATGAAATGTAAATGGGTTATTGAGGGTAGCGCATTTCAAACTAGGGAAAGGTTAAAGAATCTGTTTAAAAGCCTTGGCAATTCGAGAAGAGAAATTGATGAAAAATTACCCCGTGCTGTTGTCACTTTGAGAGAAAATCCAGACAAGATTTTAGGTGATTCAGTAAAAAAAGCTGTAAATTCGTCTGGCGTTTTATCATTATCAAAAATTCCACATAATATACTGATGTGGTCTCACTATTCAGATTGTAGCAAGGGGATTTGTTTGCAATTTGACGTAATTAAAGACCCTGATACTTTCATGAAGGCAGCTAGGGTCAGATACAATGATACTTATCCCGTAATTAATTGGCTGGAAAATAATATTCAAAACCCCTTTCGAGAGGCATTGCTTCAAAAATCAACCCATTGGAGCTATGAGCAAGAACATAGAATTATTGAACCGGGTTCAGCTAACGCACACTTATCTTTTAAACCTGAATCTTTGGTTGGAATAATATTTGGTGTGTCAATTAGCCAGGAATCAATAGACTTTATAACTGAACTATTGGAAGAAAGATTCTCAAAAGGGTGGAATAAGCCAAACCTAATTAAATGTCATACGCATAAAGAAAAGTACGCATTATTATTATATAAATACATAACTTCCCAGTAGGCTTTATCTGTAGTAGTGACGACAAATCTGCAATTAAGTTTACCTCGGTTGACCAGCAAACTGTTACCCTTTTTTTACCCTGATTACCCGCTTTTTTTATTCCGGCCATTCGCCTGCATAGTCTTCCTCAGGTAGCTGTCTCCATATCGCTTTACATTGCATGCATTGGCCTCCACATCAACGTAACGCCCTACCATTACAAGCCATCCCCTCATTGACCATTTAGTCATTGCTTGCCGGGTAACACCAAATCGGGCAGCAAAAGCCGCCTTGGTCTCAAGTAATTTCTCTTCCATTGTTCATCCCCAAAAGGGTTGCTGGTAAACTGAATGTAAACCTGATTTCAATAGGCCCTAGCTATCGGAATGTCGGGGCGCTACAATCCCACATAGCAAAAGGTCGGGCTAAGGACCCGCTATATATATCATCAGGTAAAGTGTTTAGAAATTTGCGTTCCAAAGCAGGTAATACGCCTATATTGTTGTTTATGTTTATCCGTTATTGTTCATTTACTATGCATTCCTTTGAGCAATTCCCGCGACTGACGCATAAGTTCCGCAAATTTACGTCTTGAGGAAATCGCCTCTTTTGTGAAGTTACCCTCCGTATAGCGTCCATGATCTATGCCGGATTTTGCTTTGCCGCCATGCATACGGCACCGGCCATTCATCATAGGATAATTCCTGCAAGGGCTACCGGTACGGGTTTTTGCTCCGCAGTAAACGGACTGCATGGGGTAAGTTGAAGGCTTCATGTTACTCCCCCTCCCCCGGTGCCTTGCTACGGTCTATGGTCCCTATAATTGCCTGGGGGATGCTTCAACATCCCCGTCCCGTCCTTCTTTCTTTTAGGCCATGGCCTGCTTTATATCGTCGAGAAGACTTTGGCGATCGTCGAGGCCATTCAGGCCTCCGCTGATCCGGCGCGTCATCGTCTCAAAATCATCGTCATCCGCATATTGATTCAGCTTCTTCAGATTCCAAAACCAGCCGGCAGAAAGAGCGGCATATTTTGGAGACTCGAGTAACTCAGGC
>JARLJN010000144.1 GCA_031291255.1 Gammaproteobacteria bacterium
TAGAATTTTTCTCTATCGATTAAGATACACCCGATAGAAAAAGAAGACAAGATACGATGATAAAGTTTGTCTGTGCAGAGTTAAAAAACAGTGCGCAGCAAAGCAAGAAAAAAATGTATGTTTTTGACTCATACTTTGGGCCAGTTTTCGGAAATAGTTATTAACAATAAATCTCCCTGTTATAGGGCTTTTATGGACGGATGATAGTAACTATTGAATTCGGGTTAACTAAACTGGTATAATTTCAACTAGAAATAAGTGATAAATGGATTAAAATAGAGGTGAAAGATATCATGATAAATAAAAAAATGTTTTTATATGTTTTTATTGTATTGGGAGCAGGCGCTTATCAATCTGTTGTTTTTGGCTCTGATATTTCTCAGTCATGTGCTGCACAAGTAAGTGTTCCGACTGGCGCATATAATTTTACGGTAAAAAACAATACCTTGAATACCGCAACAAATAATCTTGGGGTAAGTGTTGTACTGTTTGCTGATCCTTGTCCCACAGTAACCAGTGGTACTCCATCAATTACTGCATCGGTCGCTCTTAGTGGAAGCGCCCAAATTTGTTCACCCTGTTTTTCGGATCTAAGGAATGGTAACTTTGGTGGATATTTTATGTTGCCTGATGGCACACAGCAATTCGTATGTATTGCAGATTATCCAACGGCTGCAACGCAAAATGATACATTTGTAATCGTACCTAATGATTGTTCATCAACAAATTGTCCTGTTGCTGGTCCGATGTCCAATCAAGCTTCTGGTCTTCCAGATGTGAATAAATCTAATCCTTATATTTTTAAAAATAGTACAACAAGGGCTGCGGGAAACTGTTCTTCAGCATCTTCCACAACTACGGATTCTATAACAGCACCTGCGCCAGCTTCGGCATCAGTAGCGGCTGCGCCATCATGTTCTGCAGGATCAGCACTTTATAATGGTAAATGTACGCCATGCCAAACGGGCGCGTATGCGGCAATTGCTGGTGCAACAACTTGTACTTCATGCCCGAGTGGGCAGGTTGCGCTTACTGGGTCGACATCTTGCACACCATGTGCGGCTGGTCAGGCGCCATCATCAGATTCATCAAGTTGTGTCGCATGCCCAGCAAATTTTATTTCAAAAGTAGGAGACGCTGCTTGTACTGCGTGTCCAGCAAATTACAGCGCAAATGATGCAGCAACGGCATGTGATCCTACAGTGGTGCCAATAGTAGCGCCAACGCCAACTGCAATAAAGCCTATTGTGCCTGTTGTTGTAGTGCCGCAACCAGTAAAGCCTAAGGTCATTGTAGCGCCAACAACTACCATTACGGTCACCAATAATGTGCCCAGCCCAATTACAAAGATACAGGTGCAGGTTATATGCAATAATGGCATAACAGGACCTTCAGTTACTATTGCTGCAAATAAGAAACCTTCAGTTGTTGAAGTGCCAGCAAATTGTACATCACCTCATTTGGTGGTAAATGGCATCTATGGAACATATGTTGATCCTACAAAGAAAATGAGCTCTGCAGCAGAATCTGCTAAGCTTGTAACGATAACGCCTCAAGAAGCTCCTATTGTAGCAGGTCATAACAAGTATACGGTCAGTAAAAAATCAATATCCTATACACCTGGTAGTGGTGGAATCATCTTTAATATACAGTGATAGCATCTACTTGCATGTACAATTGCAATAACATGATTAAAAGGAGCCTCAGTTTTAAATACTGGGGCTCTTTTGCTTGTCTATTATCTCGACTCTAGACATGAGAAAAAA
>JARLJN010000145.1 GCA_031291255.1 Gammaproteobacteria bacterium
AATTAATGAGTTAAATTTTAAATATGAAAACTTGCCAACAATTATTGAAACAGAGTTGGCAAGAGTATGGTAAATTCGTGGGGATATTTCAGATCGCGAGACCGCGTAGCGTTTGGTCGTGGCGATCCAGTGACATTAAAACCTGGATTGCTTCGCTCTCGCTTGCAATGACGAGATGTTGTCATCACCTCAGTTGTAGGGTGGGTTAGGTGCGCTTTTTGCACCGTAACCCACCATTCATTTAATTCGATGAAATTTTTCTCTTAGACCTTTCGGGTAAAAATTTAATATTGATTAAGTGATTTATATAGGTATTTAAAATAGTTTCATCAATTTTTGGATATTGCATTTCAAGTTTTTCAAGCACATGTTCTGTGTTCGTGTGACGAGAGTTGTGTATGTTAGATGTCGCCTCTTTAGTGAGATAGAGAGGGAGCAAAGGAAAGAGCACGTTATTTTCAGCAGCATCAATTAATTTCATAATCCATTCTTGATGAGAGCATGTTTGAATAGTGTAATAATTATTAGTTAGCCATTTAATCAAGTCTGACCACATGATTCCATGACTATTCTCCAGATGATAAACTTTATTTTTTTCTGGTTGAGATAAGGTTATTGCAACAATAGCTTTGCTGATAAAATCTACCGGTAAAAAATCAATTCTCTCATTCCAATCAGGAGCATAACCCAATTCTATACAACCTTTTAATAAGAGTAAGAGAGCATTGTTAGTGTCGGATATTCCCGTTTCAGAATGACCAAGCACATTTTTATATCGAAAAATAGTGACGGGTAAGCCCCTGTCTTTGATTTGTGTAATGAGATGTTCAGATACACAAGCTGTTTGAGGTAATCCGCCTGTTAATCCATGACAATCATTGTCTCTAGAAAAATCTTCATTTAACTTGGCGCCTGATGGCGATTGATTAAAGGCAAGAAGAGATGAAAGATAGACTATGCGTTTATTAATATTATGAGTAGAGAATTTAATTAACTCTTTTGTA
The DNA here is from genome assembly GCA_031291255.1 of Gammaproteobacteria bacterium. Lineage (GTDB taxonomy): Bacteria > Pseudomonadota > Gammaproteobacteria > DSM-16500 > DSM-16500 > UBA5158. The sequence continues at coordinate 1,005 of JARLJN010000145.1, forward strand.
CTCAATACATTTTTTTCACGCAGATCGGAGTAGGGTGAAATTAAATGATTCGACGCTTCACAGTGATAAATGATATCTATTCTTTCAGATAAGGACTCATATTTTTCACTCGACAATCCTAACATGTGTTTGCTAGGGCTGCCTTCTAGTATGATGATTCTCGTGTTAGATAAATAAATTTTATTAGAAAATTTAAGAGCATCAATATGATGTTGAAAGTTAATCGCAGCACTTTGAAATTGTCCACTATCCACTAAACAATAAATTTTAACAGAGGTTTGCTCTAATAATTCCTCTAATATATGTGCGCCTAAAAAATTTGTAGAACCTGTTAAAAGTATTCCATGTATACGATCATTAGATTTATGTGTAGGGGTTATGTCTTCAGCTAGTCGCGAATCGTGTGTGATCAAATCTTGAATTAAATTATGATGATGATATGTTTGTCCATCACTTAATATATATTCAGCTAAGGTGGAAATATACGGTAAATTTAAAAATGTTTTAGTCGGGATAGTAATTGAAAATTTATTTAAAATTGCAATCAATAAGCGCGTTGCGAGTAATGAATTTCCACCCAGATCAAAAAAGTTATCTGTAATGTTCACTTTATCAAGATGCAAAATCTCACACCAGATTTTGCTTAGACTTTTTTCTATTTCAGTAGCAGGCTCTGTATTGTTTTTTAATAAAAGCTTGTAATCATGTGGAGGTGGTAAGGATTTCCAATCAATTTTTCCATTAAATGTTAATGAAAATTTAGGTAGAACAGTTAATAGTGTAGGTGTCATGTGTGAGGGTAATTTTTTGCGTATCGCTGTTTGCAAATTTCTTTTGATAATGACGCTTTGCAAAACATCAATTAGGTTGTTAGTGGATAAATGATATTTTATAGATTGATCTAATTGATTCGCCTGTTCTGGGTTGAGTTCAAATTGTATCCCAGCTCGATTATGTTGCTGCCAAACAATTTTACCGGGTAACCATTTCTGATGACTCATGCCAGGCAATAATAAATATAAACGTATCTTTTTAGATGGGGTTATATTTTCTGTTAAGCCAGAAATAGTTGCACCGGATTTAGAAATATCATCCGTCATTAAATCATAAAACTTGCCTTCACCTAATGAGAGTAAACATTTTTGCTGATAGGGAATTCTAATTTTGTCTAGATTAGGTACGAGGTATGCTATGAGTGATTTCTCGCCATTACTTAATTCTTTTGATATGACGACAGCTTCACTGACATCGGGATATTCACTTAATTCTTTTTCAATTTCATTGAGTTCTATTCGTATGCCTTCAATTTTAATGCGGTCTGTTAAACGACCTACAAATTCTAAGTTACCATCATTACGCCATCGTACTAAATCACCCGTTTTAAAAACTTTTTCATTCGTGTCTGAAGTAAAGGGATTTGAGATAAATTTTTCTGAGGTAAGATCTTCTTGAAAGAGGTAGCCTGGTGATAAACCTGCACCACCAATTAATAATTCACCTGGAACGCCTATAGGAACAGGCTGTAAGTGATTATCTACAACGTACACTTCAACATTTTGCATAGGCTTGCCTATAGCAGGGCTTTGCAGGAGCGCTGTTGCTGAAGGAGTGGAGTTAGCCTCATAAATTTTTGCATTAGTGCTTTCAATAGTGGCTTCGGTGACTCCATAACAATTCCATATATCAAATGTATAAGGGCCTGTTATCATTTTTGTAAGCTTTTCACCGCTGATTTTTAATATTTTTAAGGGAAGTGTGTGGCTGGCATTTGTCTTCAAAATAATTTTTGCATAAGCAGTAGGAAGATCACAGACAGTGATTTTTTCTTTTTCTATCCAGTTTAAAAATAATTTAGGTGTAAATTTATTGCTGTCATTGATGATATGTAGAGTAGCGCCAATACTCAAAAAGGGTAATGTCTCGCTAAAATAGTTATCAAAACTTTGAGATGCAAATTGTGCTGATTTATCTTCTTTTGTTATCTGGTAACAGGCTTGATAACCGGCGATTAAATTCATCAAACTACTATGTTTGATTTGCACACCTTTAGGCCTGCCTGTGGTGCCAGTTGTATAATTGATATAAGCAATTTGATTTGGATGAACAGTAATGGCTAATGCTTTATCTTCAATTTCATTAAAAAAATCATAATTGATAAAAAATGAGGCCTTATATTGCAGGCTGTCTGGTATCTTTGTTACGTTGTCAGTCAGAATTATTTTTTCATGACTATCGTTAAGAATAAAATTGATACGATCTTGCGGGTAGTTTGGATTAATAGGTATATACACTGCCCCAATTTTAAAAACAGCTAACATAGCAATAATATTTTGTGGTGTGCGATCCATCAAAACAGCGACTTTATCATCCGCATTGATTTTGTTTTGCTGCAGCCATCGGCCTAGCTGATTCGATAATCTATCCAGTTCTTGATAGGTTAATGAGTTTTCTTCACATACTACAGCTGTTGTATCTTTATGTAGTTTTGCTTGTTTGTGAAATAAATCATTAAAAGTATGGTTTTTGTTAGCTTCATCAAGCTTTATATTTTTATTCCATAAGGACAAAGTATTTTTAGCTTCTTCATCGGTTAAAATGAAAAGCTGTGTAACTTTGTCTTGTATTTGTATTATTAATGCATTCAATAGAGTTGTGAAATGTGTTGTTATATTGTCTATGCTTGATTCCATATAAGCATCTGTATGATAGAAAAATTCAACATCATTTTTTTTTGGGTGTATGAATAATATTAAAGGGTGATGTGAGATATCTAAGGGGATTTCTTGTTTATTTGATTTTTTTGTATTTGAAACAGTGAGTATTAAATATCTCATTTGAAATTGAGTATCTGTTTCTTGATTATCATCTGAGACTAGTTTTTTTCTTTTAGCGCTAAGTGTAGTCTCTATTGATTGAATGAATTCTAACGTCGTCAATTTATCTGATAGGGTTGTTTTAGCTGGAATGAGTGTATCATTTATAATGATACTGTTTAAATCGTAATGCGCACACTCTCCTGTGCCATAGGTGACTTCTGAGTTGTCTGTATAGCGATGTAGTAATATACTCCATGCAGTATGAATTAACGTATTCGTATTGATTTTGTAGTGAGTCGTTAACTCACCCATGTCAGATAGGGTTTTTGACAGGCTGATTTTCTTGCTTTTGTATTCTTTATCACTTAAGTGTTTTTTATTTGTAGCGATGTCTAACCCTTCAAGGCAAATCTTAATCTTAGAAGATAAATGAAAAAAATCTTTTGTATTGCTGAGGGAGGATTTATTTTCGGTATTTTTTTTCATAATGAAATCCTTTCTATGATGAGATGTAGCCAGGATAGACTTCCCGGATTTTCGCTGCACTCAATCCGGGCTACTACAGTTAATGTTTAAATTTAAAAAGGCTATATTTTTTTAAATTGCAAAACTACTTCGTTTTCAGGTTGCGGTCTACTGAGTAAGTATCCTTGAACTAAATCACAATTTCTGTTTATGAGGTATTCATGTTGTGCTTTGGTTTCAACACCTTCGGCAAGAACTTTAATTTCAAGGTTGTGTCCTAACGCTATTATAGCACTGATAATGGCTGAGTCATTTGCATTATCAGGAATACCTCTCATGAAGGATTGATCTATTTTAATGAGACTAATAGGGAATTTTTTCAAATAACTAATTGAAGTATAACCGATTCCAAAATCATCTATGGAAATATTGACACCCATACTTTTTATTTCATTTAATTTTTTAATCGTTACATCGATGTTCTCCATAACAGAAGTCTCTGTTATTTCAATTTCTAAATACTTTGCTTCAAGCTTCGTTTCAGTTAGCACACGAGAAATTATTTCAGTAAGATCTTGATGCTGAAATTGTTTAGCTGAAATGTTAACGGCAATCGTGATAGGTTCATATCCTTGATCTTGCCATGATTTATTAATTTTACAGGCTTCTTCTAGTGTCCATTCGCCTATTATCAAAATCAAACCTGTTTCTTCAGCTAAAGGTATAAATTTATCCGGGCTGACTAATCCTATCTCAGGATCGTTCCAGCGTATAAGTGCTTCGACTCCGACGATTTTTCCAGTCTTTAAATCAAATTGTGGTTGAAAATGAAAAACAAATTCTTTATTTGTTATTGCTCTACGTAATGCAGTTTCTAAGCGTATATATTCATGAGCTTCCGTATTCATTTCTCTTGTGAAGTAATGAAATGCATCCCCACCATTTTTCTTCGCTTTATACATAGCCATATCGGCATGTCTCTGCAAATCTTCTAAAGTAGAACCGTCATTAGGATATATGCTGATGCCTATGCTGGCACTGATAAAAAATTTATGCACACCAATTTTTATAGGTTGTTTGCAAACCTGTAATATTTTTTCTGCAACAGGACTTGCAAATTTAGCACGTTTTATTTCATTTAATAATATAATAAATTCATCGCCACCTAAACGTGATATAAAATCATTCTTTCGTAAAACAGACGTGAATCGCTTTGCGACTTCTTGTAATACTAAGTCGCCAATAGTATGCCCAAAAGCATCATTAATTTTTTTAAATCTATCTAAGTCTATGAATAAGATAGCAAGCACTTGCCCTGAGCGTTCAGATTGGCCTAATATTTTATTGATCGTTTCATTGAAGTAGTTACGGTTTGGGAGGTTAGTTAGTTTGTCATGATGAGCAACATGAACGAGATGTTTTTTATTTGATGTGAGTTCAATTTCAATTGCTTTACGTTCAGTAATTTCATTTTTTAATTGCGTATTCGATTCTTGTAGTTCTAAAGTGCGGTCGTTGACTCTTCGTTCCAGCAGTTCTTGTGACGATTGGATGTTTGCTAACATAAAGTTTACTTGATTTGCAACTGAAGATAATTCATCTGATCCTTCTACTTCTACGCGTTTTGAAAATTCATTATTATTTTCAATTGTTGCAATTTCTTTATCTAATTTTTCTAATCGCTTAATGATTAAAATATTTAACAACCATGTCATGAAGAGTGAAAAAACAATACCTAAGCTAATAAATATTACTAAGAAATAGTGTATAGTATTATTGCCCGCTAAAAAAATGTTTCGCGTAGTTTTTAATTGAATAATACCTATGGGATTATTATTAATATCAAAAATCATGGTGTAGCAGCGCAGAGTGATATTGTTACCTGTATATTGAAAATGATGGTCAGGACTGTTGAGCGTATGATTCCATGCTTTAATAAGATTTGGTTTGCTATTAATTTGATTAGAGGTAAATAAGGCTAATTGTAATTTTGAAATATTTGCAATTTTTTCTATTAGCTTATCGGTTAAGCTTGTAGCTGTTATGAGTGTACCTAATGGAGGTAGTTTTCTTTTCCCGTCTGTAACAGGTGATGCTGAGACTAACATTATAATATCATCAACTAACATGTACCCTTGTACTGGTTTGTTAGTTATCTGTGTATCAAGTAATGGACTTCCAGGATAAATATATTTTTTTAATTCGGCTGGATAGGGAATAATTTTTTTATCTTCTAAATCAACGGCTGCGCCTGCTACGAGTTTGTTTTCTTTATTCCAATAAGTTAGCAGGTTAACATTAGCATTCACATAAGCTGTCATATTGAGATTGCTTGATACGAAATCTGGATTTTCACCTTGCATGAAACGATATGCATCATTCCAATGAGACCAATCTGAAGTAAATGTATTTAACTCATTGCTTAATTGATTCAGTGTGGCATCGACACGAGTTAAATCTTGTTCAGCTCTATCGTTTTCTGCTTTTAGGAATGTTTGTAATATGAGGGTGTGTGAACCTATATACGTCAGTATAAGAAAAGTAGCCCAGACTAATCCTATGGAAAGGATCGCTTTATTTCTTAACTTCATTGTTTACCTCATAATGGTAAGACTAATAAGTTAGAGCTCAGCTTATATTGATGGGGTATCAGATTCTATTTTATAACGAGTGGGGTGGATTAACCAGTTTTAAACCGATATTAAAGCATGTAGCCCGGATTGAGCGTTGCGAAAATCCGGGCTAGGCAAGAATTGTACTAGGATTTGCCATTTCTGTAGTGATCGCCTAATAATTCGCGCATTTTGGCTTTGATCATATCAATTGCAATGCGATTACCGCCCCCGCGAGGCACGATAATATCGGCATAACGTTTAGAGGGCTCTATGAATTGTAAATACATAGGTCTTACGGTCTCTTCGTATTGTTTTAGTACAGCGTCTAATGAGCGGCCTCGTTCTTTCATATCACGCTTTAGGCGTCGAATTAGGCAAATATCGAGAGCTGTTTCCATAAAAATACGAATATCCATTAAATCGCGGAGATTTTTTTCAACAAACAGCAAAATGCCTTCCAATACGATAATAGTATGTTGGCCTATGGCGCGTGTTTCTTTTTCTCGTATATGTTTGGCATGGTTATAAATGGGAACTTGTACTGTTTCACCTTGTTGTAATAGTTGTAAGTGTTGATTCAGTAGCTCGTGATCTAGTGAGTTTGGATGGTCATAATTTATTTGCGTGCGTTCTTCAAATGGAATACTGCTGTGATCCTTGTAGTAGGAGTCTTCCGAGATGACCGCCACTTGCTCAGATCCAAGCTCATTGACTATAGTATTAGCTAAAAGACTTTTTCCAGATGCTGAAGCACCTGATATACCGATTATAATTGTGTTTTTATTAATCAATCTAAACCTCCCCGCTTTGGTATTTTAATAATACGTATAACGCTCCAGTGCGCCCATCTTTATTTGTTGCCGAACAAAATGCCAAAACTTGATTTGTTTGCCGCAACCAATGATTGAGTTTATTTTTTAATATAGGGTTAGATGGATCTCGCCCTTTTCCATGGATAATTAATACGTGACGCGCTTTCTCTTGTTTGCATTGTAGAAGAAAGTGATGCAACGCCTCATTTGCTTTATCTACAGTTTTTCCGTGCAGGTCTAAAATTCCTTCCACATTATATTGACCTGTGCGCAAATTGCGAAGGGTTTTATGTTGAATTCCTGGCTGATGATACTCAATTATGTCCTCACTGGTCACTAAAGCCAGTGATTCGTGGTCGGAGAAGGGAGAATGAGGGTATTCTGGTAGAGATTTCTGGGTTTTAGGTTTTTTGACTCGTTTAGGTGTAGGTTGAATTTTGGTATTGATTAAAGGCTGGATACCTCGCACGGCATCGCGAAATGCATTAATATCGTCATCACTGATTTTGTCTTTTTTGCCCATTTGAGTATTGTGATTCATCTCTTAAAGTCGTACAAGTGAGAATGACATTAATCAGCAGCGTAACGTTATGTTGGGTTTCGTAAAAACCACTCAACCCAACCAACGCACGGTGTGGGGGAGGGGTGATTTAAAAGAAAACCCAACATAACGATTTATAGCGACAGCGTTGTTTGCAATGCGAGAATGACACTAATTAGTATTTCTGTTAGAGTGTGACCCTAAAATTTAACAACTTTAATTACCAATGATAACTCCATGAAAAATAATGATACTCTTCAGAAATTCCTTTTCGAAAATATGTCTATACGCGGTGAACTTGTTCATTTAGATACGACATTTAAAACCATCATGAAACAGCATGATTATCCACCGCCTATACAACGTTTGTTGGGGGAAACATTAGTCATTGCAAGTTTGCTGATGGCGGAGCTCAAATTTAAGGGCCGCCTCACTGTGCAATTTCAAGGAAAGGGAACATTAAAACTCTTGTTGGCTCAGTGTAATCAAGATTTAGAATTGCGAGGTCTGGCTCAATGGACAGGTGATTTACAAGATGAGGATTTATTGGCTGATTTGAAACAAGGTACGTTGGCCATCATTATGGATCCTGATAATAGCGTTCAACGTTATCAAGGCATAGTGGAATGGGTAGGTAACTCATTGAGTCGTTCCATCGAAAACTATTTTGAAAACTCAGAACAATTACAAACACGTCTCTGGATACATGTGACAGACAATCAAGCTGCTGGCTTTCTTTTGCAAATGATGCCAGCCGTAGATCCTAAAGAATATTCACTTGACGCTGAACGTGATTGGGAACATGTCGTTCATTTAGGGCAAACCATTACGGCGGATGAACTTTTTAATTTAGAGAATGAAGTCTTATTAAGTAGATTGTATACATCAGACAGTATTCGAATTTTTGAACCCTCAGATGTTGTTTTTCGTTGTACTTGCTCAGCGCAGCGTGGAGAGAACGCTATATTATTATTGGGGCCTCAAGAAGCAGAAGAAGAGTTACATGAAAATCAGGTGATAGTTGTAAAATGTGAGTTTTGTAATAGCCAGTATACGTTTGACCGTGTTGATGTCGCGAACATTTTCCATAGAAATCCACCACCGTCATCTAGCCAGGTACATTAAAGGCACCTTCATGATAAACAAAAGAAAAATTTTCATCCCTCTGGTTGTCATGTTGATTTTGGGATTTTATATTTTTAAACACCATGCATCTTCAAGTTATCCTGCACAATCAGGCGTTTCAGTTGAAACGTATAAAATTAAATATGGGCAGATTCCTTTATCTGTTCAGTCTGTGGGTACATTAGTGGCTGCAAAAAGTGTTAAGATTGCTCCAGAAATACCTGGACAAATTTCTAAAATTTTATTTAAAGATGGTTCTTTCGTTAAAGCAGGAGCGCCTCTCATACAATTAAATGATGAGATATATAAAGTGAAAGCGAATTCTGTTAATGCAGATTTAACATTGAGCGAAGCAACGTATCATCGTATGCAAATTCTTGCAAAAAAAGGTGTGATATCAAAACAAGAAATTGAAAAAGCTTATGCAGATTTGCAAGAGAAAAAAGCGTCTGCCACTGAAGCCAATGTAATGTATGGCAAAATGTTATTGAAAGCGCCATTCGATGGTGTTGTGGATAAGTGTTTAGTCAGCGAAGGAAATTTTGTATCCGCAGGCCAAGAATTAGTAACGCTAACCGATACTCACCATTTACATGTAGAATACAGCATTCCTGAAAAATATCTTTCGTCTTTAAAAATAGGCGAAGTCGTTAACATAACGACTTCAGCGTATCCTAATAAAATATTCACAGCGAATGTTGCATACATTGCACCTACCATAAATTCGCAAGATAGAACAATTGCCATGTATGCTAATTTAGCGAATGAAAATGAAAGTTTGTTGCCAGGATTGTTTGTGAATGTCACGAATAAGTTAGGCATAAAAAATAATGCGATATTAGTCCCTCCATTGAGTCTGAGTGCGACTATAGATGGTCAGCAAGTTTATAAAATCGTAGATGATAAAGCACATGCTGTGCCTGTCGTGTTAGGCCAACGCACAGAAACAAGCGTGGAAGTGTTGGAAGGTTTAACGCTGGGAGATGAAATTATAGTCGCAGGTCAATTTAAAGTGAAAGAGGGTGTAGCTGTGCAGGTAAAATCATAATATGAACTGGACTGATTTTTTTATACGACGTCCTGCTTTTACCATTGTTTTTATACTTATTATTTTCATAATTGGTTTATTAAGTTATTCTTCATTACCCGTGCGTTGGATTCCTAGCGTGCGTCCTAATGTTATTTCTATTTACACAGGTTATCCGGGCGCAAGTGCGAGTTTAATCGAAAGTCAAATCACAACGCCTATAGAAACTTATTTATCGGGTATTGATGGTGTAGACAGTTTGACTTCCAATAGCAGGCAAGGAACGAGTGATGTCACTCTCAATTTCAAGCAAGGTCGTAATATTGATGCTGCGGTTGAAGATGTGAGAGGCAGTTTGGCGCGTATGAGTGGTGTGCTGCCCAAAGATGCAGGTTCTCCTATTGTTTCTAGAGCAGACGCTGACGATATGCCGATTTTGTTTTTAGCATTTTCAAATCCTGCGCAGACTGAGAAGCAAGTGAGTGATTATGCAGAACAATTTATTGTTCCTCGTTTGCAAACGATAGAGGGTGTAGCAACTGTCATGACGTATGGAAGACGTGCATCAGTTTTACGTATAGAGTTAGATCCAGCCAAGATGGCAGCTTCACATATTACTGTAGATGATATTTCAGATGTATTGATGAGCCAAAACATACAAATGCCTAGTGGGCAAATTCGTACTAGCGATCGTTTTTATAATGTAGTCATGAATGAAACCTTAAATTCTATTGATGAGTTTAATAATTTAATATTACGTAATGATAAAAGCCAAGTAGTGCGTTTAAAAAATGTAGCAGACATCAAAATTGCGCCTATGGATATCGATTCTTCATTTCGTGTGCAAGGTCAAACAGCAATGGCATTGGGCATTATTCCTCAATCCACAGCGAATCCATTAGATGTTTCTGCTGACGTTTTGAAAACATTTGATGAAATTAAAAAATCATTGCCAGCAGGTATGCATGCAAGCGTAGTCTATAATCAATCTAATTTCATACGTTCATCTGTGCATAGTGTTTATGAAGCACTCTTTGAATCGATTATTTGTGTTCTTGCAGTGATTTATTTATTTTTGGCGAGTTGGCGGGCAACGTTGATTCCTGTGATCACTATTCCAGTTTGTATAGTGAGTACATTTGCTTTATTACATTTATTTCATTTTAGTATTAATACGATTACGTTAATGGCATTTGTATTGGCTATAGGGTTAGTGGTTGATGATGCAATAGTGATGTTAGAAAATATTTCACGGCATATTGAAGATGGCATGAAACCTTTCGCAGCAGCCTTGAAAGGAAGCAGGGAAATGATATTTCCTATTATTGCTATGACCTTAACGCTCGCGGCAGTTTATACTCCTATTGCATTTACCTCAGGTATCTTAAGTTCGGTACTCAGTGAGTTTGCGTTAACGTTGGCGGGTTCCGTATTAATTTCTGGTGTTGTTGCGTTAACACTTTCACCTATGATGTGTTCTCGTATTTTAGTTCAGCAGTCAGAAAGCCAATACAGTGTGTGGGTAAAAAGAATTTTAAACCGACTGCAATTTCAGTACGAACAGATTCTTTTTTTCTTACTAAAAAAGCGTAATTACATTTTAATTTTATTGGCCTGTGTTGCAGTATTAGGTTATGGTTTGTTTCGCTTATTACCGTCTGAACTTGCGCCTTCAGAAGATAGAGATGAAGTGAATGTGTATGTTTCAGCGCCGCATGATGCAAGTTTTCAATATACTGACAGATATGTTAAACAACTTGAAAAAATGTATGCTGAACTTCCTGACGTTTCTACATTTTTAGCGGGAGTGGGTGAAGGTTCTCCTTCGTTTTCTTATCAAATTTTAACGTTAAAGCCTTTATCTCAGCGTCATCACAGTGCGCAAGATATTGCTGATAGCCTTTCTGAAAAAATTGGTGATATTCCAGGTGTGAATGTGTCAGTGTCAGTTCCACCTTCACCGCTGACATGGTTTAGCGGAAGTCAAGGCGATAGTGTAGGTTTAGCTGTGATGTCAGTTGGAGAATATAAAGATTTGCATACTGTCATGCAGCAACTTGTGCAAGCACTAAAAAAGTATCCTCAGTTCTCGCATGTAGACAGTCGATTGAAGTGGGATAGAAATCAATTTGAAGTTAATATAGATAGAGAAAAAATTTCGGATTTACATATTTCTTTGCCTAGTATCACGAATACAATTTCTACGTTTATAGCAGGAAGGTCAGCAGGAAAATTTCAATTTGGCGGTAAGCAATATGATATTATTTTGCAGATGAATCAAAGTGCTTTGGCTAATCCCAATATTATTCCGCAGTTGTATGTGCGCAGTACTGACAATAATATTATTTCATTGGGTGATTTTGTTGAGATACATGAGACTACCAATCCAGGCTCGCTTCCACATTATGATAGATTGCGATCTGATACTTTATCAGCAAGTTTAGCGCCTGGTTATACCATAAAAGACGCAGTGGCTGTGCTGGAAACAGTGACTCAAAAAATCTTGCCTGATAATATGAAAATTGCTTTTCTGGGTGAAGCTAAAAGTTATTTAGAATCTAGCCATAAAATGGCCTTAACTTTTTTATTAGCCATTATATTTATTTATTTAGTGTTGGTGGCGCAGTTTGAAAGTTTTGTCGATCCGTTTATTATTTTATTGACTGTTCCTTTTGCTGTGATAGGTGCATTATTCGCTTTAAAAATGATGGGTGGAACATTAAATATTTATAGCAATATAGGATTAGTCACATTAATTGGTTTGATTGCAAAGCATGGAATACTTATTACTGAATTCGCGAATAAGTTTCGTGACGAAGGTCTTACTATACATCAGGCAATTGTGAGTGCTGCAGTGTTGCGTTTACGCCCCATTTTGATGACGACAGCGGCGATGGTGTTAGGTGCGCTTCCTTTAGCATTAGCGTTTGGCCCTGGTGCTGAGACACGTCAACAAATCGGGTGGGTCATAGTCGGAGGACTCATCATAGGAACATTCTTCTCACTGATTGTTATTCCAGTTGCCTATACTTATTTAGCGTGTCGTCCCGGCCAAGCGGCGTCCACAGCTTTTGATCATATAACTGACCTATCACGGCGGGGGGACACGGGTGCATTATTTTTTTTGTTTTTTCAAATATTCAAAAAAAAAATATAAAGGTTCGCGCCCCCAGATGTAACATTTTTAAATAAAAATTTTTTGGATGGCGGTCG
>JARLJN010000016.1 GCA_031291255.1 Gammaproteobacteria bacterium
AAGAGAAAAAGCAGATGGAAAGTTTGATATTTATTTTATGCACCAAAGAATATTTACAATAAAAACCTAGAGCTTATAATGTTCGGGGACTGTAACCTATGTCCCCGTCCAAGTGTTACCTATGTAGCCGGTCTATACATGCTTTTTACGAAACCCAACATAACATTACGTTGGGTTTCGTAAAAAGCACTCAACCCAACCTACAACCGCCTCAATCTATTTTAAATTCAGGCCAAGAGGCTTTTAAATAAATAACCATAGTCCAAATCGTTAATACAGCAGCAGCATAAAGCGTTATGTATCCCAAAATAAGAAAAAATGGATGAACTGAAGGACTGCAGTAAAGAAGGATGATTAAAGAAATCATTTGTAAAGTGGTTTTAATTTTACCTAAATGCGAGACAGCAACGCTAGTTCGCTTACCTACTTCTGACATCCATTCTCGTAAGGCTGATACTATGACTTCACGACTCACTATAATGGCAGCAGGAAGCGTGATCACAAAAGCAGGAATAACATAGGTGTTAGCGTGCCAACTCACTACTTGGAATTGTTGCTCAGCCGCAATAAGCACTAAGACTATAGATACCATCATCTTGTCTGCGACAGGATCTAAAAAAGCGCCAAATTTAGTGGCTTGCTTTAAGCTGCGCGCAAGATAACCATCCAACCAATCGGTTAGACAGGCAAGAGCAAAAATAATAGCAGCTGCTGTATGAGCCCATGCAACAGGAAGATAAAACACTAACACTAAGAACGGGATAACAAATATCCGTCCTAGAGAAAGAATATTAGGCAGATTTAACATGTACTAAACCACCACGTTATGTATTGCTTCAAAAATTTTTTGCGCAAGCGCAAGGCTGATCCCTGGGACTTTCGCAAGTTCATCAAGACTAGCACGATTTATAGCTTGAATACCACCGAAGTAGCGCAACAATTCGCGTCGTTTTTTCACCCCTATTCCTGGAATATCCTCCAAGGTGGAAGTACGACGTATTTTATCGCGGCGCTGTCTATGGCCAGTAATTGCGAAACGGTGCGCTTCATCCCGTATTTGCTGAATTAAATGCAGCGCTAAGGAATCGGAGTCTACGTGTATGGGAGGATTATTTTCTATATACAATGTTTCCAGCCCTGCTTTACGCGTAACACCTTTAGCTACACCAACGAGAAGTATATTGGTAATGTTTAATTCTGCCAGCACGGATTGAGCAGCATGTAATTGTGCCATACCCCCGTCTATCAACACTATGCTAGGAAGTTTCTCTTCATTAGCTTGCAACCGTTTGTAACGTCGTAATATAGCTTGCCGCATAGCGCCTATATCATCGCCGCCAGTCACATCCGTAATATTAAAACGGCGGTAATCACTTTTTGCTGCACCCGCACTGGTAAATACCACACAAGAAGCAACAGTCGCTTCTCCCATAGTATGACTGATATCGAAACATTCAATACGAGAGGGAAGTTTTTCTAAATTTAATAATTTTTGCAAAGCCACAAAACGTTCTTTGCTGTTTGCTTTATTTGATAACAGACTGGCAACAGACTGTTTTGCATTCGCTGTTGCCATCTCTAGCCATTTGTTACGTTCACCACGCACAGAGTGCGAGATAGTGACATGATGGTGAGCGTGCTCGCTCAGCGTGCTCATAAGCAATGAACGGTCGGCAATAGAGGATTTTAAAATAATCTCTTTGGGGATTTCATGCACTTGCTGATTTAAATAATGTTGAGTGATAAACGCAGCGATAATTTCGTCTTGTAAAGAGTCAGCAGGAACCGAAGGAAAATACGATCGACTACCTAAAATTCTACCGTGACGAATTATGAGTAATTGTATACAGATTATATTTTCTGCAGCATAAAAACCTATAATATCAGCATCTCCGTGTGTGCCGCTGACATATTGACGCTCACGAATTTCTCGTATTTTAGTTATCTGATCTCGCAACGTTGCTGCGAGCTCAAATTGTAAATGACCCGAAGCTTCTTCCATTTGTTTAGTCAATTCACGCAAGATTTCTTCATTCTTTCCCTGCAAAAACAAAATCGCATGACGTACATTTTGTTTGTACTCTTCTTCAGAAATTAAACCCGTGCAAGAACCCGAACAAAGACCAATCTGATGTTGCAAGCAAGGACGAGTACGACTAGAAAAAAAACCATCGTGACAAGTACGCAGTTGAAATACTTTTTGAATTAAATGTATCGTTTCTCGCACTGCGATAGAATTAGGATAAGGACCAAAATAGAGACCATTTTTTTTAGGAACGCCGCGATAAAAATCAATGCGTGGATAAGGATGTTCGTTTGTTATCAAAATATAAGGATAACTTTTATCATCTCTTAATAAAATATTATAACGAGGTTTATGTTTTTTAATAAGATTACATTCAAGCAGCAATGCTTCATTTTCATTACGCGTAATTGTAGTGTCAATACTCGTGACATGCTTGATGAGTGCTTGCGTTTTTAAATCTTTTTGTTGGGAGTTGAAATAACTGGATAAACGTTTTTTTAAATTTTTAGCTTTTCCGACATAGATAACAGTGCCATCTTTAGCAAACATTTGATAGACACCAGGATTATTTGGTGTGGTTTTGAGAAAATCTTTTATGTCTTGCATAATACCACACTCGTTTTGAGCACTAAGTAGGTTAGGTTGAGCTTGCGAAACCCAACGTTCGTGTTGTTGGGTTTCGCAAGCTCAACCCAACCTACTGAGTTTTGAGTATATATTACAACATTTCTTCGTGAGAGTTCTTGCTGCCTTCAACCATACCTAAGCGCATAGCCAGTAATGTTAATTCTACATCATTATTAATGTTTAGTTTTTCAAATATGCGATAGCGATAACTATTCACAGTTTTTGGGCTTAAACATAATTTATCAGAGATACTTTGAACTTTTTGGCCGCCGGTAATCATGAGCATGATCTGAAGTTCACGTTCAGATAAAATGTCTAAAGGAGATTCTTCGGCTTTTGTAAATCGTTTTAGAGCGAGTTGTTGTGCAATACCGGAACTGATATAACGCTGACCTGAATGCACTATACGAATAGCGCGTATCATTTCATCGGGATCACAGCCTTTGGTGATATAACCTGCCGCCCCGGCTTGCAATAATCGGGAAGGATAAGGTTCATCATCACATACAGTTAAGGCTAATACTTTGATATCACTATTGTGGCGGGTCATTTTTCGAGTGGCTTCTAAGCCGCCTATACCAGGCATCTGAACATCCATTAAAACGACATCTGGGAGCAGTTCTTTAGCTGACTTAATGGCTTCTTCGCCTGTCCCCACTTCGCCAACCACTTTGATACCCGAGACATCTTGTAACAGACGTCGTATACCCATGCGAACCAGCTCATGATCATCAACTAGCAAAACTTTAATCAAGTTTGCACCCCATATACTTGCAGATTTAACTTGGCGGAGAGAGAGGGATTCGAACCCCCGGAGCCCTTGCGAGCTCAACGGTTTTCAAGACCGCCGCTTTAAACCACTCAGCCATCTCTCCCGCAGAATTTTCATTCGACAAATGATGGGCACATATTAACGCTTTTTAATGAGATTATTCAACCTATTCATTCAGTTTCTTTAACTGTTCCTGAAAATATATCAAAGACCTAGCTGCACCAGACACTTACGTGCCATTGTAAGCCTAGGATATGATGGTATAATGGTGCCAGAATTTGCTCAAACGGAGGTCTCTATGCAATTCAAAGACGTAAGTATTACTCGTGGTAACTCATCATTACTCAATACCCATTCTGTGTTGCGAAACACTTATCTTTTACTCAGCTTAACTTTATTATTCAGTGCAGCGACTGCAAGTTATGCGGTGATGAGCAATGCGGGTTTTGGCACCTCACTTGTTGCCTCTCTCGTGGGCTTGGGATTGTTATTCGTGATTGCTGGATTAAGAAATAGCGTCTGGGGTATCGTTGCTGTATTTGCCTTTACGGGTTGCATGGGTTATTCCATGGGTCCTTTGCTCAACAATTTTATTAAAGGTTATAGCAATGGCGGTCAATTGATTGCAACAGCATTTGGCGGCACCGGTATCACATTCCTACTCTCTTCTGCTTATGTATTAACAACCAAAAAAGATATGAGCTTTTTAGGTAAGTTTTTAATGATAGGCTTAGTGGTTTGCATTATTGCAGGATTAGCGAATATCTTCTTTAAAATGCCAGCTATGCAACTTGCCATTTCTACAGCAATGATTTTCATCTCAACACTACTCATGATGTATGACACCAGCCGCATTATTAATAACGGTGAAACAAATTATATTATGGCGACAGTGAGTTTGTTTTTAGATATTTTAATGTTGTTTCAAAATCTACTGATACTGTTGGGTTCTATGAGCGGGAATCGAAACTAATTTTTTAGCCATCACTAGCTTTAAAAGCATTTATTGTAGGACTGTAGGTTGGGTTGAGTGCTTTTTACGAAACCCAACACCCACCGTGCTCGCAAGCTCCGCGCGGCGGGAGCCCTCCATTCCGCGCCACCCCGGGAACATTTCGTATTAACTTTTAAAAAAAGAAGAGCCCCGTGTAGGTTTGGGTTTGTGGGGGTTTTTTTTAATACAAAAAAAAAAATTTTTTTTTTTTTTTAAAAAATAAAAAACAAAAAAAAAAA
>JARLJN010000146.1 GCA_031291255.1 Gammaproteobacteria bacterium
CTGGCCGTATTTCCGTAGGTTAGACCTGAGCCATTAGTAAGGGTTGCGGCTGTGGTGATGGCAGTTTGTGCACCAGAAGGGACACTGGAGCTAGCAGACGTGATGGTCAAGTTAGCAGAAGTGTAATTGATGTTGTAATTACTATTGCAAGTGAGAGAGCCTTGAGTAATAGGGTAGGTGCCAGCCGCTTCTGAGCTGCTTTGTCTTGCAAGAGCACCGCTTAACACGTTGTTAGCACTGTCTGAGATAGTAATGCCATCGACTAATTTGTTGATAAATCCAGAAGCATTATAGGTAAATACAGGGTCGCTCATACCTGAGATCTTAGAGGCTGCATTTGCAATGACTGTTAACGTAGCTGGAGTGATAGTTAAGTTATTGCTGACATAACTTAAAGTATAGTTGCTGCTAGCAGCTAAGGTATTTTGAAGAATAGCATAGGTGCCTACATTTTCAGTTGCTGAGCTAATGGTTCTGTTTAAATTACCCGTTAAGCTGTCGCCTGCGAACAATCCTGTTGTTGTATAGGTTAGGCTAGGATCGTTAGTACCGTATGTTTTGGTTTGAGCATCGGCTGTGACGGTTAAATTTGCTGCAGTGATAGTACCAACAGCACCACTTGCTGTGCTGGAAGCCAGTTGATATCCATAAACTTGAGATGTAGATGAATTCGTTACGCTAGCAGTAACTCCAGATGCAGTAACAGTTTTTCCTGTGCCTACATTTTTTGTATCGTAGGTGCTTGAACTTGAACTAAAGGCTGCAACATCTCCACCTGTTAAACCTGTAGAAGAATAATTACCTGCAGCTAATGTAGCAGCAGTTGTTGCGTCATATGTTTTGCTGACTGTACCCGTGAGTGATGGGGTAAGTTGTAGTGCACCTATAGCATAAGTGATACCACGATTAGCATTTAATACGAGTCCGATTGGCGTGTAGAGTTTGCCACCGCCAAAAGTAATCGCATTTGCTGTGAATGCACCAGGAGCTGTTCCTAATCCTGAATCAGCATTGATGCTAAGAATACCAGCGTTGATTGTTGTAATGCCGCTATAAGTATTTACACCGGATAATGTTAAGGTGCCAGTGCCTGCTTTTGTTAAGCTGCTTCCTGTACCAGAAAATATCCCGCTAATTGTGCTTGCTGCGTTGTTATTAATCGTTAAACCAAAGCCTGCGCCTGTAATGTTAGCGAGAGAAATACCGCCTGCAGATGAGGTGAGTGATCCCGCAGAGGCAAGTGTGACAGCGCCACTATAGGTTTGATTACCTGCACTACTAATAGTTGCACCAGAATTATTGATTGTAACGGGTCCACCAAATGCAAGTGTGCCAGCGCCTGATGCTGTAATGCCTCCATTAATTGTATAACTAGTGCCTGATAACACATTAAGGCTGACGCCTGAGTTAAGTGTTAAGTTAGCGCTGGGTGCGGGACCTGAAACAGAATATAAAGTGTTAGTTGAAGACAAGTTACCCATTGCTGTTTGTAATAATGCATTTGAAAAAGCACCGTTAGCACTTTGTACATTGACAGTGTTGCTAGTGAGATTAACCGTTGCTGAGTTTGCTGCGGTGTTGCTAAATAGGGCAACAGTACTTGCTGTATTCAGACCGCCTGATGCGTAAACCAAGAAAGGATTATTGATAGAATAAAGAATTTTATCGAAGACTCCATAATAAAAGCCTGAGCCATTGGTGGTTAAGTTAGATTGTGCAAGAGAAACAGCTGCACCATTGCTGGCAATATTAATTGCGACACCAGAAACAGTTCCACCTGTGAGTGTGCCGCTGATTCCTTGATACTTCCAGTTAAGGAAAGGACGAGTGTTTCCGCTGACAATTCCCCATATAGGTGTAGTCGCAAAATCCCAAGTATTAAAATTAGCTGGGTTCATCATTTGAGTGGTGGTAAGACCTGTTCCGCTATAGGAAGTTGCTTGACCTGAAGTTTGTGTGTCCCAATAATTATTACTGGCAGTAAGATTAGACTGAGCAGTCCCCATAAAGCCTCCTACTAAGGAATTGCCAGTACCAGCATTAACAACGCCTGAGCTATAGCTATTTGTGATGGTTGTAGGACTGTTCCAAGAACCGACACCAATGAATCCACCTGAAGCTGCAAAACTATTATTATTGGTTGTGACAGTAACAGAACCCGTGCTATAGGAATTTGAGATGGCACCACCAAAGGATTGTCCTACTAGGCCACCTACGCGCGAACCAGCAGATACATTTGCAGTACTAAAGGACTGCTGTATGGTTCCGCCCGCTAACAAACCAACAAGCCCACCTACACCGTACTGATCGTTGGTGGCGCCAGCAACAACACCTGTGGCATAAACATTTTGCATCAGTCCGGTACTAAATAAACCAGCGATAGCTCCTACTTGATCACTACCCGTGATATTCACATTGGTTAAGCCGAGATTTTCAATGGTTCCGCCACCATTACCAAATAAACCAACTTTAAGTTGGCCGGGAACATTCATGTACAAACTATTTATCGTATAGTTTTGGCCATTTAAAATACCTGTAAATGTATCATTATTAATAGCAACTGTGGCAAAGCCAGTGCCTGAAGTCACCCCTGAAAATTTACTTCCCCAAACATCGCTTGTATTGACAGATGAAAAATCAATGTTGCTGCCTAAACTATAATTTCCCGTTATATTAGCGCTCATTAATTGCAATTGATGAGCGCTATTGATGGTTAATGGTGTGTTACCAGAAAATTCTTCTGATATTAATATAGGACGGGTAGAGCCATTGACCATAAACCAGGTTGAGCTGTTAGGTGTTGAACTAGAGGCAGTTGCTATGCTCCAACCTGAAAAATTACTCGATTGCATCATTTGTGCAGTGGTGAGTCCGGGGCTGGTACTACCAGCAATTGTACCGTATGCGATAGATACACCTGAAGTTTGGTTATCAAAATAGTTCAAACTAGGTGATAGATCGTTGGTATCTCCTGTGAGTGCTCCGACGTTGCCTGAAGCAGCTGAAACTAAACCCGAGTTATAGTTATTTGTAAGAGTTAAAATTGATTGGCAGCCACTGCAAATATCACCTACTAATCCCCCAACGTTAGCACCGCCTAATGGCGCGGTAATTGTGCCTATATTGTAAGAATTGCGTATAGTACCCAGAGCAGTACTGCCTGTAATGCCACCCAGTGTCGCGGACCCGCCCGTCGAGGTGACTGTGGCTGCATTATAAGAATTCTGAATAATGCCGCCGAAACTTGCATTATTTAAAGGTACAAGAAACCCTGTTATTCCACCCGCTAGCGTATTAGTACCTGCGCTAGTTATCAATCCGCTTGTATAAACGTTATTCACTATGACATTGGACCCTGTTCCTGCTACAGCACCCGCGATCCCACCAACAAAGCTATTACCAGTGATCGTAGCGTTAGTAAGCCCAACATTTTGAATCGCATTTGCGGCGCCTGAGTGTACATAACCAAACAATCCTACGTACAAGATGGTCGGCCTGTTAATGTAGAGCCCATTGATCACATGATTTTGACCATCAAATGAACCTGTAAAAGGATTAGCGGGATTGACATTAACTGTACTACCCATAGCAATGGGTATAAATCCAGCCCCAGCGTTCCAATTAAGCGTTCCTGATGCATCAATGTTATTGTTGAGAACGTAAGCCGTACTTAACGGCCCCGTTGCGATACCTTGTAAACCATAAACATCCGTGATCCCATTACCACTTGAGGTATTTAAGCGAGTGAATTGTGCGTTGTATGCACCGTTGTAAGCACTGCCAGATGCAATAGAAAAGTCATTGCTGACACTCAATGTAGGTAGTGTGCCGGCTGTGCTTTGGAACCATTGACCTTGAGATAAGGTAAAGTTTTTAACGTTAATATTGGCCACGACACTAGTAGGTGTTGTGCCTAGTGTGCCAGAGCCTATGGACCCAGCGGTGAGGGTTTGTGTGCCATTTACAGCACTTAAGGTTAATCCACCATTTGTAGCGGTAATATCAGCGTTTAAATAAATATTGCGTGCAGCGGTTAAGCTTAATGTTGTTGCAGCTGCCCAGTTCAATGCAGTATTCACAGCTATGTCACCATTTGCTGAGCCAGCTGATGCAGTTAATACACTGACATTG
Source organism: Gammaproteobacteria bacterium (assembly GCA_031291255.1). Classification (GTDB taxonomy): domain Bacteria; phylum Pseudomonadota; class Gammaproteobacteria; order DSM-16500; family DSM-16500; genus UBA5158. The sequence continues at coordinate 4,132 of JARLJN010000146.1, forward strand.
CTGGTAGCTAAGTTGCCTAATAATTCCGAAGCTAAGATGTTTGATGTATTTGTAGTGGGTGTATAAGTGCCGCTACTGTAAGTGTTGTTGCTTGTTGCAGAAGTGCTAATAGTCACGTCAGTTGGATCCAGTAACCAATTACCGGTTAATCCATTAGCGGCTAATGTATTAACTTTTGCGCCTGCAACATCTAAATAATGTCCTGATGTTTCAACGGATCCGCCATTACCACTTTGTGCGCCGCCTTGTGCATAGACGCTGCCATGAAATTGTGTATTGTTATCAGACCAAACTACGACTTGTCCGCCATTGCCAGATTGAAGAGCATTTGCATTTAATACTGCACCTGCATCAACGGTTGTCGTTAATGCATTTTGTTCTGGGCCTTTACCTTGATAATTTCCACCGATTAAAATCGTTCCGCCGCCTAGATCACCGCTGGCATTGAGGTTTGCTGTTGAAGCGAGATGAATGCTATTGCCTAACACTTTAATGGTACCACCAGCAGCACCCGAGACATCTGCTATTCCCGATACATCAACTGTACCTTGTTCTCCGCCCGATAAAATAATCTCACCGCTACGTTCATCAACCGATCGTGCTTGAGCTACACCGCTCATGTTAATCACATCATCAATGACACCTTGTGCAGCGCGTGCGCTCACTAAGATTTTGCCGCCATCTGCTAAAAGGGTTCCTGTATTTTTTACGCCAGGATTGGCTACACCTTGGGCGACGCTATCATCTATGGCAAAATTAACGAGTTGATCACCGTTAAAATCTAATGTGAATTTACTGCCTGAACCTAAAACGACATTGCCTAACTCAGCTTGAATTAATCCATTGTTAGTGACACTGGCGCCCATAAAGGCAACTAAACCATAAGCAGCTGCTCTGATTGTGCCGTCATTAACAATAGATCCATTTAAATTCGAAGGTTGATCAAAAACATATTTGCCTGCGAGGAAGTTTGCAACGGAGATACCGGAAGTCGATGCAATTAAACCGCCTACATTTACCATGGCATTAGGCCCAAAATAAAAGCCAGCACCATTCACTAAAATAATTCTGCCTGTTGCCGAAAGTTGTCCATAAATTTGTGAAGCGCCTTGAGCAGCATCAATTCGGTTTAAAGCAACGCCACCTGCAGGTTGTTCAAAGTGAGTCGATTCATTTGCACCAATGTTAAAGGATTTCCAATCAATGACAGCTTGTTGGCTGGCTTGGTTGATTTGAGTGGTAGTAGCAGTTTGGGTAACCGTGGCATTACCAATAGCAACACCTGAGAGTTCTGGGTTTGCATAGGCACTACTCATCATCATCGCTCCAGCTGCGAAGGCACAGATTTGCTTCAATGTGATGTTGAGTAACGTCTTCATTTTACTTATGCTTCCTCCCCTTAATATGGGTTTATATCTATTACACATCCATTATAGTGCAAAAAAAGAACTTTAGGGGTGTAGGCTAAAAATTTTTTATGGTAGTGAAATCAAGAGGATAATAACTCTTTGATTGCTGAATGAAGTTGGTTATTTGCAGGAAACTGAGAAATTCGTTGGCACATCTAAATCACCTCTGATGGAGCATAATGCTGGTACGGCAGGGAACAAAGGAAGATCGGTTGTTGAGCCTGCGCTCGTTTTGGAGTGATCGCTATCAACTAATTTTATTGGTGTAGACAACACTGATTGAGTAGTAGCATTTTGAGCAGAACCGTCAGCGCCAGTAATAATGCTTACTGTGTTGAAAACGATATTATTTATACGTGATACTTGCCCAGCAGTAGGCGCAGCATTTATTGTGAAAATAGCGGGTGTATATATCATTGAGTAATTGTTATTGGATACAAGAGAGCCTTGAGTAATAGTATAGTTGCCAGCTGCTTCTGAGTTGTCTTGTCTAGCTAAGAGACCCATTAACACATTATTCGTATTATCGGCAATGGTTATGCCATCCACTAATTTATTGATAAATCCTGAGGCATTATAAGTAAATACTGGATCAGCTGCGCCTGATATCTTAGAGGCTGGATTCGCATTCACAGTTAACATAGCTGGAGTGATAGTTAAGTTATTGCTTACATAACTTAAAGTATAGTTGCTGCTAGCAGCTAAGTTATTTTGAAGAATAGCGTAGGCGCCTACATTTTCGGTTGCTGAGCTAATGGCTCTGTTTAAATTACCCGTAACGCTATCGCCTGCAAACAATCCTGTTGTTGTATAAGTTAGGCTAGGATCGTTTGTACCGTATGTTTTGGTTTGCGCATCGGCTGTGACGGTTAAAGGTGCTGGGGTAATATTAGCACTTAAGCTTGCAGGTTGAGCGACAGTGTAGTTAGTCGCATCCGTTCCGCTTAGCGTAAAGCCGGTAGCAGTAACCACTTTAGCAATACCCACATTTTTGTCTGCGAAGCTGCCAGTGCCGGATCCCAATGCAACCGCATCACCTGCAAACACACCAGATAAAGAAGCTAAGCCTACATTTAAGCTATCTACTGTGGTGGCATCGTAGACTTTGTTGGTGGCGCTGACGCCAGCGATGGTTAAAGCATAAGGTGTGATGTTAGCAGTCGTTGATGCTGTGTTGTTAAAGGTGTAGTTTCCAGCATCAGTACCACTTAATCCTAAACCGATTACAGAGACAGCTTTGCCATTAGCGACATTCTTATCAGCAAAAGATGCAGCGCCGTAACTTGTGTTAAGTACATCAGAACCTAAACGGTTATCACTTAAGTTAACTGTTGCGCCAGTACCTGCGTCATACACTTTGTTGACACCGCTTGCACTGATAGTTAAAGCATAGGGTGTGATGTTAGCGGTAGTAGATGCAGTGTTGTTAAAGGTATAGTTTGCAGCATCAGCACCTGTTAATCCTAAGCCAATCACAGAGACAGCTTTGCCATTAGCAACATTCTTATCGGCGAATGATGCAGCGCCGTAACTTGTGCTTAAGACATCAGAACCTAAACGGTTATCACTTAAATTAACTGTTGCACCAGTACCTGCGTCATACACTTTGTTGATACCGCTTGCACTGATAGTTAAAGCATAAGGTGTGATGTTAGCGGTAGTAGATGCTGTGTTGTTAAAGGTATAGTTTGCAGCATCAGTACCTGTTAATCCTAAACCGATCACAGAGACAGCTTTGCCATTAGCAACATTCTTATCAGCAAATGATGCAGCGCCGTAACTTGTGCTTAAGACATCTCCTGAAAAACGGTTATCACTTAAGTTAACTGTTGCGCCAGTACCTGCGTCATACACTTTGTTGATACCGCTTGCACTGATAGTTAATGCATAGGGTGTAATAATTGCTGAGACAGAACCACCAACGGTTGTGTAGTTTGCATTAGAGGATGTTAGTGAGTTGCTTGCTAAGCTTGTGTATGTGCCTGTATTTTTGCTGGCAACAGCGCTTGTTCCGCCTAAGTTAACCGTATCACCATTCACAATATTGCTTGCAGTGAGTTGTGCAGCGCTAAAGTTTGCAGTGGCATCATAAATGCGTGATCCGCTTAAGTTTAAGATGCGTTGTGTGATGGTTAATGCAGTTGCATTAGGTGCGGCTTGTACAAAGATATAGTTACCGTTGTTAGCGGTTAATCCACTGCCGTTGATTGCGTAGCTGCCGACGTTGCTGGTGTTGTTAGCCAGAGTTGTAAAGGTAGCACTGCCGGTTGTAGCGCTTCCCAAGTTTTCCCCTAACACAAAACCACTAATAGAACCAGTTAGGCTTGGAAGTGTATTGCCATACACACTGCTAGTTACATCTGATGTGTAGGTTAAGGTAGCAGGGGTTATGGTTAGTGCAGGATTATTTGCAGTTCCAAAAGTAGGTGCATTGTAGTTACCAATTGCACTACCCGTTAATGCGGTAAAGCTTGCTGCTGTAATATTATAGCTGCCAACGTTTTCACCCACTGCACGTGTGAGTGAAGCCAGTGTGGTATTCACATTGCCGGTATCATTTACACTGACGTTACCATTCCATGTTGAGATGGTTGGGTTATTAATAAAGTTGAGCGTCACACCCATGCTGGAAAGCAGAGGATCATTTTGACCGTAGACTATGCTTTGTGCGGGTGTGGTTAAGGATCCCGTTAAGCTAGCTTTTGTGATGGTTAACGCTGGGCTGTTTGCTGTAGTAAAGGTAGGTACATTGTAGTTTCCAGCAGAGCTGCCAGCGAGTGCATTAAATGTTGCTGCTGTAATATTATAGCTGCCAAC
>JARLJN010000147.1 GCA_031291255.1 Gammaproteobacteria bacterium
CATTGAGAAGACAGCTAAAAGACTAGATCCCGGATCGCTCGCCGTGATAGCCCAGTCATACTCTCGATAGCTGTGGACGGCGCTTGTCCGGGACGACATGTCGGGGTTATTTAACAAATAATCTCACCAGCTGAATATAACTATATGGATATTTTCCCTCAAAATTATTGTAAATAGGTGTTAACTTTCCATCGTCTGATTTTTCTAACTCGAGAGAAATAGTATCAAAGTCTTCTTTTATGATATCGTCTTTTAGATAGTCTATGAAAGAATTGTCAATTTGCTTTAATCCTTTCAGTTTTTCTATATGACTTAAGATAGTGCCAACGGTAAAACCACGCGTGACTGCGATGGACTCAATGGATGATTTTTTCTTTAACATTTCTAGTGTCACAAGATGTGTGGGATTTTTTTTAATTTTTTGTACGCCATTACTTTTCTTGGGAGTTGCTTTTATTTTACTGCCACCAAAACAGTCTAGTAATGTTTTGTTATGCCACTCCTCTTTTTCGTTTTCAGATAAGGTTTGTAAATACTGAGCGGTAGCAGCAGAATTATTTTTGAAAATTTGATCATGTTGAAGAATTTTAGGGTGCACTTGTAATGCTATTTCATTTAAGTTCATGAGCTTTAAACCATTCAAGCTGCGTACTCTTGATAATGCAACATAGCCCATGCCAGGTTCAAATGCATCGCCTAAATCTATTTCTGCCGCATCCAGTGTCATGCCCTGACTTTTATGAATAGTGATCGCCCAGGCAAGACGTAGCGGTACTTGCGTGAGGGTCGCGCGCACTACACCATTATCTTCATATTTCCATTCTTCGGGGTATGCAGTAATCATTTCATTATTGTAAGTTTTAACAATAGGCCAATGATCATTACCTTTATCAAAACCGACAATGATACCACGGGTGCCATTAACATATTTACCTGATGTATCGTTCTTAATAAACATGACCTCAGCGCCTATTTTTAAGTGTAATTTTTCTAGAGCGAGACAACTTTTTTTAAGCCCACTAACTAAGGCACCAAAACCATCTGCGGTCATTGGAAATGTTTTTGTGGGTCCTGGAATATTTGCGAGTTCGTTATCATTAATAGCATCTACATTGATGTTACGTGAATATAATTTTGTGGCTTTTGCCTTGTTATGGGGCTCTTTTTTGTAACGGGTACGTAAATGAACTTTGGTATGTTCTCCGGCTGTACCACTGCGTATATCATTCAACACATCCAGTAAGAGATCATTGCTTTGGCGATGTTGTTCATGTAGGTAGCACACATGAAAATCACCCGTGTTCCATGCAGAAGATTCAAAAGCAAACTGTTTTTCTTGTGCCAAAAAACCAGAGGATACGGGTGGCAACTGAAAAAAATCACCGCATACAACAACTTGAATGCCACCAAAAGCCTTGTCACTGTCAAGTATGTAACGTGCAATCGTATCTATCATATCTAGCTGACGTTTATGTAGCATGGATATTTCATCAATGATGAGTACTTTCGTTTTTTTGTAATTGCTTTTTATGCGGCTGGTTGTCAGTAATTTTTCTAAATCTCTAGGCGTAATCGTATCTTTTACACCTATACCAGACCATGCATGTATAGTCGTGCCTTGTAAATGAGTCGCAGCAATACCTGTAGATGCTGTTATGGCAACTCTAACATTGTAGTCTTTAAGATAATTAATATATTTGTTTAACAAATAGGTTTTACCAGAACCAGCTGCTCCGGTGAGAAAAATATTTTTTCCCATTTTTAATAAATCAAAAGCTTCATTTTGCTGCATAATAAATTCTTATATGAGTGATATGAAATAAGTGTATGAAAAACAGAGGATCACATGACGATTTAGAGCGGAACCAGTGAGCGATGATATGAATGGAAAGAGGAGTATTATATCTAGAATTTCGATACGTGCAACAACAATAATAATCAGCGTGTTTCAGGTGCAAGAAATGCTACATTTATTTCGACGGGTGTCATATCAATGTTTCTCATCCATGTAAAATGCATGATTTTAACTTTTCCTAATTTTGTAAATCTTGAAATAATTTCTTCAGGTTTGCGTTGAATATCCTCAGTCGGATCCCACACAAAAATAGCGCCTTCCTTTTTAAGTTTTTCTTCATCTATCCACGGGCTTATGTTTGTATCCCAATTAATGTAAACAGCAGGGTGATCTGAAGAATAAAAAGCAATATTGCCTGCTAACCAGCGCGGTCCTGCAACGTATTTTAAGGGTGCATGATAGTTGTTATGCCATTCATCAGTCAGAGTGATTGCGATATTTTTTCCTGGGAAATTAGCACTAGAGGGTTCGGGTGCTTTGATAAGAGCTATGCAATAACTTGTTACCAGTATTGCAAGAAAGGTAAATAACACTGCGATAAAGCGATAAAAACGATCTACTGTTATTCTTGGCTGTAACCAGACTATGAGTATCAGTCCCCAGAGTGACATCAGTGGTTCACCCCATCCAGCACGTAAACGCATTCCTACGAAAGCAGAAAGCAATAAAGTTAATATAAACGGGCCGCATCCTACATAAAATAAAAATTGCTTATCGAAAGATTTAATTTGAAAGCGTGGATGTTCGGTAATAGGTTTTTCACCTAAAAATAATACGGCAAAAAGAAATAAGCAGGGCAGTAGTACTTCCATTTGCTGCCAAGCAAATAACACGGGAAAGTGAAAATGACTTTGCCATGTTGGAGGACTGCTCACACGAGCGAATGCATACTTCACAGTGATAAAATCATGGAAAAATAGCCATATGCTGTGTGGAAGAATAATAATTAAGAATGCAAGCAAACCTAAATACAGTTCAGACTTTGAAAAATATTTCCGATTGCTGGGGTTGAATATTAAAAAAGCCAGCATGGGTAACAGTAAAACAATAGAATAATACTTGGTCATCATGCTTAAACCAGCAAATAGTCCGGTTAGCAGCCAGTTTTTCAGCGAACTTTGACGTAGGCTGTTATAGAAAAATAAAGTTGTCAGCGCCCACAAACTGAGTTCTAGCGTATTATCGTTAAAGTCTATGGCATGTAAATTGTAATACTGAAGCGCTTCTAATAAGAGTACGCCAATTAAAGCATAAACTGGCGGCATCATTTTTTTACCAAGTTTCCAAACTGCCCAGAAACAAATGGCAACAGAAAGCTGGCTGAAAAAATAAATCCCCCATCCTGAGTGACCTCCCAACTTGACCGCAAGAGCAGTTAACCAGCCGTTTAAAAAGGGGTTTTTATCGTAGCCTAATTCCAATTGATGGCCCCAGATAGCGCCTTCAATGGAATCCATAGGAAGAGTATAACGAATTAAAAATGGCGCTAATGTCCAGATAACTACATGAATAGTAATAAATAAATAGAGCCAATACTCTGGCTTGCGTATTTGATTTTGAACTGTTTTCATACAGTTACTCTAGCTCTAGTAAACTTATATTGTAGCTGAAAATCACGTTGTAGGTTGGGTTGAGTGCTTTTTACGAAACCCAACATAATTGACACGGTGGAACCTTATTCTTCTTAACATATATTTGTAACGTAAAGAAAAAGCTGAATAGTACTGTAGGTTGGGTTGAGTGGGTTTTTTGGAACCCCAACCTAACGTTGGTTTGGGGTTGGTTTAATGCCTCACACCCAACTCAACCATGGTTATTTAATTTTTTTTTTTTAACTCACTCGATCGACA
>JARLJN010000148.1 GCA_031291255.1 Gammaproteobacteria bacterium
ATTTGTGCAAGGATCCTTGCACTCCCCCCTAAATTTTGGCGGAGAGTGCAGGTCAGTCTTGCACAGATGTAGCAAATTTATTCTTTTTTGTTTGAGGGGGGAGGGACTTTATTTTCCCCCAATTATTCGTGCATTGACAACTTAACAACTTGACAACTAAACTCAGTCATTCTAGAGTGAAGTGGAATAAAAATAATATGAATGTCATCACTAAAGCAGATTTATTGATCGCCAAGGGCGACATTCGAGATACGAAATATGTTAGCACATGTATAAACTTTTATAATCTGGACATCTGTGCAAGACCTGTGCAAGAATGTAGATTTCCACAGTATTTATAATAGAGAGTTGTCTGGAGTGGAAAGTCATCTCACAACACCACATATCACATCAAGATAATTACAATAGTTAAGTCAGTGAGTAAAATGAACAGTAGTTTCTTTCAGATTTCTATTTATTTGTTGGATTTTTTTAGTGTGGGGTGGAAAAATGTTCAAAAATTTTGCTTCAATCATGTGAGATGGTGAGGTAAGTAATATTGCTCTACGACCAGCATTTTGCTCGTGATTTGCTTATCTGTATAATTTGTTTGTTATTTATCATTCAGATCATTTAAATTAGGAGCTCAACAGAAAGTTTGTCTGTTGGCGTGACTCGTGAAATGTTTTCGATCATTTTTTGGCACACTTCAAAGTGGACTACTTTTCGTCACTAATAGCACTCTGAAGCATGGTTGACAACACTCATCTCACATGGCGTAAGTTTTCCATTTTAGTGATGTATATTTATTGTGTTCGTGCTGTGTAAAATGCCGAGGAAAACTCTCTCTATCCTGCCTTTCTGAACAAGGTCAATAATGGTTATTGTGTTGAGTAAGTGGTGTCGGTGAAGCAATTAAAGCCAATCTCAATAGTTATCGTGTTATTAGAGAGAACATTGTAGAGTTCGGGCTTGTGTGGGAGTTATTGTAAAGCAGCAATTGTTGGATCTTCTACAGTATTATGCTTTTTGTATTATAGTTGGTGGTGTTGGTGTTGGTGGTGTTGGTGTTGGTGGTGCAGGATCATTACAGTTATTACATTTGTATCGCTGCAGTACATACATGTGAAGATGTTTTAATGATAATAATATGTACCCAACTCATTCACTGTTGAATTGCACCACTAAAAATACGACTTGTATTTTATTATTGCTCAGCTAAAAAACTGCGCAAGAAATTATCAAATCTTCTTTGTCTATTTATGATTATATTACAGCAGACAGCAGTATTTATCCTCAGCACAAAAAACAATACAAAAATTAGATCCACTAAACTTTTATCCTACTGATTGTGGATGTTGCGGGTCATCCGCGTTGCTTAGTACTACTGCTGAATGCAAAATTAGCGTTATAATCAAGTAAAAATAAGTAGTTTTGAGTGTGTAACACTCAAAGTATTGTTTATTCAACCCTTTTTTAATGTACGTAAAAAATTTGAACTTTTGAGCGAAAATTAATAAGCATTACATATGGCGCAAAAATACGCTTGCACGATCCTTGCACAGA
>JARLJN010000149.1 GCA_031291255.1 Gammaproteobacteria bacterium
AAATTATGCCGTAAACTTAACGAGTTAGAGCCTGTAACACTCGATAAAAACCAATTTCCGATTTTCTACAGTGTAGTTTCCAAGGAGTAATCACCAACAATTATTTTTTTTTAGTGGGTCATGTCCAGAGTTCTGATGTTTTATATATTGCATACACTTCATGTTCCTTCAGATATTTTCTACGTACTCAACGAGAATAAATTATAGTAAAAAAATAGAACCCCACTTTTAGGACAAATAGGATATCAGTTCTTTGCATAAACCTATTCACATGGGAGCTCTTTTAACTCGACAAATCATAATAATCGGGAAAAACAAATTGACGTTTCACTACGGCTTTCCTCTAACCATCTATCTCTTTTGTAAAAACCTATCGCTCGCCGATTCCAACTTAAAGCAGATAGTTCCACTTTTACAAAACCCGCGTCTTTCATTTCTGTGCAAAATTGACTTGTTAGTTCGCTAGCTACGCCTAGTCCTCTATAGTTTTCATCAACTGCAATAGCTAATAACCTGGGTGGTACTTGTGCACGTACTCTCACATCCTGTCTGTTGTGATCTGTATTTTCCGTTGAAAAGGAAAACAGCGCCTTCAGCGCGGTATAAATATGCCCTAGCCTTTGACTCTGATATTCTTCCTAATGAAAGGGTCTTGAAAGTATCTAGAAACAGTAATTAAAACTAACGATACAAAGTTTTTACGATAGAATCTATTAAAAGGATCATCTTGGGTTGTAGCTAAAATAAAGCCCACCGGCTCACTCCTCAATTTTGCCACATATCCATAATTACCCGTGCAATTAACGAACTCTGAAATAAAGAGTTCAAGGAATTTGTGTCCCATATGTCCTAAGAAGTGATCTTTAAAACGATTTCTATATAACTTAGCAATTATTTTTATATCATCAGGTTGGATATGCTCAATTTTTACATTATACTTATAATTATTACTATTAATCCAATTTAACATCAAGATAATTCACCGCCTTATATATTTATTTACATTAACAGTTGCATGACAACTATTTCCTTGCTATTTCTTTTATTTTAGAGTAAATTTGTTACCATTCAGTGACCTTTGTATGGAGAATGTGTTAAGACTTATAATTTAGAGATAACAAATTCTTTCGTGAAACACGACTTACTCTAAATATTTAATATTATTTGCCGGGACGTCCACATTTCCTGCACTATTTCTCTATATTTTCTCAGAATTGCCCATGCTTTATAGCTGATATGTCTAAGGACAAAACCCCATTAACGGCGAAGGGTTTCATCTAATGTATTCTGACTAACCGCATCTAATAGATTTAAGCGCCGAGCCACAAATCTTGTGGTAGTGGCCTGGATGGATAACGTGGCAAAAACAGCTAAAAAAGTAATTGAAGATATCATTTCAGCATTTCCAATCTTCATAGTGATCAGCAACCCGGCTAAAGCAGCTGGAATTACACCGGTTTCCCTCGTCCAGAACATAAATAGTATTTCTCTACGCTCCCATCTGGCAATTTTATCGGGATAGGTACAGAGTAAGACTACGATTGGTCGAGCAATGAACATGAAAACACCAACGATAATTAAACCCTGCCAGAAATATTGTAATAGAATAGAAAAATTGACGTTGCTGCCCAGCAACACAAATATGGTTATTCTAAGCAATAAAGAAGCAATATGAATGAAACTCTGGACTTCTTTCTGGGCGCTTTCTTTCACGGCCCATCCGATTTCATCCAAATTCCCGAAGATCAAACCAGCGACAAACACGGCCATAAATCCACTAGCTCCAAAATGCTCAGCCGTCATATAGGATGCGATGATTACCGGAAACATTAACACTTGAGCATCTACCGAAAAAATATCGTGTGTTTTGTCACTAATTAAATAGCCTGCTAACAAACCGTATAATGCACCAACTAGTATACCACCACCCGCCATGATAATTAGCTTCAGTAAACTACCTGAAAGTGACAGCTTACCAGAAGTAATAACACCAAGAATAGCGAAAGTGACGATTGAGGCCGTAGCGTCATTGAAGGCAGATTCACTTAACACTGTCTGGGCAAGGCGTTCCCGAACTTTAACGGATAAAAAAATAGGAACAAGGGCAGCAGGATCAGTAGGCGCGAGTATTGCCGCCAGTAAAAAAGCATAGAACAAGCTAATTCCCAAGACAAAATGAGCAGTTAAACCAACAATCGCTACCATGAGCAATACGCCTACAGTCGATAAAAGGAGCAAGGTAATCCATACTTTACGTAATGTGCCAAAGCTAACTCCTAAGCCGCCATGAAAGAGTAACACTGAAGCTCCTAAAGTCAGGACTAATTGGTTAATCGTTGAATTAACAGGAATTGATATTAGGTTAAAACCCTGTGGTCCCAGTAAAATACCCGCCAGCAGATACAACACCACATCAGGAACCTTTATGTAATCTGCCAATTTGGCAAAAATTGCTCCTGTGATAAAAATGATAGAAAAATTTACTAAAATTTGATTGGCATTTTCAATGGCGTAATTTTCCAATACTAAAACCCCTTATTTTTAAAAAATAAAATAGAGAAGTCTTGTTGAACAGACTCCTCCTAAAAAACCTTATTCAGATTTAATAACTGCAAAATCAATATATTTACATTATAACAGGTTTATCATGTGGGTGCTATTTGATGGAAAATAACTTGGCTATTAATGCTCATCCCGCACAGCCTTGTTCCAAAGTGCTGGATCATCTTAAAAAAGTTTAATCAGTTTAAATACTTTATTGATATCGATAATTATTGTAGTATACTAACATGTATCCTAAATGGTCGTGGTTAGTAACTAAGGTTAGGTCAGAGGTTGAAAAATAATTTAAAGGTGGCACTTATGAGAAATTTAAAAATGATTATAGCGTACGATGGTTTCAAATACAAAGGATGGCAAAAACAAAAAGATAATGATCTAACGATACAAGGGAAAATAGAAGCTGTATTATCTAAAATGACTGGAGAAGTTATACAGCTAGTGGGTTGCGGAAGAACTGACGCGGGGGTGCATGCAGAAAACTACGTAGCAAATTTTCATACTAAGTGTTCTTTTAGTATAGATGCTATCTTGGATTATTTATATGAGTTTTTACCGGAAGATATCGTCGTAAAAACCATTGAAAATGAAACTGAGCGATTTCATGCTAGATACAATGTAAAATCAAAAACGTACGTTTACAGAATAAATAACTCCAGATTCAGAGATGTGTTTAACCGAAAGTATACATATCACCTTGTGGAGAAACTAAATTTATCGGAAATGAGAAATGCTTCAGAGGTCTTACTTGGCAGTCATGATTTCCAGAGCTTTACTAACTCAAAAAACCGTGACAAATCTACGGTAAGAACGATTAATTATATCAATATAATTGAAAAGGATGGTCTACTAACAATAGAAGTTAATGGAAATGGCTTCTTATTAAATATGGTAAGGATCATTGTCGGTACACTTATCGAAGTGGGTAATGGAAATTTCAAAACGAAAGATGTTGAAAGGATATTGAAGGAAGAGAAACGTTGGGAAGCCGGACCCCTAGCTCAGGCAAAAGGCCTATGCTTAAGAGATGTCCAATATTAAGGAGGTTATTGAGTATGGAAAAATCAAAAGTCTATTTTACGGACTTCCACACGACGATGAAAGAAAATTTGCAGCAGAAGTTGACCCGTCTGATCAGAACAGCGGGATTTGATCAAATTGATTTTGACAAAAAATATGCCGCAATTAAGATTCATTTTGGTGAGCCGGGTAATTTGGCTTACCTGCGCCCCAATTATGCTAAAACAGTGGCGGATATTGTGACTGAGCTGGGAGGAAAACCGTTTCTGACTGATTGCAGTACTTTATATGTAGGTGGTAGAAAGAACGCACTTGACCATCTGAATACTGCTTATGTCAATGGCTTTTCTCCCTTTTCCACCGGTTGTCACGTGCTGATTGGCGATGGTTTGAAAGGTACCGATGAGGTTTTGGTTCCTGTCGAGGGCGGTGACTATGTAAAAGAGGCGAAAATCGGTCATGCGATTATGGATGCCGATATATTAATTTCTCTGACGCACTTCAAGGGACATGAACTGACAGGTTTTGGCGGTGTGTTAAAGAATATCGGTATGGGTTGCGGTTCCCGCGCAGGTAAGATGGAGATGCACAGCAGCGGAAAACCGAATGTATCCGATGAACAATGCGTAGGGTGCGGCATGTGCACTAAAATCTGCGCTCACAGTGCCATTACCTTGACAGAGCATAAGGCCTCTATTAATCATGAAAAATGTGTCGGCTGTGGTCGTTGTATTGGTATTTGTGCAATGGACGCTATACGACCGGCTTGGGATGCGTCTAATGAAATCTTGAATAAAAAAATTGCGGAATATACCTGGGCGGTACTGCATGGACGCCCCAACTTCCACATCAGTTTGGTAGTGGATGTCTCTCCTTATTGCGACTGTCATTCGGAAAATGATGTACCGATTGTTCCAAATGTAGGGATGTTTGCGTCCTTTAATCCAGTTGCTCTAGATGTTGCGTGCGCGGATGCTGTAAACCGTCAGCCCGTCATGATCGGCAGCCTTCTAGAAAAAAGCGTCCGTGAGCACCATGATCATTTTACAGATGTTAGTCCAAATACCGACTGGAAAGTGGCAATCGACCATGCGGTAAAGTTGGGCTTAGGTAGCAAAGAATATGAGTTGATTACGATTTAACAAAGAAATTCGAAGTCTGAGGTATCTCCTCCTAAAATCCCGAGGAGAGTTAAAGCCGCTTCGTGGGTTGGATTATCAAAATTCTTCATGGTGAGTAAGTCTGTCAGGACTTTAATGGCATCATCTTCTCGTCCATTGTTACTTAACATTAACGCGTAGCGGTAGCGACTTAAATAGAATGTCGGCAGAGAGGTAAAAAGATGTGTGTATTCAGCCTCTGCAGTCTCCATATTTCCCTTGCTGGCGAGGAAATCTGCCTTATCGCAGATTAGAGTTCCTTTGTCTTTCCCATCGGTCATTGAAATCAGATGATCCGCTGCTTTCAAATATTCTTGGGCAAGTTGCTCGCGGTTTTGACAAAAGAGCATATAATCTTGCCA
>JARLJN010000150.1 GCA_031291255.1 Gammaproteobacteria bacterium
AGCCCATCTGACGGTTACTTTTGTATCTGATCATGTGCAAGCCTATTAAGGGTTTTTGTAGTATTTCTTGCACATTATAGTATATATACAGATATTTACATCAATAATATCAAACTATTAACTGTTTTTGAGGTTAATCTAACTATTCGTGACAACCATAGACTCGTCGCAATTATAAAACGTTTTAGCGGCCAATACCTGTTGCACGGCGGCATTTCCAACATTGTCAGAGTAATTCTTTGCTTGGATTACGATTTTCTTCCCAAATTTCTCTGCAAACAAATCCGCACCTTGATCTCCACTGCGTTTAGTGGTTTGGACGTCATAGCCAAGAGTCGTGAACAAAACTACCAGAAAGTCTTCAAACTCATACCCCCCCATGGCGTCAACACCGTACATCGTTAAATATCGAGAAGGATCGAAATTTTCAAGACTCGTCTTAAATCGTCCAACTTTTATGTCAAAATAAATCGTCTCACATAAACTATGCAATCTGATATATTCTGTATCAGAAACCAGAGGGACAGCATCGATAGAAAATGATATATCACTTTCCAATAAATTGTTTTGCCATAGATAGTATATCAACATCGGCAGGTCGCGCCGGAAAGCCGAACCACGCTCATCAATCCAAGACCAAAGGGTCGCTTGAAGATTGGACCTTATACGCCCTTTTGTGCGCTCGACAAAATCATCATATTGAAACCGAAAAGAAGTCGTCCGGACTAGTTTAAGTGTCAGATTCCCCAATTCCTGTAATTCATCGAACCCTAGACGTACGAGAACGCTTTGAAAAAGCAATAATGTATCATCGCTTCCATAGCCTCCTCGTCCTGCTAAATGCATATAATTTAAAAAATATGGATTTTCAAACTGAGTATATTTTTGAAGCACTGCATCAAGCTTTCCACGAAGTTTCTTCTCGGTATTTTTCTTTAAAAATAGATCCTTGACGAACCCCTTCGACTCATATTGAAACTCAGGATAATATTCAGGGTTCAGTGGTACATTATCATCTTTAGAGTCAGGGCCACAGTTCCTACAGTTATCCTGAAACCCTAGATGACCACACTTAAAACAGCTAAATAGCATAAATTTCCCGAGGCGGATTGGATCAGCGGTTAAACAGCAGGGAGATGTTCTATAAAATTAAATGCTATTCAGTAAATGACATTAATAATTCACTGCTTGCAATGTTTTTTCGGTACGGTTCACGCCGCATCAGCTTTTTTATGAACTTGGAAAATTAAAAGGCGGGACAGGAGCGGGACAGAATGGGGAATAAAAAACAACAAGAGAACAGGCACGAAAGAGGATTAATCATTAAGTGCCTGTTTTTATTTGGTGCCTCGGGTCGGATTCGAACCGACACTTCCTTTCGGAAACGGGATTTTAAGTCCCGGGTGTCTACCAGTTCCACCACCAAGGCAGATGGGGTG
>JARLJN010000003.1 GCA_031291255.1 Gammaproteobacteria bacterium
GGGGGGGTGTGTTTGTGGATAACCCAAACCAGTTTTATTTTGTTGTGGGGAAAAACACCCCCCCCCAAACCCCAACCTACAAGTACTAATCAGCTTTTTCTCTACGCTACAAATGTGTGTTAAAGGAGAATAAGGTTTACATTTTTCTCCTATCTCAGTTATGTTGGGTTTCGTAAAAGGCACTCAACCCAACCTACACACTATCTCACTTATGTTGGGTTTCGTAAAAAGCACTCAACCCAACCTACACATAACACAAAAGATATGTGCATAGGAATCCATATGACAAACATCGAAAAAAATCTTCAAGCAGTCCAAAAACAAATTCACGACTATGCACTGCAATATCAACGTGATCCTTCAAGCATAAAATTATTAGCCGCTTCCAAAGGTCAGGACGCAAATAAAATTAAAGATGCTTTGCAAGCAGGACAAAAAAGTTTTGGTGAAAATTATTTGCAAGAAGCGTTAGATAAAATGGCTTTGCTAAAAGATGAAAAGATAGAATGGCATTTCATAGGTCCTATTCAAAATAATAAAACAAAACATATTGCAACGCATTTTGATTGGGCTCATTGCATAGAGTCATTAAAGACAGCGCAACGATTAAATGATCAACGACCAGAACATTTACCACCCCTCATGATTTGCATACAAGTCAACGTCAGTGAAGAAACAACAAAGTCAGGTATACATGATTACGAACTTCTCTCTCTCGCAGAAGCTTGCTCAGACTTGCCGCGTTTAAAACTGCGCGGTCTTATGACTATACCTGCCCCTAAAAATACTTTTTCAGAACAACGCATTGAATTTCACAAACTTTTTTTATTACAACAACAACTCATAGTAAAAGGTTTCCCACTCGATATTTTATCCATGGGCATGTCTCATGATTTGGACGCGGCTATAGCAGAAGGATCGACATTGCTGAGAATCGGAACAGCAATATTTGGTGAACGAGAAAAAAATAAAAAAAATTTAAAATAATTTACAAGCGTATTATACACCAAGCACATTTTTTTTGGTGGCCTATACTGTAATTGAGTTAACTCTTTTGAGGTGACCAATTATGTATAAGGATTTCGCAAGATTGGTTTCTCTGCTTTTTCTAGCAGCTATTTTGCTGGGATTTAGCAGCACTATCTACGCCACCGGCTTAGTGAAGGGCATTTATTTAACTCAAGAGACCGCAGAAAATACATCTTATATTAAATACCTTATTCATCAATGCAAAGCCGTAGGCATCACAACTATGGTTGTGGATGTCGAAATTCCGTCAAAACAATTACAAAATAACGTAGCTTTGATAAAAAGTAATCACCTTAATTACGTTGCCCGCGTTATTGTTTTTCCTGACGGGGGTAAACCTGAACAAATCGCATCTCAAGCCTATTGGGAAAAACGTTACAAATTAGTTAAGGCTGGAATAGACTACGGTGCAACCGAAATTCAACTGGATTATATTCGTTATAGTTCAAAGCAAAAAGCCTCTCCAGAAAATGCTAAAAACATACTTAAAGTGGCGCAATGGTTTAAACAAAAATTAAAAGAAGAAAAGATTCCGTTGCAACTTGATATTTTTGGAATTGCCAGCTTCGGTGAATCAAAAAACATAGGACAAAATGTTCGATTACTCGCACAAGCCGCTGATGTGTTGTGCCCTATGTTATATCCTTCACATTTCGATCCTTACTTAGAACATGCACGCACACCTTATGAAACTATATTAAATGCATTGAATGCCATACGAGAACAGTTTGATTATGAAATTCCAGTAAAAATTTATGCCTACATAGAACTTTCAAATTATCGTTACCCACTCTCTGGCGCAAAAAGAACTGCCTACATACAAGCACAAATCAAAGCAGTAAAAGATGCTCACATAGATGGTTGGTATGCATGGAGCGCACATAATAAATATGAATATTTATTTCATATACTTGAAGCAGAAAATAAAATGCCACAAGATCCTTTACACAGAATTTTAGAAGCACATGCAAAAGTTAAAAATAATGAAAACACAGCAATGCCACTTGCCTATTTCAACAGTAATAATGATCCTAGAATGTGGCCGCTCACAGCACGATATTTTGTATATTAATAAAATAGAGTGAGAGATAAAATGGATACGCAAAAAAAAGCACGCTTAATCAAGAAACATCCTTGTTTCTCTAGCTTGCCTGATGTAGAGATCAATAAGCTCGCTCAGCTATTTACAGAAAAAAATATTCCAATAAAAACAAAAATTGTTAAACAAGATGATGTTGTTGACAGTATTTATTTTATTGTAAACGGCACAGCAGAAGTTCGTCGTAAAAATCCCGGTGATAAAAAATCACGTGTAGTGGCAACACTACATGAAGGTGAAGCAATAGGATTAAGTGAAATAGGATTTTATTCAACGAGCGGCTTACGTGCAGCAACTGTGACAGCAGTGACTAAGATGACTGTTATAAAAGTTGATTTAGATATACTGCATGCATTTTTAAAATCCCATCCTCAAATCAATACGGGCATGCAAGCGAATGCAGAAATCATGTTACGCATGCTCTTAATCAAACAAGCAGCGCCTTTTGCTAAAATCAGTCCTGAGAATACGCGTTGGTTAGCAGAACAAGTCACTGAAATTGATTTACCTAAAAATACTATCGTATTTAATAAAGGTGACTCAGGTGATTTCTGTTATCTTATAAAATCGGGTGAAGTAGAAATATTCATTCCGAATCCAGATAACACAGAGACCTCTGTTGCCAAACTTAAAACACCTATGGTATTTGGTGAAGCTGCATTATTACTCAATTTACCTCGCACAGCTTCTGCGCGCGCATTAAAAAGCACACATTTAATTGCATTAAGTCGTGAAGCTATGTTGCATATCACTAAATCTGAAAAGCGAGCCGGTGCTTCTTTACGTGATTTAGTAAAATTAAGATCTCGCCCTTTAAAACTTCCCATCGTACAAACGCACATGCAAAAAGCCAGCGATGAGGAAGAAATGATTACATTACAAAATCCGCAAAACAATAGTTATTATCGTTTGCAAGAAGAAGGGTATTCCATTTGGAAAATGATGAATGGCAAAAATACCTTGCGCGATATTACCGTGGGTTTTAATAAACAATACGGCATTTTCGATGCGGCTATGATCACGGATTTTGTAATGGATTTAGAAGAAGGTGGATTTATTGAAACCCTCAGCGGTGATGATGAAGAAAATAAAAAAGCACAACCTCGCTGGTTAAAGGTAATTAATCGTATTCAAAGCATCATGGAAGCTTCGGTAGGTTTTGGTGAGGTCGATGGCTGGATAACAAAATCTTACAATAAGTGGGTACATTATCTTTTTACTAAAACCGTTTTATATACAGGTGCTGTGATTACTGTAGTGGGTTTTATCTTATTTCTTACGCATTTCAACGCTAACATAACGACTTTTCGTGCATCGCATAATACGGGATGGATTATTATTGCGGCTATCTCTGGCTCCATGTTAACTATTTTTTTACATGAACTCGCACATGCCTATACGACGAAATTCTTTGGACGCAAAGTTGCAAACTTTGGTATAGGTTGGTTTTGGATAGGACCTGTTGCATTTTGTGATACAACGGACATGTGGTTAGCACCAGCTAAGCAACGAGTTTGGGTAGATGTTGCGGGCATGCTTGTGGATTCATTTATAGGCGGCTTGGCTTGTGTTTTAGCCTTATTCACATCTAACGTTATACTGGTGATATTTTTATGGTTGTTTGCCTTGTATCACTACTTAGCCGTATTTGTTAATTTAACCCCTATTATCGAATTAGACGGTTACTATGCATTAATGGATGCAACCGGCAAAGATAACTTAAGAGAATCTGCCATAGTTTGGTTAATTAGAGATTTTAAAAAATCATGGAATAAACCAGCTAAGCTTTGGGCACATAAATCAGATGTGGCATATTGGTTAGCCTGTTTTGCCTATTTAGGATTCAGTGTTTTTGTAAATTACTACGTGATAAATACACTACTTGCGGGAGTCTCTAAGTCACAACACCATTATTTAGGTTACGCTCTTACACTCTTTGCCCTAGTGATTTCTTTGCTGGGGGTTTGGGGTAAAATTCAAAAAAGCATAGCCACTCCCCCCAGCTAAGAAATATTGCTTTACTAGCTCGCAGCGCCTCCCGACGATTTGCTTCTTCTTTTTTCCAATTTCGATCCTAGTTTTATGGTTTTTTTAGCTTTGGTAGCTTGAAAACCAGCCTTTTTTGGACTATTCGTAACTGTTTTCTTTTTCATGGGTAATTACCTCACAAAAATGAATAATCGCTGATCATATTACTCAGCTTACCTTTTATTATAGACGTTTTTTAAATAAAATGATGAAAAATGAAAAAATATTTTACAGGTATAAATTTAATTTAATCATGGGGTTATGGTTATTCCTTCCCTACATCAACTCACTTCAAAAAGCTTCAAAAAACGGTATAAACAAGAGGAATAACGAGAACGCGTCGCAAAAATCGGTTCCCCAAATTCAACTATATGTAAATTCTGAGTCACTTCAAATGCTTGCGTAAGGCCGGATTGATTTAATTGATGATCCAAGACTAGATAGGGATAATGATGAAAATAACGCCCAAAAATAGCTTCACAATCGTTGATATATTTTTGAGTATCTAAAATATGATAATGCCAAAATTCGTCTATATCCTCAGACGGCGGCAATATAGCATCGCTTAAATATTTTTTATTGAGATATAAAAAATGACGGTAAAGCTCACTTGTTGCTAAAGCATCACTGCGCCGCCAACCGTCATTTTTCACCATCTTTTCTATGATGAGAGAAAAATCGATAGAATCAATATAGTCCTTTGCCTTTTCTAAGGAAGGCAACATAGATTAATAAGATCCGTGACAACAAGCTGGTTTTGCAAGTTTCTTTTTAAAAATAAAAGCCCATATTTTTTTCATCGTTAAATCCTTAATAAATTCATGATTAAAAATTTCGGGTCATCTTAACAAAAACAGCACCTCAATAAAACAACTGCGAGTCAATTGGCATAAATATGGTTAAAGTGGCTCTCAATTTATTCAACAAACCATGATATCCTTAAAACCCATATATTTTGGATAGACGGTAAATGAATACACCCATCATCACCATTATAGGCTGCGGCAACATGGGAGCCAGCCTCATAGGAGGGCTCATAAAGAACGGCCATCCAGCTGACAAGTTATGGGTAACAGATTCCTCACCCAGCAAGCTTGAACAAATTGCAGAGCAATGGGGCGTGCAGACTTCCCCTGATAATGTAAGCGCTATACAAAATGCAACTATCGTCATGTTTGCTGTAAAACCTCAAATTCTCCATTCCATAGCGACGGAACTCGCAACCGATATACAAGAAAAAAAACCACTGGTTATTTCCATTGCGGCTGGCATACGCGAAAGCAGTTTATCTCAGTGGCTGGGAAAAGAAATTGCCATCATACGCAGCATGCCCAACACTCCCGCTCTGATTGGATGCGGTGCTACCGCGTTATATGCTAATAAACATGTGAGCGATGAACAGCGTGAAAATGCGCAACGTATTTTAGGTGCCGTAGGATTAGTTGTCTGGGTTGACGATGAAAAACTAATGGATACGATCACCGCGCTTTCAGGCAGTGGCCCTGCTTATTTTTTTCTGATTATGGACATGCTGCAAAACGCAGCCCAAGAGTTAGGATTACCCAGTGATATTGCACGCGTATTAACACTGCAAACTGCATTAGGTGCAGCGCGCATGGCATTAGAAAGTCAAACTCCATTATCAGAACTACGCAAACAAGTTACCTCTCCAGGAGGCACCACTGAAAAAGCCATAGAAGTATTACAACAGTCTGATATTCAATCTATCTTACATGCTGCTTTAACAGCTGCAAAAAACCGTTCAGAAGAATTAGCCCTACAATTAGCGGAGTCATCTTAATGTTTAGCTCTATCAATGCTGCAGGTTCATTAATAATTAACACTCTCTTTGATTTGTATATTTTTGTTTTACTGATTCGAATTATTTTAGTGGCAATTCGAGTTGATTATTACAATCCTATCTCTCAATTCGTTGTCAAACTGACACAACCTATTGTAAACCCCGTACGAAAATTTATTCCTAATTATAAAAATATAGAAATCTCTACAGTTATATTGGTCTTAGTATTCGAATTTATAAAATTTTTATTATTAGGTATTTTGTTTGTAGGTATGCCAAATGTCATAGGCATATTTTTAATAGCATTTGCTGATGCCCTGCAATTTAGTTTGAATATCTTTTTTTATGCTATTTTAATTCAAGCAGTCATGAGCTGGATACAACCCGGTAACACACCTATCACACAAATTTTAACGCGTATGACAGATCCCTTAATGCGCCCCGCGCAACGTATTATTCCTCTGGTGGGCGGCATAGATATCACGCCTATACCCGTCATGCTTGGTTTAAGGCTAATCATTATTTTAGTAGCGCTGCCTTTATTAAATATAGGCCAAACAATCGCTTTTACATAAAATCAAAGAGACCATTATGAAAATTGTTTTTGCGAGTAACAATGCAGGCAAAACACGTGAAATTCAAACCTTGTTAACGGATTTCAAAATTACATTAGTTCCTCAAAAAGAGTTGGGCGTTCATGATATCGTTGAAACAGCATCCACTTTTGTAGAAAATGCTTTGCTCAAAGCACGGCATGCTAGCCAAAAAACAGGGCTGCCTGCACTGGCAGATGATTCTGGTTTAGCTGTTTCTGCATTAGGCGGTGCACCCGGTATTTATTCCGCACGTTATGCAGGTCCGCAATTTTCATCCAAAGATAATATGGCAAAATTATTAGAGAACATGAAAGATGTGCCTGATAGTAATCGCCAAGCCTGTTTTCATTGTGTGTTAGTTTACTTAACACATGCAGCCGATCCTACTCCTCTGATTTGTCATGGCACATGGAAAGGGACTATTTTAAGAACCTTACAAGGTGAAGGCGGATTTGGTTATGACCCTGTTTTTTATGTCCCTAGTGAACATAAAAGTGCTGCAGAATTATCTCCTGAAATTAAAAATCAATTAAGTCATAGAGGTAAAGCCTTGCGCTTATTGATGGAACAATTACCTGAAAAATTAATTAGTGATTTTTAGAAAATATTTTAAATGGTGGATTACGAGGCAAAAAGCGCCTCTAATCCACCCTACGATAAGCGATAAAATAAAGCGAAAAAGTACGTAGGTCGGATTAGATGCCCCAGCATCGTAATCCGACAAAATAATATAGAAATAAAAAGCGATAAAACGTAGGTCGGGTTAGATGCCCCAGCATCGTAACCCGACAACAATTAGATAGGAATAAAATGCACGCACTCTCAGTAAAAAACTTAACTAAACAATATTCCAACGGATTAGTTGCGTTAAAAGGAATTAATTTAGAAGTTGAAAAAGGCGATTTCTTTGCATTGCTAGGACAAAATGGTGCAGGAAAATCGACGACCATAGGAATCATTTGTTCTTTAGTCAATAAATCTTCTGGCAGTGTTTCTGTTTTCGGTCATGACATAGATAAAGAATTAGATGCCGCTAAATTATGTATAGGTGTTGTTCCTCAAGAAATGAATTTTAATCCTTTCGAAAAAATTTCTCACATCATCATAAACCAAGCTGGATATTATGGTGTGCCGCGCAAAATTGCAGAGCAGCGTACAGAATATTATTTTAAAAAATTAGGTTTATGGGAAAAAAGAAATAACGCAGCATTACGTTTATCAGGCGGCATGAAACGCAGATTAATGATAGCTCGTGCACTGGTCACTAAACCCAGATTACTCATGCTAGATGAGCCCACTGCTGGAGTCGATATAGAATTAAGACATATGTTATGGGAATTTTTAACAGAATTAAATGCGCAAGGCACTACGATTATTTTAACTACGCATTATCTAGAAGAAGCAGAACACCTTTGTAAAAACGTAGCTATCATAGATAATGGTGAGATAATAGAACACGCAAACATGAAATCATTTATTAATCGTCTTGATACTCAAACTATGATTTTGGATTTAGCAAGCCCTCTTAGAGACATACCTGAAAATCTAAAATATCCTTGTCGCTTAATTGATGAGGTTACACTAGAAATCAAGGTGAGCAAGCACCATTCTCTCAATATGTTATTTGATACCCTAACAAAAAATAATATTAACATCACAAGTTTGCGTAATAAAACAAATCGATTAGAAGAATTATTTATCGATTTAATTGCAAATAATAAAATTCAATCCGAGAATGAATCATGATACAAAAACGCAGCCAACAAATTTATATAGCGTTCTACACCATTATTCGTAAAGAAATAATTCGCTTCATGCGCATTTGGTCTCAAACACTGTTACCGCCAGTGATAACCATGTCTTTATATTTTTTAATTTTTGGAAAATTAGTCGGCTCACAAATTCAAAGTATATCTGGCTATTCTTACATGCAATATATAGTGCCAGGCTTAGTCATGATGGCCATCATGACCAATGCATATGCTAATACCTCTACTTCATTTTTCGGTGCTAAATTCAGTAAAAGCATAGAAGAAATTTTAGTGGCTCCTGTACCCAGCTACGTTATTTTGGTCGGGTTTATGTTAGGCGGAACGATAAGAGGACTTTTAGTCGGCTTTCTTGTCATACTGATTTCCTTATTCTTTACCCATCTGCATATTTATAATATTTGGATAGTCCTCGCTATGGCCATACTGGCCTCCATGCTTTTTTCATTAGGGGGTTTAATCAATGGCATCTTTGCGAAAAAATTTGATGATGTGTCTTTCATTCCTACTTTCGTATTAATGCCTTTAACCTATTTAGGCGGCGTCTTTTATTCTGTAAAGCAATTACCCGATTTTTGGCGTACTGTTTCAACTTTCAACCCCATACTGAATATAGTGGATACCTTTCGATTTGGAATTCTAGGTATATCTGATGTGAACGTCTATTTTGGTTTTACCATGGTAGGCACACTATTTATCATTTTGCTAACATGGTGTTTAATTATGTTAAAACGCGGAACAGGCATGCGGACTTAGCTTTTTTATGCTACTTTTATCTATCATTTTATGAATAGGAATTTTTAATGACTGGGCCTAAAAAAAACAAACTCCCCAAACATCTTTCGCATGATGACAAAACACTTTTCTCACTTTATTCAATTTTGCCTAATATATTTGTGATTCTTATTGCAGTAGGGGCATATCTTATATTACTTAACAATGACGTCATGCCAGACAAACAAATCTTTTTTTATTGGACTATGAAGATCATCATTGGCTTTAACGTACTTGCCGCTTCAGCACGTTCTTTTGTTGCACCTGGCCTAACTCTGATAGCAGGAATAGCCGGCCTATTTACAAGTATGCACTATGATATTACCCTAATTACTTCTGCTAATTCTTGGCAACTTATCATTTTGGCAGGAGTAGGGTTTGTCATTACGATTAGTTCCAGATTATAAATTTTATCAAAAAATAGGGATATTACATGTTAAAACACATTGCTGCTCTTCTTGTTTTCAGTACGTTAATTCTAATGGCCATGCCGCAAGCCCAAATAGGTTTACATGTCTTACTTGCTGGACACGATTGGGTTGCTGAAACCCTCAAACAAGTTTTTTCTCCTGGCATACCTGGAAATTTAATTCGAGAACTGCTTGCCTTATTAGCCATCCCTGTTTTAGTTGGGCTGATACCTTCAATACTCTATTGGCTGGTAAGACGCGAATGGATGCCCTACTTTTTTCAGTTAGTCTGGGTAACTTGGTTAATTCAAACCGCTGCGCTAGTCATTCAATATACTCCTGTTCATGGTTAAGTATCCCCCGTTCTTGTAGCCCGGATTGAGTGCAACGAAAATCCGGGTCGAAATTCAAAGAACTGTGCCCACAATCCCGGATTTTCGCTGTGCTCAATCCGGGCTACAAATGCTTATCTTCCTTTTTAATAGTAAAAAATAAGCATATTTGCTACCATTGCCAATAAAATATGCATTGGAAAAGCAAAATGCCCCATCAAGACATCATTCAAACTAAGCTTACAGACTTATGTTTTATTAAACATTTTCTATGCAAACAAAACTTTTAAACAACAAGTGTTGGGCAGTTGGTATCACTCCAATGCCTTATTAGCTTATCAACACTATCAAAAGCAACCAGAACAAAATAAATTTTTTGTGAATAAAACAAATCAGCAAGTACATTGTTTTATGAAGTCTAACGGTTTATTAGAAATTGATGGATTACGAGAATTATCCTTTTTTAAAGCAAAAACATTGGATCGAAAAAGCTATCATGCGTTTGCTGCTGAGTATGTACCACTACTCTTTAAGCACTCGTAACTTAGATTAAAATCCAAAGATCTGTGCCAACAATCCCGGATTTTCGCAGAGCTCAATCCGGGCTACTTTTATAATATTGAGCACTGCAACCCGGGTTTTCGCTGTACCGTATTAAGCACTTGTAGCCCGGATTGAGCTCTGCGAAAATCCGGGTTGTCATTATAACCAATACGCGGTTTTCACCATTATTTTAGAAGTAAACCGCATTATTTTTTTGATGATCTGTGGCAGCTCAGCAGCACCTAAGTGCACGGCAGCCTCTCTGTGATGCGCTTCATCTATTTCCATTTGCTGTAATATCTTAGCGCTTTTTATATCTTGCTCAGGCAACAAACTTAAATGTTTCTTCAAATGAGTTACAACTTGTTTTTCCGTTTCAGCGACAAAACCTAAACTCCATTTATCA
Organism: Gammaproteobacteria bacterium; assembly: GCA_031291255.1. Lineage (GTDB taxonomy): Bacteria > Pseudomonadota > Gammaproteobacteria > DSM-16500 > DSM-16500 > UBA5158. Next base: position 10,788 of record JARLJN010000003.1, read on the forward strand.
CCAACTAGCCCAGCGCTCACACCAATCACAAACGAACCGGCATACCATAACGGATTTAAATAACTGGTGTGACTGCCTAACTCCACTAAACGTTTGTGACACCAATCCAGATGATCACCTTCCTCAGTTGCAGACTTTTGCATATAGTCAGACACAGTAGCATGACGCGTTACCAATCCTTGACCGTGATAAAGCGCCTGAGCTGACACTTCCCCAGCATGATTGATGCGCATAAGACTAGCCGCATGCTTACGTTCTTCAGCCGTCAATTCTGGCTCTGCTTCATGCGCTGCAGGATAGGCGCGCTCAGTGGTAGCTGCCTTGCCTGCAATCGCTCGTAACGCTTGATCTAGGCTCAAGCAGAGCTTATCCAATGGTGTATAGTGTCTTACAGGCTTAGGCATAGATTATACCGTTTTGATTAACTCTAATAATTCACCACTTTCATACATTTCAGCCATAATGTCACTACCCCCTATAAAATTTCCTTTAACATAAAGTTGAGGAATAGTAGGCCAGTTTGAAAACTCTTTGATACCTTGTCTGATTTCGGGTTCTTCTAACACATTCACTGTTATGAATTTTGCATCACAGGCTTTCAGCAAACTCACTGCTTTAGATGAAAATCCACACTGAGGAAATTGCGCAGTCCCTTTCATATAAAGCACTATGTCATTTTTCTCAATTTGGTTTTTGATGGTTTCTTGTATAGTCATTTTGCAGCCCTTTTAAAAATAAAATTTATGCTTTAAACGTTATTTTATTTGGTGGGTTACGGTGCAAAAAGCGCACCTAACCCACCCTACGATACATGCTTATTGATTTCGAAATTTTACAACATCCCTAATTGTAATTTCGCTACATCACTCATCATGCTTCTATTCCATGGTGGATCAAACACTAATTCAATTTTGACATCGGAGATATCTTTAATCGTTCTTAATTTTTGTTCCATATCAGCAATCAACACAGGGCCCATGCCGCAGCCCGGCGCGGTTAACGTCATTTTAATTTCTATGCGATTTCCGCCTTCAGGAATTTCAGTGATATCACATTCATATACCAAACCTAAATCGACAATATTCACTGGTATTTCAGGATCAAAACAGGTTTTTAATAATTCCCATACTTTTTCTTTAAGTGGAATATCTAACACATTCACATCAGGCTCATCTAAAATAATCATGCCTAATGCATCACCATCACGTCCAGCGACGCGCGCTAAATTACCGTTTACATAAACGGTATAAGAATTTCCTAGCGCTTGTGTAATCATAACTAAGGTCCCTTTTTGTATGCTAATTTTTACTCCTGACGGAATAAGTAACGCATCACAATCACGGGAAATTTCTATCGTATCTTGCTTAAACATAGTGAATTACTCGAGTGTAAAACTTTCGCCACAACCACAACGGCCTTTTTCTTTTGGATTTACAAAAACTAAACGTTTTTGTTTTAAACCGTGCCCTTCTTCTACTACGTAATCAATTAACAACTCTTCAAAAAATTCTAATGACTTTGGATCTACATAAACCGGTAAATTATGTTGTGCCTCAAAATGAATATCATCATGTTTGATTTCAGTAATCAGATCTGGAACGTAAGCGAAACCAGAACATCCCGTTTTTTTAATAGATAAACGAAAACCTAAGGCTTTAGGATTATTTTCTAACATGTTTTTTATATGCGCCGCAGCTGCATCGGTGAAACTAATTGGGTTCATGGTCTGTTTTCTCTCTTATTAATTGTGAGTAGAACCCCGGATTTTCGCAGTGCTCAATCCGGGCTACTTACTATTCAGTGCTCACTGTACCCGCATCATCTGCCATAGCAGCTTTTAATGTATGCCATGCTAAGATTGCACATTTAACACGAGCAGGAAATTCTGCAACACCTGCCAACACCGCCAATTTACCTAAACGGTCTTCTAACACTACATTGTGACCTTTAGTCACTAATTCATGAAAATCATCAAAGATAGCTTCAACTTCTGCACGTGTTTTTCCTTGCAATACTTCTGTCATCAATGAAGCTGACGCTACTGAAATCGCACATCCGCTACCTTCGAAACAAATTTTTTCAACCACATTATTTTTTTCAGAAACATAAATCGTTAATCTATCTCCGCACAAAGGATTAAAACCTTCTTTGTGATGGGTTGCATCTGGCAGCGTGCCAAAATTTCGCGGACGCTTGCCGTGATCAATTATCATTTCTTGATAAAGCTGTCTCAATGCTGACATTAGGCAAATAACCTCTTCACTTCATTTAAACCTTCACACAATGCATCAATATCAGAAACATTATTATATAAACCAAAGGATGCTCGCACTGTCGCGGGTACATTAAAACGCTGCATGACTGGCATTGCACAATGATGTCCTACACGCACAGCAATGCCTTGATCATCTAAAATTGTTCCTATGTCATGCGGGTGTATTCCCTTTAAAACAAAAGAAATAACACCCACTTTATTTTTAGCAGTACCAATAATTCTTAAATCAGGTATAGCGCTTAATTTTTTTGTCGCATAAGACAATAATTCTTGTTCATGCAACGCAATTTGTTGCATACCGATTTTTTGCATATAGTGAATAGCTGCACCGAAACCAATTACACCCGCAATATGCGGTGTGCCTGCTTCGAATTTATAAGGCAATTTATTATAAGTCGTTTTTTCAAAGCTAACGCTTTCTATCATGTCACCACCGCTCTGATAGGGCGGCATAGCATTTAACAACTCTGATTTGCCATACAAAACGCCTAATCCCGTAGGACCGTAGGCTTTATGACTAGATAAAACATAAAAATCACACTCTAAATCTTGTACATCAACAGGCATGTGGGGAAATGCTTGAGCCCCATCTAATAACACAGGCACATTATGACTATGTGCAATGCGTATCATTTCTTTTGCAGGATTGATGGTACCTAATGCATTTGATGCATGAGCAAATGCTAATAATTTTGTGCGCGAGGAAAATAATTTTTGATAGGCATCTAAATCCATCTCACCTTCATCTGTAATAGGAATAACTTTCAATACCGCGCCCGTTTGCTCACACAAAATTTGCCAAGGGACGATATTGGAATGATGTTCCATTGCACTAATCATAATTTCATCTTGTGCTTTGATATTCGTACGGCCATAACTGGCAGCCACTAAATTAATAGCTTCTGTTGCGCCGCGTACAAAAATGATTTCGTCAGCAGATTTTGCATTTATAAACTGTTGTACTAATACACGCACGTCTTCGTATTCTTTAGTTGCTCTCTCACTGAGCTCATACACGCCTCTATGTATATTTGCATTATCGTGTGAATAATAATGCTGTAATGCATCTATCACACACTGAGGTTTTTGACTGGTTGCGCTATTGTCTAAATAAACAAGCGGCTTGCCTCGTGCAGTTTGAGCGAGCAATGGAAAATCTTTTCGTAACACATCAACATTATGATTCATAGGCCAGCTTCTGATTTAATGAGTTATACATATGTTGTAACACGGCTTTGTTTTCTACACGATTTAATACATCATCTGAAAAAGCGCGTGTTAATAACTTAAGTGCAGTTTGCTTTTCTATTCCGCGTGAACGCAAATAAAATAATGATTCCGCATCTAACTGACCTACTGTATCAGCATGAGCACATTTTACATCGTCAGCGTAAATTTCAAATTCAGGTTTGGTGTCTACTTCAGCATCGGGTGACAACAATAAGTTATGATTTTCTTGCTGAGATTTCGTTTTTTGCGCATCGGGGTAAACATAAATTTTACCGTTAAATACAGCGCGAGATTTTTTATTTAATACACCTTTGTAAACCATAGCGCTCGTACAGTAAGGTGCTACGTGATCTATTTGAATATGATTATCTATATGCTGCCCATCTGATTCCGTACTATAAAATCCATTAATACTGCACTCTGCGCCACGTTCATTCAAATACACTCTCATGGATTCGCGGGAAACATGACTGCCCAATGCTAATGACAGGGTTTTTACTTTACTGTCTTGTGCTTGATGAATAAATACATCAGCTATGTGAGTGCCTGATGCTGCATCATTTTGCATTTTATAATAATCAACTTGCGCGTTACTTTTAACATCCATTTCAGTAACAGCATTTGTAAAATATTTATTACTGGCAGCACTGCTGTGTTCTTCAAAAACTGTTACCTTACTACCTTGCTCTGCAATAATAATATTTCTGGGGCAGGAATAAGAATTTTCTACGGTATTCACAAAGAATAAATGCACAGGCACAGTCATGGTTACATTTTTTGGAACATATAAAAATAAACCATCTGTTAACAGTGCTAAATTCAAATTTGCAAAAGGAAACTCTTTTATATCTTTACTTGAAGATAAATAAGGCTTAACTAATTCAGTGTATTCACTGAGTGCTTTTTGCAATGAGCAACAAATAACTTCTTCAGGAAGCAAACTGACATCAGATAACTCTGCAGAAAATGTATTATCAACAAATACTAATTTGATACTCTTATCTTGCAAAGATAACACTGCAAGTTTCGTAGCATTTTCTTGATGCGTAATTTTATGAAAATCATTTTTTTCTATAAAAGTCACATCTGTGTATTTCCATTGTTCTTCTTTACGAGTAGGCAGACCACGCGTCATCAATGCCAACCGTTGTTGTAATTGTAATTCCTGCAGCCATGAATGTTCCGCAAAAAAATTCTGCTCATCCGATAAGGCTTTCGTCAGCCAATTTGTTTTATCAAGAACTACACTCATGCCTCATCCCGCCCGCCTAACCATCCGTAACCTTTAGCTTCTAATTCCAATGCCAAGGATTTATCGCCTGATTTGATAATTTGTCCGTTAGCCATAACATGCACAACATCTGGAACGATGTAATCTAATAAACGCTGATAATGTGTGACTAATATTATACTGCGATCTGGACTGCGCAATGAATTCACGCCTTTCGCTACCATTTGCAACGCATCTATATCTAAACCAGAATCGGTTTCATCTAATATGGCTAAACGAGGTTCTAGCATCATCATTTGTAAGATTTCATTTCGCTTTTTTTCACCGCCAGAAAATCCTTCATTTACTGCACGATTTAAAAAGGCTTCGTCTAAACCCACTTCTTTAATTTTATTTTTTATTGTTTTTATAAAATCCATGGCATCTAAAGGCGGTAAGCCGCGGTGTTTTCGAATATTATTCAATGCAGCTTTTAGGAAATACATATTGTTCACGCCAGGAATTTCAACTGGATATTGAAATGCTAAAAATAATCCTTCTGCTGCACGCTCTTCAGGTAACAGTGCTAATAAATCTTTGTTATCAAATAACACTGAACCTTTAGTGATTTGATAATCGTCACGGCCTGCAAGTATATTGGCGAGCGTACTTTTACCTGAGCCATTAGGACCCATGATGGCATGCACTTCACCTGGCTTTACACTTAAATTGATTCCTTTCAAGATAGGTTTTGTTATTTGCTTTTCATCTTGAATGGTCGCGTGTAAATTTTTTATTTCTAACATGTTAAACCTCTGTTCTTGCTTTGTTAAATTTCAAGTTAGCCGTTGTAGGTTGGGTTGTGTTGGGTTTTTTTTAAAAAAAACAAAAATAATTTTTTTTTTTTTTAAAAAAAAAAAAAAAAAAAAAAAAAAAAAAAAAAAAAAAAAAAAAAAAAAAAAAAAAAAAAAAAAAAAAAAAAAAAAAAAA
>JARLJN010000017.1 GCA_031291255.1 Gammaproteobacteria bacterium
GAAGGAATTAAGAAAACTATAAAGATTGATTATTCTATTGAAAACCGAATAAATAAGTTTAATAATCAAGACGCTTTTAATCTTGGTAGATTATTAGGAGAAAGCGATACTCTCGTAAAGTAAGGCTCTCGCCCATAATACCCATTAGCTCCTAGTAATAGGATTATAGCTTATCAGCGGTTTATTGTATGATACACTCACCGTTCGCTCAAATTATTGGTTGGTTCAATAGGATTCATGTATAGTTCAGTATAAATGCATTTCGGTTGCTCCAATAGCATTAATATTTTCTCCTGCACAGGATTCAGCGGTGTAACCTCCATTCGCGTTACCCCATCGATATTCATAACAATGAGCGATAACCCACGAAAAACCTTAAGCATCTTTTCAGCCGTGGGACTGTTCGTTGATCTCTTTGGATTCCCTTTATAAATCCCAGACAATTTCTCATCTTTTTTTTTAAGCGCTTCACGCACACTAAATTCTAACAAACAAAGAACCCTCAATCCGATACTGAGCAAACGTATAAGCCCCTTAACACGAGTTCCTGAGCTGAGGTATATTGGTGTTAAGCCCAAAGTTTTCCCTTTATATCGCGCAAACCCATGCTCAATTAAATATTCCTGACGATAAGCAAGAACAGCTTCACTCAAGGTTAACTCTTTATCGTTGCACACGAAAACACGCCATCCTAAGTTACGCACAACCATTTCCCATGCAACAGGATCAACTTTAGCGCTAACAGACGGGGTTCTTTCCACTAAAATATACGCTTCCTGCTTGGCTGTTGCAGAGCATCGTGATTTTTTAATTGATTCACTGTATTCTAATTGAATCAAGCTGGATACATTATGTTTTTTCAAAACTGTATTCACAGCCGCCTCTAGTTCCGCCTGATTAAGGCGTTTTATTCCGCGTCCGGTCTTATTAAACTGGGCTATTGCAGCAATGGCTTTGTCTATGTCCTGAGCCAATTGTTTTTCTTGCTTTGCCGCATGCTTCAATGAGTGCACAACTAATCGTTGCTCATCCCACTCAAATACTTCACCCTCTTTTTCTGCCTGAAGTGTGACAGTATACTGAAAGCCCTCAGCAATTTTTTCTTGTTTTTCCTCTGCTTCTTGCGTCGGACGGTAGATGTCATTCAAAGCCTGCTCATTGTTCCAAACAGGAATCAATAGTTCAGTTAGTGTGGACGCTGGCATTTGCACCGCGGATAATGGGCACAAATAATAATCTCCACTTTTTGCGACATAAGTGCGTGTGTCCATAGATGCCATTTTGCAGTCCCCCACAAACAGAACGCCCGGCGCATTAATAATTTTTTGAACCTTGCTGATCTCTGGGATATACAATGGATCATCGGCTTTTTCGCCACTGACTATCGTGGTTGTCAGTGGGATCCCCAATGGATCTAATGCCGACTGGTTAATTTTTAACTGAGGTAAATCCGGGCGATGATCTTTACTGTGCCCAAACTGAAATATGCCACCATCAGTTACGGATGTTGTGTAGCTTTTAGCCGTTGTACTATCGATACGTGCTCTTTTGGGTCTTAAATCATACACGCGAATTAAAGTTTGGCCTAAGTTTCCTTCAAAAGTATCCCATGGCTCATCCTGACCTAAAAAATCAACAACCCTTGACAGACGATCATCGCTAAAATCCAGTGAAACAACATCCCTGCCAAGGCATTTTTTTAATGTCACTAATAAACCCTCGGCCCAGCTCTCAACGTGATTTAACCGATGGTCTCCTTCACTCAAAATATAAGCAAGCCACACCTGCACTATATTGCCTAGACTTAAGCCTTCCCAATTGCCATGCATTGGAAACTCATTGTCTAATAACTCAGCCAGCTGAAGCTTTCTCATCTGCGCCAAAAGTAAAGGAATATCGTCGATTCGTTCAATTGCTGCTATAAGTAGTGCTATCATACATCCCTATCTCTCTATATCCATTCATGATCTGAATTAAAATCATGTTTAGGCGGATTAAAAAATACGGATTATCATATTTAAATTGCAAATAGGAAAGTTTTTTTAAGACGCCCTTACATTCCGCATCAGATAGCGTAATAGTGATGGTATTGAATTTAGCAACAATAAGGGCGGTAGCTTTCCCTGTATGAATGGAGGCCACGAGTATGCAGGCCTTTTGTAATCAATTAAAAAATGCCCCTGATTTTTTATGGGTGAAAAGAGCATAAAAACAAGATGAAACGTTGGCATTTCAAAGACATGGTAGAAATAGGGAAAAAATTGTTTCGGAAAATACACCGACAGAAACACCATGCCAACCCTAATCATGATGTGCATTTCATGGCGCGCGAAATAGATGATTGGTTGGCAAAAGGCGTTGAATCCATGGTAGATGGGAGCTATTCGCCGCGTCACCTTAAACGACATTACTTCCCTGATGAAGTGGTTGAACAATTACATTTATCCGACCGAATTTTCCAACATATATTACTGCAAGAATTAAAACCCACCTTCCCACACGTCATGAATGCTAATTGCTATCATCTAAAAGGACCCAGTGGGGTGAGGCTAGCAACCGAGCGCGTGAGGAAGGCGCTTGCCCTGCACAATCCAAAGTTCATTATTCGAGCCGATATCAAATCATTTTACAAATCAATCCCGCACCGGCAGTTGGTTGAAGACATCAAAACGCTTTACGATGACAAAAAAGTGCAGAATATGCTTGAGGAAATCATCACCAATCCTATCGAAACACCCAGAGGATGTCAAAACCCAGACCATGGCATCGCCCTTCGTGGGCCTCTTTCCCAATTTTTCAGTGGCATCTATTTGAAGCCTTTAGATGACGCGTATAATGCAATGAATGTAACCTATTTACGTTATCAAGACGATATTTTGATTTTGTGTCAAAGCCTTCGTCAGCTTAAGCGCTGCAAACAAGTCATGATGTCGGTATTAAAAGAGCGTCGTCTTTGCTTATCACCCCAAAAGACGCGCATAGGTCATATAGAAAAAGGATTCCATTTTTTAGGTATTTCATATCCTGGGACGCAAACCCAGGATAACAACACCATGGCACAGGCGATGGATAGAGCGGCTATCCCGCTTGATGTTGCACAATCCTCA
>JARLJN010000018.1 GCA_031291255.1 Gammaproteobacteria bacterium
GCAGCAGCAAACTATAATTCAAGTGCAGCAGCAAACTATAATTCAAGTGCAGCAGCAAACTATAATTCAAGTGCAGCAGCAAACTATAATTCAAGTGCAGCAGCAAACTATAATTCAAGTGCAGCAGCTAATGTCGTAAGCACACCCTTTACAACATACGCTAATGCCTCTATTCCACAGACATTTTTCAATAACACTAACTTAATGTATACGAATTCATTTCAAGATAACTTGAATTACCTTCAAGAGGATATAGATCAAGAAATTTTAGAAGCAGCAAAACTTACATTTCAAATTTTGGCGAATATTTTAGTTGATGTTCCCTATAATACGCTTATAAAATTTATTGAAATGATAGAAGCAAAAACACCGTTTAATCTTTCAAGCCCATTAAGCACGGTAGAATCAATAATTTTTTCTCAACCTTTACAACCTGCTCAATCGCTAACACAAATAAGCTCTCACTCACATGAAGAGGATTTTTCAATCATATTACGCTCAGAACATGGAATTATTTTACTTAAGATACAGCAGTTTTTAACTCAGCACCGCACTAATATGATTAATGCAAATGCGGCAATATTAAATGCGCAAGCACTAGAATTAAACTCAAGAAAACAAGCAGAATTACAAGCGAGAATAGATGCGGAATTAATCGCGCTCGCACAAACAACCGCGACGCACAATAGTCATCCTGTTGGATCAACTAACAACAATCATCAAACTGATATTTTACATCCGTTATCCGTTCCAGCATTTAGCTCACCCGCGAGAAATCCATTTAATATTGCAAGGGATAACGTCACTTATGCATCACCCACGAATGCAGCGATAGCGCACATGACTGACGTCCATAGATACTCATTATTTGCTAATAATTCTACTCAGGTCAATGCGTCAGATGCAAATCTTGCTGCTAACTTAGCTAACAGCAATTCTCAAGAAGAAGATATATCACATTTTTTAAATCTTTCTGCTCCCAGCACTCCGGTAAGAAGACCTTCTGGCATTTCAAGAAAAGCATCCGAAGAATCGCCAAGTCGGTTTTTTAACCCTAATTATTTCACACAACCGGGCTCTGGCAGCTATCAGTCGCCTCCACGCAGAAACAAGAAATAAAGGGTAACGATACTTAAAAATTGAATTAGGCTCGCATCTAGACAAACTTGATGCGGGCTTTTTTTTGAGTTATCGGCTTAGGTCTAAAATATAGTTGATAGTCTCACGCAATTGTTCATCACTACATTCAAAGCAACCACCGCGCGCAGGCATTGCACCTGCGCCGTTGATTGTTATTGTCAGCATTGCATCCATACCTAAGCTTCTAAACCCCTTCCATGCTTGTTTATCACCTATGTGAGGCGCATTAATATCAATAAGGGGTTCAGCTGCATGACATGACGCACAAAATTCTTTAAAAATCTTTTGACCCGCATGTGCATCGCCTTTCAATTGCTGCACAAAAATCGCTGGATAATGGTAGGTTTCTATCAACTGCGTAGCATTTTCTGATTGCAATTGGGAAGAACCAGAATGGTTATAATATGAAAATATAAATCCTGACAATCCACTCAGCAACACTATAACAATAACAAGTATGTGCTTAAACTGGGGTGACATTATTTTTTTCGTAAATAGTTAAGTACATCATTTAAAGACTCAGCGCTACTTCTTCCCATGATTTTTTTCACTACTTTTCCATCTGGATTAATAATAAATGTCACAGGCAGCACTTCTAATTCACCTAATGCATACATAACACTAGGATCTTCTGCCAAATTCGGAAATTTGATTCCCATAGCGTTAATATCAGATGTTAATTCATTGCCTGTCAAGTGATCGTAATTCACACCATAAAGCACTACATTTTTATCTTTATTCATTTCATAAAACGAATTGAACTCAGGCGTTTCTTCACGACAGCTGTCACACCAAGAAGCCCAATAATTAAGAATCAGCCATTTGTGTTCAAAGTTTTTGGATGAAATAACATTTCCTTGCGCATCATGCATCTCCCATGCTGATGAAACACCTGCCCAACTTAATCCTGCTAACATAAAAAATAAAATAACAATTTGTTTTATTTTCATCGTATCCCTACCCTTTAGTTGACGTTAAAATTAATTTGTAATCTCTCACCATTTGATTCGCTATATGAGGGTAAGAGAAAAAAGCTTGTAACTGTACCTGCGGATTAAACACCATAATTTCAGCACTGTGATTAATCGTATAATGATCTTTACCTTGATCAGTTTGCATTTTTACTGATGCTATATGCAATTGTTTTTTTAATACATCTATCTTAGACTCACCACCTCTCAACCCTATAAAGTGGGTGTTAAATACGGAGACGTAATCATTCATACGCTCCACTGTATCACGATCAGGATCAACAGAAATCAACACGATGTGTGGCATTTGATTTGCTGGCAACTCTTTTTCTAATGTTTTATACATCTTGTTCAATTCTGAAAGCGTTGTAGGACAAACCATCCCACAATTTGTAAAACCAAAAAATACAAACGTCCAATGCCCTTTCAAATTTGATTTAGTATAAGGCTTACCATGGTTATCTGTTAATTCAAAATCACTGATTTCTTGAGGTTGAGGAAGAAAGACTCCGTCAATTTTAACTACTTTGATAGACCCATTGATCGCGTCTTTATTTTTCATCACAAAGTAAAGTGCACCTATAGTTGTGAGCGCAATGACTACAAGCATCACGACTATGAGCTTTATATGACTATTTGTTTTCATTTTACAAAACCTCATTGACTAACTTAAATAAAAATAATGATCCACTAATAACAATAAAAACAAAATCCCTAAATAAATGATGGAATAACGAAATGTTGCAATGGCATATTCACGCTTGTCTGAGTAATAAAGTCGAATCGCATAAAATAGGAAAACCAAATTTGCAAACGTTACACCAATAAAATAAATCAGTCCTGACATCTGAATGATATAAGGTAAGGTCGTCACACAAACTAGCAAGACGGTATAAAGTAAAACATTTAATTTTGTATATGGCACACCATGCGTATGCGGCAACATGGGAATGTTTGCCTTTGCATAATCTTCCAAACGGTAAATAGCTAAGGCCCAAAAATGAGGCGGTGTCCAAACATAAATAATTAACACGAGTAGCAATGCTTGAGCATTGACAGCACCCGTGACTGCTGTCCAACCCAGCAACGGAGGAGCGGCTCCTGCTATACCGCCTATTACTATGTTTTGTGGTGTGGCATGTTTTAAATAAAGTGTGTAAAACGCCGCGTAACCCATTAATGATAAAAATGTTAAACCTGCAGTGAGAGGATTAATCAAAAATAATAAGATAGCTAATCCTACCGCGCCTAAGACCGTTGAGAAAATAATACTGTCACGCGTGGAAATTTTACCTTGCGCAATAGGTCTATGCTGTGTTCGTCGCATCAACTTATCTATATGCTGATCTGCTACATGGTTTAATGCAGCTGCAGCACATGCAACAAGCGCTATACCCAAGTTCCCAAAAAATAATATAGAAAGTGGAATCGCTTTATCCGACGCTAAACACATACCGACTATGGATGTCAGTATCATCAACATAACAACTCTAGGCTTGCAAAGTGTCCAATAATCACTAACTGCTGCTTGCCATGGATTTTCAATTTTTATTATCGCGCTCATGAAGTATGCCCCTGACGTATACTCAGCACTAACTTACAAACAAACGTCAGCAATGAAAGCAATAACAGAATTGCTACTAATGTATGAGCGACTGCTGTGATGAGAGGTAATTTAAAGATTACATTTGAAATGCCTATGCAAAGCTGTATGCACAACAAACCAAAAACCAGGTAAATCGATTTTAATATTTCAAAAGAATTTTTTAATTTTGGCAGAGCATAAGCTGCAAACATAATAAGATAAAGAGTAAAAATAAGCCCGCCTAACCTATGCATCATATGTATAGTTTGACGTATCACAGTGGATAATACACCACCTTCATAATTAATTCCGACGGGTGAAAGAGCAAATGCTTCTCTTAAATGTAAGCTCATCGCTTGTGAATTGACACAAAAAGGAAAGTCAGGACAGCTTAATGAAGCATAGTTAGTACTGGTCCATGCGCCTAACATGATTTGTAAAAATAAAATAACAACAGCACCTACAGCCCAAGGTAATATTTTTACAAGATTGGGATTGTTATTTTTTAAAATAAGATTATTACGGTTAGTTAAGTATACCAGCCATAATGTAGAAGCGATTAAAAATCCGCCCATTAAATGTTGCGTCACCACTATAGGTAATAATTTTAGTGTGACTGTCCATAGACCCAACATAATTTGATACAGTATTAATCCGATTAAAATAACTGCGAAAATAATGTTGCTACGCGTACGTGTGACAGATCGTGAAAAAATTAAAATGATTATACTGATAATCAAAATACTTAAGGTTCCAGCAAAATAGCGATGAACCATCTCAGCCCACGCTTTGTAACTCACATAATTATTTACTTGAGCCGTGTAATCATTTAAAGGTGCAATCAAATGCCCGTAACATCCCGGCCAATCAGGACAGCCCAAACCTGCGTCCATTAATCGCGTAAACGCACCCAACCCTATCACGCACAAACAAAAAAATGTCGCGCAGAATGCTAACTTAGCTATGTAAGATTTCGTTTTATTGTTTGTTTCTAGCATTCTATTCTCCCTAAGCTTCTACAAGTGCAATCAACCTATCTGTGAGACTTCCAACACTTTCTTTAAATCTTTAAGCACATTCATGAGGTTAGTCGTCACTGGATATTCCATGAATAAAAAGCCTCGTGGATCTACTAAATAAATTTTATTTTTTATTTTTTTATTATCAGAATAAAAAATACTCTGTGATATGTTTTTGGATGACATAAAATTTTTATTCATCACAACAATAGTCACTCTGTCTTGGTCTTTACCTAATGCTTTTTGAACTTGATGTAACTGATAATTAACTTCTTGGCATTCACTCTCACACATCGCACTATCAACGAGTACCATACGCCATTTTTTTTCTTCACCTTTAAAAATAGATGCAACATCAACAGGTGGTTTAACTAAACTGCCATGATTTGTTGTTTTAAATTCAAAGTATTGATGATAATGATACATACCCCAACTTAAAATCATGGGAACAATAAACACTAACAGTAATAAATAAATTGGTTTTGAGTTTTTCATTTTTTGTTCCTATCTGAAATTGTAGCGCGTGACGAAGACGCCCTGCGTCGCGTCCGCGAGATCTGCCTTATCCATTCCCGGACTCGCTGCGCTTAGTCCGAGCTACTTAATTTTTTCGCAACAGAAAGCCAAATACGCCAGCATCAAAACAAACGCCATGACAAACCATTGAATCGCATAACCCATATGTCGTTCAGGCTCTACTGCGGTAATAGTCCAATCACGAGTAAAGCCATTAGGTTCAAAAACAGCTAAACGCAAAACAAAAGGATAATAATCTGCATGCGTTATTTTAGTTAATTCAGCTATATCTATTTTTTGCATAATCAAAGAGTGAGCGGTTGAATCTGAAATATTGTTTCCTAAAATGAATTGACGCTCATCGAGTAATTTTAGATAACCCATAATTGATGCAACTTGCTTTTGCAATGCAGCATCTGGAACGGTATGATTCGCCGATTCTGCAACCCACCCTCTGTCGACTAGCAATAATTTTTTCGAGTTCGTCACTTGGAAAGGCGTTATAACGTCATAACCTAATCTGCCTTTGTAAAGACGATTCTGTATAAACATATCCGAATTTTTTACGAAGTGACCCTGCACAATAACTGATTTAAACTGTACATCTAAATTTGTAATTGCTGAAAATGGAATAGCCTCAGCATGCAGCCTAGCTTGATAATTATTTAATAATACTTTTTTGTAATGAAATCGATGTAGCTGCCAGACGCCTAGCAAGATAAAAAGGGCAACAAAAAACAAACATAGCAGGAAGAATCCCCACCTAAATCTAAATAGATAAGCCTGCTTGAAAAGATTAAATTTCGGACAATCCACCATTACTCTGCTCTAATATAGATCAAAACTGACGCATTATAAATCTATTCGGCCTTTTGTGAAATGCTTTTGTTTTTTAATGAACTCTGTCTCATCAAAAAGTGTGTAAGATAAGGTCATTTCTTTGGTTTCTTTAGGAACAGCAGGATCTATGAAAAAGTACACTGGCATATCTGCTTTTTCACCCTTGAAAAAATATTGCTGAGTAAAGCAAAAACATTCAGTCTTTTTCAAAAAACGCGCCGCATCGTTAGGCGTAATGCTGGGAATAGCCTGAACGGTAATGTCTTTACCCGTTTTGTTTTCCGCGTAAAAATAAATTAATTTTCTTTCACCTGGATGAACTTCAATGTGGCGCTGCAAAGGAATAAATTTAAAATTTAAATTACCATGCATAGTGGTGGAAAAGTCCACTTTGATCGTTCTAGACGTATCAACTTGCATATTAGGATTTACGAGTGTGGCAGAATTGGCTGATTTTCCATTGAATCCAATTTGCTTGCAAACAATGTTATATAAAGGTACCAACATATAACAAAAGCCGAACATAAAAATAACGCCGCACACCAAAATGGTAATGAGGCGTTTGTTATTTTTTGTAGCTGGAATCTTAGTATTCACGATGTCCTGTGGTAATAACCGGTGGCGTTGCAAAAGTATGATAAGGAACAGGTGATGGTAATGTCCATTCCAAGCCTTTGGCTCCTTCCCACACTTGCGCACTGACATGTCCTTTGTCTTTGCTAAAACACGATTTCAAAATAATGTAGAGAAATATTAATTGTGCGAAACCGAAAATAAATGCGCCCACTGTGCAGTACTGATTGAAATCAGTAAATTGCAAAGCATAATCAGGAATACGACGCGGCATACCTGCCAATCCTAAAAAGTGCATAGGCATAAAGGTCAGATTCATACCTATTACTGTTAACCAAAAATGAATTTGGCCCAGTTTTTCACTGTACATATGACCAGACCACTTCGGTAACCAGTAATACACAGCTGCAATAATCGTGAATAATGATCCAGACACGAGCACATAATGGAAGTGCGCAACCACAAAGTAACTATCTCTATACTGGTAGTCAGCAGGAACCAAACCTAACATCAACCCTGAAAATCCACCCAAGGTAAACATCACCAAAAAGCCCAACGCAAATAACATAGGCGTTTCAAAGCTGATTGATCCCTTAAATATCGTTGCAACCCAATTAAAGATTTTTATTCCTGTAGGCACTGCAATCAACATAGTCGCATACATGAAATAAAGCTGAGCTTCCAAAGGCGCACCTGTTGTAAACATATGGTGACCCCATACGACCAATCCTAGTAAAGCAATAATGACTGTTGCGACAACCATAAAGCGATAACCGAATAACGACTTACGGGAGAAGGTAGGAATAATCTCAGAGATAACACCAAAGCCAGGAAGAATTAAGATATACACTTCAGGATGGCCGAAGAACCAAAACACATGTTGAAATAATGATGGATCACCACCACCAGCTGCATCGAAGAAGCTGGTATGGAAATGTCTATCCATTAACATCATGGTGACGCAGCCTGCTAACACTGGCATCACGGCTAACAAAAGAAATGCTGTCACTAACCAACCCCACACAAAGACAGGAAGATTCATCCAGCCCATGCCTGGCGCACGCATATTAAATATAGTGACGACTATATTTAAGGAAGCCATGATGGAAGAAATACCCATCATATGAATAGCAAATATAAAAAAGTCTGTGCTCTTAGGGCCATAGGTTGTTGATAGAGGTGCGTAGAAGGTCCAACCAAAATCAGGCGCAGGACCACTCATGAATAACGTACTTGCCAACATAGTAAAAGCAAAAGGTAATAACCAAAAACTCCAGTTATTTAATCGTGGCAACGCCATGTCTGGCGCACCTATCATAAGTGGAATCATCCAATTTGCTAATCCTGCCATCGCTGGCATGATGACACCGAACACCATAATCAAACCATGCATGGTAGTCATTTGATTAAAAAATTCTGGGTTAATCAACACCTTCCCAGGTTCCAATAATTCTGCACGAACTATCAGCGCCATAATACCGCCGACAAAAAACATGATTAAACTAAAATATAAATAAAGCGTACCTATATCTTTGTGGTTAGTTGTAAACAACCAACGTGTAAAACCTTTTGCAGGACCATGGTCATCATGGTCAGTTGCATGATCAAGAACGATAGATTCACTCATGAGACATTAAACTCCACTTATTTATCAGGAGTTCCCGTTAAAGAGAATTAAGATATTATTTCCGCACTCCAAGCACATCCTTGTGCTTAAAGATGCCATCCATGGCATCAAGTCGTGCTTCACAATATCTCAATCCTCTTTAACGGGAACCGTTCCTTATTTTCGAGCCTTCGCAATATCTTGCGGCTGTATAGTTGTTGGGTATTTATTCTTTTTGTTTAATTCTTCATTGCCCCAAGCATGTCTGGTATAGGTAATGACCGCAGCTAAGGTTTTATCATCTAATTGATCACCAAAAGCTTGCATAGCAGTACCTTTTTTACCATGTATCACTAAACTATCTTCTGCTGACAATGGACCAGTCACAACACTGCTGCCCTTCAAAGCTGGAAAAGTAGGCGGCAATCCTAAACCTGTTACTTGGTGACACATAGCGCATGTTTTTTCGTATTGTTCTTTACCCAGCTTCATCAAATCAGCTTCTGTCATAAGCGCTGCAGGTTTTGCATTGGTAGTAGGCGCGGTCAAACTAGACGATGCAAAAGTCGCAGAGCCATGTGATTTAACCCATTTCTCGAAATCGGCTTTAGAAACAACTTCAACGACTATAGGCATAAAGGCATGGTTCACACCACACAACTCACCGCATTGACCTCTGTAAGTTCCTATCTTGTTGGCAAGAAACCAATTTTCATTAATGAAACCAGGAATAGCATCTTGTTTGACACCCAATTCCGGTACCCACCAATCATGTATCACATCATCAGCTGTCACCAATAATTTCACTTTGGTATCAACAGGAACAACAACTGGATTATCCACTTCCAATAAATACCATTCATTTTTTGGAGCGAGATTATTAATCTGGTCTTGGGGAGTTGATAAGTTACTGAAGAAGCTAATGCCCTGATCTAAATACTCATATTTCCATTTCCATTGATACCCTGTGACCTTAATAGTCAATCCGGATTCATCAGTATTATGGATATGCTTCAGCACTATGGTTGCAGGAATAGCGAGCGCGATAAGAATAAGCGTGGGGATAATAGTCCACGTCATTTCAACGCCTATATGCTCATGAAATAAAGCAGCTTTTGCCCCATTGGATTTTCGATATTTAATTAAAGAGTAAATTAATACCCCAAAAACGCCTGCACCAATAACACAACAGACATAAAAACATGCCATATGCAGGTTATAAATATCATTGCTAATCGGCGTGACACCATAAGGCATATTAATGCCAGGAGTCGCTTGCGCCGCAACTGCAATAAAGAACGTGCTGATAAAAATTGTTAATCGACTAATATAATTATGCATGAATAAACCTTTCGTCACTTATTTTGTCGTTATATATCTGTGCAAAAAGCGAGACAATTAAAACACATTCACTAAATAACACAAGCCTAAAGATGTAATTTCTGCTGAAAACGAAGACGGATATTGCCTGTACACCCCGAATGATGTCAATATTAACCGTTTTACATTACCGTTGAATAGCATTAAAATGCGCGCCAGCTTGATAACTAACGTTATTTCAAATATAGCTAAAAAAGAATAAGTTAATAAGGATAGCTCGTGGAAAACTTCACCCCCCAAAAAACATCCCTAAAAAAAATACTCCTGTCTCTATTTGTTTTTGGATTCATAGTGATAGTTGCATACGTTATTTATGCAGCCATCTCTATACCTGCAAACATTAAAAAAATGGCAGTGACTGATACCAAACTTTATTACCCACCCTATCCTGCTGTAAATACTGTGGGTTCAAATGCTGATGTGGTAAAACGAGGTGAGTACCTCACCAAAGCAGGCGATTGTATTGCTTGCCATACAAACACAGCTGAACGTGAAAAAAGCAAACCCTTTGCTGGTGGCTTAGCGATGCCTACTCCTTTTGGTACTCTCTACACACCCAACATTACTCCCGATAAAGAAACAGGCATAGGCAGCTGGACGGAAGAGCAATTTGCAAACGCAATGACTCATGGTATTTCCCCACAAGGCTCTTACTACTATCCAGCATTCCCTTTTATGTATTTCAATCGGTTTACGCCTGAAGATATCAAAGCGATAAAAGCTTACTTAGACTCTATTCCAGCTGTCTCTCAGCCAAATCGCACTAATGAAATGATGTTCCCATTCAACTGGCGTTTCCTACAGTTAGGCTGGAGAATTTTATTTTTCAACGCCGAAAACACTGGGCCTTATAAAATTAATGCCCAAAAATCAGAGGAATGGAACAGAGGCGCTTATTTAGTGGATGGCGCTGGGCATTGTGCAATGTGTCACTCTCCATCCTATAACTTACTGAGCGAAAGCTTGCCTCTAGGCGCGCCTATACGAAAATACGATTTAACCGGCGCAAAAGTACAAGGTTATCTGGCACCTAACATTACTAAATCAAACATAGGCAAAGCGACAGATCAAGAAGTTATGGAAGTTTTCACCAAAGATAAATTAATCGGCGGCGGAAATGTAGTAGGACCTATGCAAGAAGTGAATCATGACAGTTTAATCTATTTGACTGAACAAGACTTGCTGGCTATTTCTCGATATTTGAAGACAGTAGAAAGTGAATCTCCTCCCAAACCTAAAGCGGGCAACGGCGGCCCAGGCAAAGGAACCTATGAAACCTATTGCTCTGGTTGTCATACTATGGGAGCTGGCGGCGCGCCAAAATTAGGCGACAGCACAAGCTGGACACCTTTATTGAAAACCCCTATAACTGAGATCGATCACTATGCCATCTACGGAATCAGAGGCATGCCTGCTAAAGGAACTTGTTTATCCTGTAGTGATGAAGAAATCAAACAAGCTGTGGATTACATGGTAGGTGCGGTAAAAGGTGAAAGCAGTTCTAATGCACATCCTGCAGCACCAGCACCTAAAAAATTAACACTAGCCGATGGTAAGCGTCTTTATACCGAGAATTGTGCTGTTTGCCACAACTCTGGATTTAAAAATGCACCTAAACCAGGTGATGTTAAAGCTTGGGAACCCATAGTGGCTAATGGATTTTATGATACTTACAAAGAGATTAAAGCGGGTCATAAAGGTCATTTACCTCAAGGTGCTTGTCCTACTTGCAGTGATGAAGAGTTAATTGCAGCTCTGAAATACATGATGCAATCGAGTGCGCCAGGTAAAGATTATAGCTTGTGGTAAAAGTAAAAAAATAAATAACGAATTTATTTATAAAGTAACTAAACTAAATTATAAAGAGGTCATCATGAGTACTGAGAAACCAGGCGGCTATTACTTACCTGCCCCTAGCAGCTGGCCTGTCAAAACCTGTTTTGCTCTCCTTTGCATGGCACTAGGTGCCGCTAACTGGATGCATGAAGAAAGCTTTGGACCTTATTTATTAGGGTTCGGCTTCTTAATATTAATTTATATTGCATTTGGCTGGTTTGGCACCGTAGTCCGAGAAAATCGCGCTGGCTTGCTAGCAGACTCACAAGTTGATAGATCTTTTCGTTGGGCTATGTGTTGGTTTATTTTTTCTGAAGTGATGTTCTTTGGTGCATTTTTCTTTGCACTCTTATTCATACGCGCATTTGTTATCCCTATGTTAGGCGGAACCGGCGTGCATGTGGCCAGCCATGTTCTCTTATGGCCTAACTTTCATGCGACATGGCCTTTGCTAATCAACCCTAACCCTAGCTTATTTGTAGGGCCACAATCCGTCATGGATACGTGGGGAGTTCCGGCTCTCAACACCGCAATACTGTTGACTAGCGGCGTGACGATTACCATCGCGCATTGGAGCTTACTGAAAGACAAGCGTAAGACCATGCTTATTTCACAGCTTGCGACCATTTTATTAGGTGTTAGCTTTTTAATCATGCAGGCTATGGAATACACCGAAGCCTATATGCACAAAGGATTAACCTTAGGCTCTGGCAGCTACGGCACAACATTCTTTATGCTAACTGGTTTCCACGGCTTGCATGTGACTATAGGAACTATTGGTTTGATCGTGATCCTATATCGCATGTTAAGAAGAGATTTCAATCCGCATAATCATTTTGCTTTTGAAGCTATTTCTTGGTATTGGCACTTTGTGGATGTGGTTTGGTTATTGTTGTTTGTATTAGTTTATTGGTTATAAAGCCGTGACCATCTTCCTTCTCCCCTTGCGGGAGAAGGTGCCACAGGGCGGATGAGGGGTGGGGTTCTCAGCTTGTAGGTTGGGTTGAGTGCTTTTTACGAAACCCAAC
>JARLJN010000019.1 GCA_031291255.1 Gammaproteobacteria bacterium
ATTTTTTTTTTATTGTGGTTTTTGTGTTTTTAAAAAAACCAAAAATATCTTTTTGTGGTGTTAAAAAAAAACCACTCAACCCAACCTACAAGCTGCGAAAATCCGGGATTTCCAGTATCTCCATCCCGGATTTTCGCAGTGCTCAATCCGGGCTACATCCTACAAGCCAAAAATATAAAAGGCACTCAACCTACGCTTGTTGGAGATTTTAAGTTATTCTGCTTCATTGAATTTATCACTAACGAGTAACGCAATTGCATCGCAAGCGTCTCGCTCATCCGTTCCCGTTATTTCAAATTCTAATATCGCACCTTTAGCGGCTCCTAGTGTGATGACGCCCATGATGCTTTTGCAGTTTACTGTATTACCTTTGTAAGTAATGGAAATTTTGCTTTCGTAATGACTTGCTGTCGCGACCAACTTTGCAGCTGCTCGCGTATGTAATCCTAATTTATTAACGATGGTAATAAGGCTTTTTATCATGGTTATTTATCGTTGATGATGATCGGTCATTTTTTCTTTATGTTTAGTCAGTTGTGTTAATAATTTTTCTGACAACATATCTATAGTTGTATACATATCGTTAGATTTTGCGCTTGCATGAATTTCGGTACCATAAACGTGTGCAGTTGCTTCTCCAGCATGATCGAGATTTTCAACATGCAGTGTCACTTGTAAGCTAGTGATAGTGTCATGTCTATGTGTTAGTTTTTCCATTTTTTCTTCAGTAAATAATTTGAGTGCAGGGGTTATTTCTATGTTACGACCAGTGATATGAATTTCCATTGTATTTTCCTTTTTTAAAAATTATAAATTAAATTCTTCGCCTAGATAAACGGTTCTGACTTGTTTGTTATTTAAAATGGTTTGAGGTGAGCCTTCACAAATAATTTCACCTTGATTGACTATGTAGGCACGTTCACAAATATCTAATGTTTCACGCACATTGTGATCAGTAATGAGTATGCCAATATTTCTATCGCGTAATTGCGTAATAATTTGTTTTACATCGATAACGGAAATAGGATCTATGCCCGCAAAGGGTTCATCGAGTAAAATAAATTTAGGTTCTATTGCAAGCGCTCTTGCAATTTCTACACGCCGTCTTTCACCACCAGAAAGGCTCATACCTAAATTATCACGTATATGTCCAATTCGAAATTCATCGAGTAATTGATTCAGTGCTGCGTGGCGTTGGGTTTTATTTAAATCTTTTCTTAATTCTAAAATGGCTAAGATGTTATCCGCTACGCTGAGCTTACGAAAGATGGAAGCTTCTTGAGGTAAATAACTAATGCCTAATGCAGCGCGTGCATGCACAGGTAAGTTAGTGATGTCATTATCTTCATATAAAATTTGCCCGCCATCGCACGCAATTAAACCGACTATCATATAAAATGAAGTGGTTTTACCCGCACCATTAGGCCCTAATAAACCAACAATTTCACCTCGGCGTACTTGCAGTGAAACATTCTTGACGACTAGCCTAGATTTGTAATGTTTGCTAATTTGATTTGCACATAATGTATTTTTCATGAGTGTAGTCTATTTAAGTTGGTTGGGATCTATAACAATAGTTGCTCTACCTTTATTGCTGGCAGGTGACGTCACAGTTTGATCTTTTATATTGTAAAGAATAATGGGTCCATGAAAACTATTGTTGCCTTGTGTGATCACGACATCACCTTCTAATTTGACTAATGATTTTAGCGGGTAAAAGGTAATAACTTTTGCTTGAGCATGAAATTCTACATCGCCAGCTTTAGGTAAGGTCCAATAATGCGCTGGGTTTTGAAATCCATAAGCTATAGCTTCTTCCATTTTGTGTGTATCATTATTTTGTGTAGTCAGCTTATCTGCGGTTAAGCGTGTACTTCCTTGCGTGACTTTGACATCACCATCATACACGTTGAATCCTTTTTTAAAATTAAAAAGTGTTGAGCTGGCATGTATCTGCATGGCTTTATTGCTGTCATCGGGTAAAGCAAAACTGTTCACCGACATAAAAATAATAATGAGAAATAAAAAATGTTTAAGAAGTTGGCCCATATTCACCTTGTGTTTTTGAAAGTAGTTGTATAGTCCCTAAATTAAGGTCGGCTAGCATACCTACACCATGCACTATAGTGTCTGGTTGTATGAAGGTGACTGGCAAATCGGTTTTCGCAATTTGTTGTTCTGGATAAATCGTGAGTGACTCGGTTTGCAAAGTTGTTTTTGGATTCTCTATGTCGGAAGGATGATGTATATCCACGTGACTCCAAAAAAGTATTTCATTAATACCATGCGTGGACTTTGCAAAATCGGCATCAATAAACCAAGGTTGTGGTGATTTTCTAAAAAATGTGACGCGAGGGGTTTGAATGTCAGTCGTGTCATCCTGTGGATAGTGTATCATTTTAGGTGTTACTAATTTAAGAGCTGCCATTCCTTCTTTGTTAAGTAATATGGCTGTGACATCTTGCATGTAACCATCTAGCTGTTTGGGATCTATTGTTTCATTTGATGTTTGTGTGTTTGAAAGGAGAATTGACCATGCGCTCAAGCTAATGGCTAAGATGAGTAAAATGCTAATTGAAATATTTTTTAATGTTAGCACTACCTATCACCTATCAACAAAATATTGGATAGCAGATTCATAAGTGTTTTGTGCATTCATAATGAGTTCACACACTTCGCGTGCTGCACCTTTGCCGCCTTTATTTTTTGTGACCCACACAGCATGTTGTTGTATGAGAGGAAGTGCATTTGCAACAGCAATACTTAATCCTACACGTCGCAGCATAGGTAAGTCATGTATATCATCGCCTACATAAGCAATTTCTGAGTCTTGAAGATTTAAATTTAATTTCAGTTCTTCGTAAGCAACTAATTTATCTGAATGGCCTTGGTAAACTTGAGAAATACCGAGTTCTTTCATGCGGCGAGTCACGATTTCAGACTTGCGTGCGGTAATAATACCTATGTTGACACCTGTTTTTTGTAGCAATACCATTCCTTGCCCGTCATGCACATGAAATGATTTGTATTCATGGCCTTTGTCATCATAGGTAATTTTGCCATCTGTCAAAACGCCATCCACATCAAAAATAACAAGACGTATAGATTTTGCTTTTTTTAAAATTGTTTCCATTAAATAACTCCTGCACGCAGGATATCATGTAAATGGACTATACCGACAGGGTGGCTGTCATCGTTTGTCACAACTAAAGAAGTAATTTTGAAATCTTCCATAATACGTAATGCTTCAGCCGCTAAAATGCCTTTGCGTATCACTTTAGGATTTTTTGTCATGATGTGGCTGACTATAGTGGTATGTACATCTGCATTATTATCAAATGCACGTCTGACATCACCATCCGTAAAGATGCCGGCTAATTGGTTATTGTGATCAATCACGGTAGTCATGCCCAATTTCTTTTGTGTGATTTCCATCAAGGCAGTTTTGAGCAATGCATTAAAATTAACTTTAGGAATCGCGTCGCCTACATGCATGATTTCATCAATTTTCAGCAATAGACGGCGGCCTAATGTTCCACCTGGGTGGGATAAAGCAAAATCTTCGGCAGTAAATCCGCGTTTATCTAATAACGAAATGGCTAAAGCGTCACCCATTACCAAGGTCGCTGTAGTGCTAGAGGTAGGGGCTAAACCTAAAGGGCAGGCTTCTTTTTCTACGCTAATATCGATATTCACTGTAGCTGCTTGAGCAAGGCTGGAGTTTTCATTGCCTGTCAGGGTGATGAGGGGTATGCCTAGGCGTTTGATAAAGGGAAGAATGGATAAAATTTCTTCAGTTTCGCCGGAGTTAGAAAGCGCCAAAATGACATCATTACGCATGATCATACCAAAATCGCCATGCTTAGCTTCGCCGGGGTGTATAAAAAATGACGGGCTGCCAGTGCTGGCAAACGTCGCAGCAATTTTTTTGCCTATATGGCCGGATTTACCCATACCCATCACAATAATACGCCCTTCACATGCCAGCAGATAATGACACGCTTTTGCAAATTTATGATCGATACGGCCTTCTAGGGAAGCTATCATTTTAGCTTCAGTCGCAATGACAGCACGACCTAGGGCGCATATTTTTTCTATTTCGGGCATGTGTAACACCTGTTCTTCTATCATTGTTTGGAGTAGCTCCCTATCGCAATAGTGTATCTCTGTTTTAACTTGCTACAAGATTGTGTATTTTACCCATCTTCATGCTCTATGGGGAAACTTTTTATTAAGATTGTTCAAGCGAGTCGTAGTATAATATTTATAACTTGGGCTGTTCTCATTTGTGAACATAAGGATTGTGATGAATTCACCACTTCCACCAAAACGCTTATACCGCGCCCGTGATAAGAGAGTGATTGCCGGCGTTTGCGGGGGTATAGCCGATTTTTTCAATATAGACCCCACTTGGGTTAGGCTCATCTTAGCATCTGCCGCCGTTTTAATGCTTCTTTTTGGGAACTATTTATATCCCTTCATGATGGTCTTTATCATCTATGCCATTGCATGGATAGTTGTGCCCATCTCTCCTAAGAAAGTGCCAAACCATGAATAACTTGGTTGAAATCAAAGAATTATCATTCCAACGTAACAGCCGCGTGATTTTTGACGGCGTCAATATTCAAATTCCACAACACAAAATAACAGCTATTATGGGTCCAAGCGGTACGGGTAAAACCACTTTGTTGCGCTTAATCGGCGGGCAATTGCAGCCAGCCAGCGGCCAAGTCACGGTGGCGGGTGAGAATGTTCACAAGCTTTCCCGTAATGGGTTGTACAGATTGCGCAAAAAAATGGGCATGTTGTTCCAAGAAGGGGGTCTTTTTACCCACCTTAGCGTGTTTGAAAATGTGGCTTTCCCATTGCGCGAACACACAAGGCTGTCTAATGACATGATACGGACCTTGGTGTTAATTAAATTAGAGATGGTAGGTCTGCGTGGAGCACGGGATTTAATGCCGAATGAATTATCAGGAGGCATGTCCAGGCGGGTTGCTTTGGCGCGTGCTATCGCCTTAGATCCAGAGCTAATTATGTATGATGAACCTTTATCAGGACAAGACCCTATTTCAATGGGGGTACTGGTAAAGTTGATACGTACCCTGAATGATTATTTAGGCTTGACCAGCATTATTGTTTCGCATGATGTCACTGAAGTGTTGAGTATTGCTGATTATGTTTATGCGATTGCTGGAGGCAAGGTGATAGGGCAAGGCACACCTGACGCTTTGAAAGCAGATAAGTCTCAGCAATTACGTCAATTTTTAGATGGATTACCTGATGGGCCTGTACCATTTCATTATCCCGCAGAAGCGCTTAACCGAGACTTAATGGGGGATATAATTTAATGTTTACTCAAATTACGCTGCTTGGCCGCTGGGGTATAGATACACTGCAAGAGTTGGGGCGTGCGGGCGTATTATTATTTCGAGTGTTGTTTCGTTTTCCGAATTTAAAAAAAGGTTTTCCGTTAACTCTGCAGCAAATTTATGCGGAAGGTGTGTTGTCATTGTTAATTATTGTGGTTTCTGGTTTGTTCATAGGTATGGTAGTGGCATTGCAGGGTTATCATACCTTGGAAAAATTTGGTGCAGCTCAACAATTAGGACCTTTGGTCGCTTTAAGTGTCACGCGAGAGTTAGGTCCGGTGGTGACAGCGTTGTTATTTGCAGGTAGAGCAGGTTCTGCAGTGGCTGCAGAAATTGGTCTGATGAAAGCGACAGAGCAGCTTTCCAGTATGGAAATGATGGCGGTAGATCCTATGCATAGAGTGATAGCGCCGCGTATGTGGGGCGGATTTTTTTCTATGCCCATGTTAACTATTATTTTTAATGCGGTTGCTATCTACGGTGCCTATTTAATTGGGGTGAAATGGTTAGGATTAGATGGAGGAGCATTTTGGTCTAACATGCGAGACTCTGTTGATTTTCACTTAGATGTTATGAATGGCGTGATTAAAAGTGTGGTATTTGGTTTTGTGGTTATATGGATTTCAGTATTTCAAGGTTATTCAGCGCCGCCTACGTCTGCAGGAATTGCAGGCGCGACTACGCGTACCGTTGTGTATTCCTCCTTAGCTGTTTTAGGGTTGGATTTTATATTAACCGCGATGATGATAGGAGACTGGTGATGTTATCGCAGCGGACTATTGAAAGTTTTGTAGGTTTATTTTTATTAATGACTATCATCGCGCTAAGCGTACTAGCGTTTAAGGTGAGTGGTCTTACCAGTTTTTTTCAACCCATAGGCTATAACGTTAGCGCTGAATTTGATGAGATAGGTCAGCTTAAAGTGCGCTCCCCAGTTAAAATTGGAGGGGTTGTTGTTGGCGAAGTGTCCAGTATTTCTTTGGATCCTGTTAGTTTTAAAGCTATAGTCAAAATGCATATAGACTCAAATTATAAAGAAATACCAAATGATTCATCTGCAGGAATTTTAACAGCAGGTTTGTTAGGGGATAACTATATTGCGATTAATCCTATGTATAGCCAGTCATTTTTAAAAAATGGTGATACCTTAACTGACACTCACTCAGCCATGATTTTAGAAAAATTGATAGGTCAAATGATTTATAAATTAGAGAATGGCGGTAAGAACAGCGATAAATCGGATAAAGGCGATGCAGATAGCTCTCACTCTAAGGATATTAATCATGAAAAAAATTAATAAAAGTTTTTCACTATTCATTATGATGTTGTGTGCTAGTCTTATGTTTGTTTCTATGCCTGCGCGTGCCGCTTCGGATCCTGTGAATATGCTTAACTCCATAGCGGATCAGTTGATTAGTAAATTGAAAGCAAATAAAGCTACGTTAAAGACTAATCGCAGTTATGTTTACTCTTTAGCAAATCAAATTGTCGTTCCTCATGCAGCTGTTGATGAAATGGCAAAACGTGTTTTGCCTCCTCAAACATGGAATCATGCGACGGCATCAGAGCGTTCACAATTTTCATCACAATTTACTACTTTGTTAGTACACACCTATGCTTCTGCTTTAGCGGATTATAATGATCAGACTATTCACTTCTATCCTGTAAGAGGTGGTTATGACGGCAAGAATACGGTGCAAGTTAACAGTAATATTGAACGCACCGATGGGCCAGAAATTTCCGTTAATTATAAGTTAGTACTCAGAGGCTCACAGTGGAAATTGTATGACATGAGTGTTGAAGGTGTGAGTATGTTAGAAAGTTTTCGTTCGCAATTTGCTGACTCATTAGCAAAAGGTGATATGCAAAGTTTGATACGGGATTTACGTGCACATAATTCCGGAGGAAGGAGTCGTTAAGCCATGGCAAATAACTCCAATATAGAATTAAAAAATAATTCATACATAGTACGTGGAGAGTTAGACTTTACAAATGTTAATGAATTGTGGAAACAGAGTTTGCCGCTGCTTGCGAAAGAAACGCAGCTTAATTTTGATTTCACTCACGTAGGAGCTTCAAATAGCGCAGGTATTGCATTACTGATTGAATGGATTAAGTATGCAAATAAACAAAATAAAAAAATTCACTTTGTTAATATTCCAGCTCAGCTTCAATCTATCATCAACGTATCGGGCATTGAAAATATTCTGTAGGTTGGGTTGAGTGCTTTTTACGAAACCCAACATAACATTACGATAGCAAATATTCTGTAGGTTGGGTAGAGTGCTTTTTACGAAACCCAACATTATTGTGCGCGGGGTCCTGTCGCTTGTAGGTTGGGTTGAGCGTTTTTACGAAACCCAACACCCACCGTGCTCGCAGGCTCCGCGCGCGGGAGCCCTCCTTCCGCGCCACCCCTGGAACATTTCGTATTAACTTTTAAAAAAAGAAGAGCCAAGTGTAGGTTGGGTTGAGTGC
>JARLJN010000151.1 GCA_031291255.1 Gammaproteobacteria bacterium
CTGAATCTTATACACATCTTGCATTGAGTGTTAATTTATGATCAACTTCTCTTTTTTTATTAAGAGAAGTTATGGATTTAAAACTGGAAGATTCAGTGGCCTGGTCGGAAGCGATATTTGGAAAGTGCGCCTTAGGAGATAAACGACTGACCCGGCGATTGGTTAAGATAAGCAATCAGTTATCAAGGAATCAGAATAACTCCTTATCAAAGAGTTGTGAAGGAGAAGGTGCACTAATTGAAGGCAGTTATCGTTTTATCAGAAATGAACGAGTTAGTGCGACTGAAATAGCAAAAGGTGGTTATGATGTTACAGGTTATTTAGCGCAAACGGTGCCCTTGCTTTTGGCGATTGAAGATAGCACTTCGCTATCCTATGAACACAGCGTACGCGAAGAACTAGGCTTGACGGGCAATAATAAGAGAGCGAAAAAAAGAGGTTATATAGTGCATTCAACGATGCTCATGGATGCCGAAAAAGAAAAAACCCTAGGTCTAATAGCGCAAGAGCGTTGGTGTCGCGAGGTGGACTCTTTTGGGAAAAGAAATAAAAGAACAAAGACGGCCTATGAGGAGAAAGAAAGTTATAAATGGGAAAAGAATAGCCATGAACTAGAAAAGCGATTGGGTAGTAAACTAGTTGATACTATTTCTGTGTGTGATCGAGAGGCTGATATTTATGAATACATTCAATATAAGCTGGCCAATAATCAGCGATTTGTTGTAAGGGCCAGTTATGATCGAAAGCTAAAGGATATTACAGAAGACTTGTTTCAGCATGTTGGTAATGAAGAAACACTGGGTGTTTATACTATTGAAGTTGCCCAAAAGGCCCAGCGGAAAAAACGATTAGTTGAGTTAGAAATAAAAGCTAAACAGGTCACTTTTAAACCTCCAAAACGCAGAGCAGATGCCCCTACCAAACTGCAGCCAGTCACATTAAATGTTGTTATTGCAAGAGAGAAAAGCCCGCCAACGGACCAGGTATTAGAATGGATATTGTTAACAACTGAACCTATTTCCACCTTTGAGGAAGTAAGAAAAATTACAAGATATTATGAATTGAGATGGCGGATTGAGGATTTTCATAAAGCATGGAAAACGGGGCGTGGTGTTGAAAAGCTACGCATGCAATGCTCTAATAATTTAGAGAAGATGATCGTTATTTTGTCATTTTTAGCTATTAGGCTACTTCAACTGAAAGAGTACTTTGAGCCCGAACTATTGGGGCCTGATGAAAATGATGTGTGCGTTAGCTGTGAGGAGTTATTAACTGAAATAGAATGGAAAGTTTTATGGAAAACGGTGGAGAAAAAAGACTTTCCTTTGAATCCACCCAATGCTGCTTGGGCTTATCAAGCCATAGCTAAGCTAGGGGGTTGGAGTAATTCTAAAAGAACAGGAAAAGCATCTTGGGCTACTATTTGGGACGGATGGTATAGGTTAACTGAGCGAGTGGAGGGTTTTCTTCTCGCTCAGGCAATAGGGGTGATTAAGATGTGATCAAGAGACAG
>JARLJN010000152.1 GCA_031291255.1 Gammaproteobacteria bacterium
CGGCGGCGGGGGGGGGGAGCAACAGTCTAGGGGGGGTGGGCGGCGGGGGGGCCGGGTGCCACCCCCCCCCACCAACCTGGGTGGGGGGGGGACAAAACCCCCCCCCCCCCAACCCAACCTACAAAAATGCATTATTGCTTTTAAAGATTTTTTTCAAAAAGTTGCCACTGCTAATTCCCGGGGTGGCGCGGAATGGAGGGCTCCCGCCGCGCGGAGCTTGCGAGCACGGTGGGATACCTGCAGCGACAGGACCCCGCTCACAGAATTTGAAATAGGAAAGCATAAATGCCCTATATTATTTTAGATCGCGATGGTGTCATCAATCATGACTCGGATTATTACATTAAAAATCCCGATGAATGGCTTCCTATCTCAGGAAGTTTAG
Source organism: Gammaproteobacteria bacterium (assembly GCA_031291255.1). Taxonomy (GTDB): domain Bacteria; phylum Pseudomonadota; class Gammaproteobacteria; order DSM-16500; family DSM-16500; genus UBA5158. The sequence continues at coordinate 386 of JARLJN010000152.1, forward strand.
ATGCGATAGCAAAGTTAAATGCAAATGGGTACGAAGTATTTATTGTGACGAATCAATCCGGTGTAGCTCGCGGACACTATGATCTTGCAATGCTGGAAAATATACATAAAAAATTACACGCAACATTAGCTGAGGCGGGTGGCAAAATTAAAGAAATTTTTTTCTGTCCTCATCATCCTGATGAAGCTTGTGAATGTCGTAAACCGCAGCCTGGTCTCATTTATAAAATACAAAAAAAATATAATTTAGATCTCACGCAAACGTATTTTATAGGAGATTCTAAAGTCGATATTCAAGCGGCGAAAGAAGCTGGTTGTAAACCTATTTTAGTGTTAACAGGTAATGGATTAAAAACCATAGAGAATTTTCCGGATGCAGCATTAGTTCCACAGTTTAAAGATTTAGCGCATGCAGTTGATGCGATCATCACTCAGAAACAAGGTAGCCTATGAAAGCCAATATGATTTCTCAATTTATTCGTTCCTGCATTTTTTTTATTGTTGTCCCTGTGTTTACGATGTTTTGGAGTTTTATTTGTTTAGCCGTTTATCCGTTGCCTTTGCGTATGCGGCATAGGGTAGTGATGGTGTGGACTAATACTGTCATCAGTTTATTAAAAGTGATTTGTAAAATTGATTATCGATTTGAAGGATTAGACAATATTCCTAAAGAGAGAAACGGCATTATTATGTGTAAACACCAGTCTTCTTGGGAAACATTTATTTTACCCGGCATGTTTAATCAGACTGCAATTATTTTAAAAAGAGAATTATATTGGGTGCCTTTTTTTGGTTGGGGTATGCTTTCTACGGATCCTATTGCGATAAATCGTAAACAAGGTTCTAGTGCGATGGCACAAATTTTACAGCAAGGAAAAAAATATTTACAAGCAGGGCGTTGGGTTTTAGTTTTTCCAGAAGGGACACGGATTGCGCCTGGGAAAGTCGGTAAATACCGTATAGGTGGAGCACTTTTATCGGTTGAGTCGGGTTATCCTATATTGCCAGTTGCGCATAATGCAGGAGAGTTTTGGTCACGCAGGCAGTTTATAAAAAAACCTGGCACAGTGCGCATGGTGTTTGGACCTTTGATAGAACCCAAAGGTCATACTGCTGAAGAAGTCTTGAAGCTTACGCAAGATTGGATAGAAACGACCATGAAAAAGATTGAAGGAAGCACAGGAGCTTCATGAGAATTGCATTTTGTTTATTTCGATATTTTCCTTACGGCGGCTTGCAACGTGATTTTTTACGTATAGCCCATGAAGCATTACGTCGCGGCCATATGATAGATGTCTATACCATGCGCTGGGAAGGTAAATATGAAGTAGGTTTAGCCATACGAACGATTGCAACTAAGGGAATGCAAAATCACACACGGCGCGAAGATTTTGTCAGGCAAATAAAACCCTACTTAGAACAAGGGCAGTATGATTTGATAGTCGGTTTTAATAAAATGCCAGGATTAGATGTGTATTACGCCGCGGATACCTGTTATCAAGAAAAAGCACGCAAGAATCATAATTGGTTTTATAGACTGACATCACGTTATCGTCATTCTGTAGCTTATGAAAAAGCCGTATTTTCTTCAGAAAGCAAAACAGAAATCTTATTAATTGCTAAACTGCAGCAAGACATTTTTATGCAATATTATCACACGCAGCCAGAGCGCTTTCATTTGTTACCACCCGGCATAGCAAGAGATAGAATAGCTCCATTCAATGCTGCTGAAATACGCGCAGCCGTGAGAAAAGAACATAATATAGCTGATGATGAATTCATGCTTTTGATGGTGGGCTCAGGGTTTAAAACTAAAGGGTTGGATAGAACACTGCAAGCGTTTGCGCAGCTTCCACCGGCTTTAAAAAATAAAGCTTATGTTTATGTCATAGGAAAAGATAATGCACTTCCTTTTGTAGAGCTTGCAAAGAAATTAGGAATTAATGATAGAGTTATCTTTTTAGGTGGGCGTGATGATGTAGTGAGTTATTTACTCGCTGCCGATTTGTTATTGCATCCTGCTTATAATGAAAATACAGGCACCGTTTTGTTAGAAGCACTAGCTGCAGGTCTACCTGTGCTCACTACATCGGTCTGTGGGTATGCGCCTTACATTATTGTGGCGAATGCAGGAAAAGTTATCTCATCATTTACTCAAGCAGAATTTAATGAGGCATTGGAGAAAATGATGTTATCTCCAGAACGTGCGAAATGGAAAGCAAACGGTATTGCTTTTGCAAAAGTGGCGGATATTTATAGCATGCCTGAGCGGGCAGTTGATTTGATAGAAGGTTTTCAGAAATCATGACTGCCCTGTTGGGTTACGCAAAAAGCGCTAACCCAACCTACATATCATTGGCCATTACAGGTTGGTTTATCGTTTTTTGCGTACCCAACAATCAAGGTTAGCCATTGTAGGTTGGTGTAGGTTGGGTTAGCGGTTTTTGCGTAACCCAACAATTAAAGTTATCCATCGTAGGTTGGTGTAGGTTGGGTTAGCGCTTTTTGCGTAACCCAACAATTAAGGTTATCCATTGTAGGTTGGTGTAGGTTGGGTTAGCGCTTTTTGCGTAACCAAACAATTAAAGTTACCCATTGTAGGTTGGCGTAGGTTGGGTTAGCGCTTTTTGCGTAACCCAACAATTAAAGTTAGCCATCGTAGGTTGGTGTAGGTTGGGTTAGCGCTTTTTGCGTAACCCAACAATAGGAACTCGAGTAATAAATTGTAGGCGAATTCAGTGTACTTAACATTAAATGCAGAACTCAAAAAATATTTTTTTCAGGATGAAGATTTGTTCACACAGATCATGACCATCCGTGGAGAAATATTTCGTGAAGTGCAAGGTCGATGTACACAACGTATAGTGCTGGGTGACCACACCTATTTTTTGAAACAACATTATGGCGTGGGTTGGAAAGAAATTTTTAAGAATTTCTTTCAATTAAATTGGCCTGTTTTGGGCGCTAAAAATGAATGGCTGGCCATTAAGCGTTTACAAGAGTTAGGTATACCGACCATGGACGTTGTAGGTTATGGTTGCAGAGGCATCAATCCAGCACGACTAGAATCATTTATCTTAACAAGAGAATTAACTGACACTATCAGCTTAGAAGACTACTGTCGTGATTGGCATATAACATTACCCCCAGTGCAAATGAAGCGAAAACTCATAAGATCAGTTGCAGATATTGCACGAAAACTGCATGAAAATGGCGTCAATCATAGAGATTTTTATTTGTGTCATTTTTTATTGAAGAAAGAGAGTCTGCCTCAACTGGAATTATTTTTGATAGATTTGCACAGGGCACAAGTTAGGCAGCATGTGCCAGAACGCTGGGTTATTAAAGATGTAGCCGGACTTTATTTCTCAAGCAAAGACATAGGTTTAACTACTCGCGATTTATTGCGTTTTGTTAGAGAATACCGCCAACAGCCCTTACGTACTATTTTATTAAATGAAAAAATTTTTTGGCAAAAGGTCAAGCAACGTGGAGACAAATTGTATCAACGACATTCAACCTAATACATCCCAGTCACTATCAGAAATATCGTTAGCGAGTTTGCGGCAGCTAAAAAGTCCATTGGGAGCATTCTTTCAAGTCAGTTTGCCAGAAAGCAGAGAACCTCTTTTCTGTCAGAATGTCGTGCGCATATTGCCGGGCAAACGTTTAGTTGCATTCGGCACTTGGGGAGATAAAACAGTTGTTATCAAATTGTTTTACGCGCGAGGAAAGTCAGCTCAACATGCAGAACGGGATTATGAAGGAATAAAAATACTCACAGACGGTGCCGTGCTAGCACCTGCAGTTTATTATCATGGTCCGGCGCTGAATAAGCGTATACGCGTTATTGTTTTTGAAAAAATTGCTGGTTTAAACCTAGATGATATTTGGCAAGGAAAACAAAACATCAAAAGTCTGCATCGCTTATTAAAAGCCATGACCATAGAGTTAGCGACTCAGCATGTATTGGGTATATTGCAGCACGATTTGCATTTTAAAAATTTCATCATTCAAAAAAATCGTATCTATACTATTGATGGCGGTGCAGTCGAAGTCTTTGATAAACCGTTGTCTAAAATAATCAGTATAGACAATTTAGCTTTGTTTTTTGCTCAATTGGGCGTGGGAAAAATTGCGTTAAAGCAATCATTATTCCAGCTATACGCACAGTCACGCGGTTGGCAGCGTAAAGAAAAGGATTTGAAAAGATTAGAGCTTTCTGAAAAAAATTGGCAAAAGTCACGCTGGGAAAATTACAGTGAAAAAATAATGCGTACTTGCACTGCATTCATGCGCTTGTCATCTTCGCGCAGTGCCATTATGTATGACAGAAGTTATGAAACGTCGGAGCTATTATCTTGTTTAAAAAATCCTGATGCTAAAATGACAACGGCTCAAATTCTAAAAAACGGCCGTTCAGCGACTGTCGCTAAAATCAAAATTGATCAGCATGAAATGGTTCTTAAGCGTTATAATATTAAAGGTATTTTTCATTGGCTGAGACGTTGTTTGCGTCCCACGCGTGCAGCATGCGGATGGAAACTGGGCCAACTTTTGCGTATCTCTGATATTCCTACAGCTAAACCTATTGCTTACATAGAAAAGACATTTTTAGGTTTGCGTAATAAATCTTATTTTCTGATGGAATATGTTGAAGGAGTCACCGCTGGGGAATTTTTTGAAACTATTTCTGTAAGTGATCCTGTTGCAATCGATGTTGCTCAACAAATTGTTGAAATATTTTTTGATTTAGCACTGTTAAAGATTACTCACGGTGATTTGAAGAAGACAAATATTTTAATTCGAGATAACAATCCCGTTTTAATTGATTTAGATGGTATGACACTGCACAAGTCTAATTACGCATTTAAATTAGCATTTAAAGCAGAAATAAAACGCTTTATGGAAAATTGGCATAGCTTTCCATCTGTTTATAAATTATTTGATGGTTTGATAAAACAAAAAATATTGAATGAATGAGGCAGGCCTCGCGGACACGGCGCTGGGCGCCTTTGTCCACGCTACATACAGCGAGTTAATGCTCGATATTTTTTGTAGCCCGGACAAAGCGCAGCGTGTCCGGGAATGAATAAGGCAGGCCTCGCGGCGCTGGACGCTTTTGTCCACGCTACAACTTGATGTCAAGGAACGACAATGGAAACATTAAAGAATAAAAATATTTTTCGCCAACAATGTTATATCAACGGCAAATGGATATCTGCTGAGAAAAACAAAACTATCTCTATCACAAATCCTTACAATCAAGAAATCATAGGTACAGTGCCTGATTGTGGAATTAAAGAAACACAAGAAGCAATTCTTGCTGCTTCTGAAGCATGGCCCAAATGGCGTGCGCTGACTGCTAAACAACGCAGTGAATATTTATGGCGCTGGGCAAATCTCATTCGTGAAAATAAAGAAGATCTCGCACGATTAATGACGCTAGAACAAGGCAAGCCCCTCACTGAATCACGAGCAGAAGTGGATTACGGAAATTCATTTATTGAATGGTTTGCTGAAGAAGGCAGACGTGTGTATGGCGATATCATTCCTTCTAACAAACCTAATCAAAAACTATTTGTGATCAAGCAACCTGTAGGAGTGGTGGCATCCATTACACCTTGGAATTTTCCCATTGCAATGATTACACGCAAGTGTGCACCTGCTTTAGCTGCAGGTTGTCCTGTTGTGATTCGTCCTTCAGATCTTACACCGTTTTGCGCATTGGCATTAGCAGCGCTTGCAGAAGAGGCTGGCATACCTGCAGGAATTGTTAATGTGATAACGGGTGACGCTAAAATCATAGGTGCTGAACTTTCATCGAATCCTTTAGTTCGCAAATTATCTTTCACAGGCTCAACTGCTGTAGGCAAATTATTAATGCAGCAATGCGCGACGACTATGAAAAAAATCTCTTTAGAGTTAGGTGGCAATGCACCTTTCATCGTTTTTGATGATGCAGATGTTGATGCTGCTGTCACTGGCGTGATGGCATCTAAATTTAGAAACGGTGGTCAAACTTGTGTGTGCGCAAATCGCATATTGGTGCAAGATAAAATTTATAATGTGTTTACAGAAAAATTAATTTCAGCAGTAAAAAAATTAAAATCAGGAAATGGCTTAGAAGAAGGCGTGCAGCAAGGTCCTTTAATTAATGAAGCGGCTATTACAAAAATAAATAATCATATCAACGATGCAGTTAGCAAAGGTGCAAAATAATTTGCGGCGGAAAGCAATCTGCATTAGGTAAGTTATTTTTTGAGCCCACAGTTTTAACCGATGTCACACAAGATATGCTAATCGCGAGAGAAGAAACATTTGGTCCGGTCGCTCCATTATTTCGATTTCGTACGGAAGAAGAAGCTATTCATATGGCGAATGCAACTCAATTTGGTTTAGCATCGTATTTTTATACGCAAGATATGAATCGCGTTTGGCGTGTTTCTGAAGCATTAGAATATGGCATAGTCGGAATCAATGAAGGGATTATTTCAACAGAGGTTGCGCCCTTTGGTGGAATTAAAGAATCCGGCGTGGGGCGTGAGGGTTCTAAATATGGCATCGAAGATTATTTAGAAATTAAATATTTGTGCATGAGCCTAAGTTAGGAGGCAGGACATTATGGATTCTCGTTTAGATGAAGCAGAAAAAAAAATAATAAATCGATGTGAGCGCATCACAAATAGTGCTATCGGTTTTTTTAGCCATTCCATTATGCCTTATATTTTTTCCGTGACGGAAGTGCAGCTGCCTAAAGAGGCATATTTAAAAGGAGATGAGTATTGGGGAAAGATAGGTGATGTGTTTAGTCCAGATGGTAGAGGTTTCGATAACATCATGAAAGCTGCTGCACCATTAGCTAAACAAAATGACAGTGGCATTGCTTATTGGCGTTTTGGCCCTAAAAAAGTTGCAGTCTTAGTAACGCATCCTTCTGACATTAAAGCGATAGTGAAGGATAATTTTGCCAATATTTATTTTCATGATTCAACCGGCTCATTCAAAATGTTTTTTGGCGAAAATTCAATTTTCAATTCGCCACATAAATCAGAAAATTGGAATCATTTGCGTAATCGTTTTAAGCATGCACTTTTTGTTGATTCTGCATTGAAAAAAGATTTTGCGCCTATGCAGAAAATCATAGACAGGGCGATAGCGAAAATAGTAGAGACTCAAGATCATACTATAGCTGATTTAGAGCAATTCTCTAACTCTCTTACCATGGATATGATTGGAGAGTTAAAATTAGGTTTTTCTCATGTAGATGAAGAAAGTAAAAACAGAGTTTCAAATGTAATTTCACAAGCAAGTATAGAAGTTGCAAATCCGCGTAACCAGTTAATTAATGAATACTTGCCCTTTGTTAAATATTTTTATAAATCTAAGTTAACCCAATTATTGGAACGAGGTTTTGATCTGCTTAAAAAAGATTTTATCAAACCTAACGAAGCTAATATTCGACAAACAGAAAATTGGTTGAACGTAGAAGGAAGTGCGGAACAGACAGATTTGTATTCTCAAAAAGTGATACATGAAATCACCCAATTTTTAGTGGCCGGTCATGAGACGACGGCTAAATTATTATTAATGAGCTTGCTCCTGCTCGGTGAAGCTCAGCATAAAGATGTGTTGGAAAAAGTGTATGAAGAAATTAAGCAGAAAGGCGTTGCGCCTCAGGATTGGACTACAGAACATCTTGCTAACATGCCTTACTTAACAGCTGTTTTAAAAGAAACATTGCGTTTGTATCCACCTATTCCTGATATGTTATTTAAAGTTGCTAAACCCTTTTCTTTTTCTGCAGGCTCAGTTAAAAAAGATGATGTAATTGTTATTTCTCAACGTACGACACATAGAAATAAAGCCGTTTTTGGTGAGGATGCAGATCAGTTTAGGCCTGAACGTTTCATAGAAAAATCATTTAGTGAATACGATTATTTTCCTTTTGGATTTATTCCTAGGCAATGCGTGGGGCAGCGTTTTTCTATGCAAGAAGTGATGCTGACAGCGTCACGCATCATTGCAGAGTTTGATATTAAGCATGAGTTGCAATCACCTTATCCTTATCATCAGATTTTTACGATGCGTATTGATTTAGATAATATTAAAATGCAGTTTGTGCCGCGTGAGAGTTTAGAACATAAGTCTAGTCTTGCCTTGAGATAATATGTAGCCCGGATTGAGCTCTGCGAAAATCCGGGAAACGGTCCCCGGATTTTCGCAGGGCTCAATCCGGGCTACGCTATTATAAATTGAATTTGATTCCTTGTGCTAACGGCAAGACCTTGCTCCAATTAATGGTATTCGTTTGTCTGCGCATATACGCTTTCCAAGAATCAGAACCCGCTTCACGTCCGCCACCCGTGTCTTTTTCACCGCCAAATGCGCCGCCAATTTCTGCACCGGAAGTGCCTATGTTAATATTTGCAATACCGCAATCACTGCCGTGTGACGATAAAAATAATTCAGCATTTTGTAAGTTGTTGGTGAACAGTGCCGACGATAAACCATGCGCTGAATGGTTTTGCATAGTTATGGCTTCATCAATGTGTTTATATTTCATAACATATAATATAGGACCAAACGTTTCTTTCTGAACGACGTCCCAATTATTTTCTGCAGCGACCACTGTGGGTTCTACAAAATAACCTGTTTGTTTTAATGCATTACCGCCAAATAAAATGCTTCCGCCTGCGTATTTAATATCTGAAATAGTCTGTAAAAAATTATTTACTGCTGCTTCATCTATTAATGGTCCCATTAAATTTTTTTCATCTAATGGGTCGCCTATCGTAATTTTTTCGTAACCTTTAATCACCGCGCTAATCAATTTGTCATAAATGGCTTCGTGAATAATCAGTCTGCGTGTAGTCGTGCAACGCTGTCCTGCTGTCCCCACAGCACCAAATACGATTGCAGGTACTGCGAGATTTAAATCTGCTGTTTCATCAACGATAATGGAATTGTTTCCACTTAATTCTAATAATGATTTACCTAAACGTGATGCCACGGCTTCATTAATTTGTTTTCCAACTGCAGTGGATCCTGTAAATGAAATTAAAGCGACTCGTTTGTCATCAACAAATTTTTTCGTGAGTTCATTATCATCTGTGATGAATAAAGAAAAAATACTTTGTAACTGATTACGTTCCATTACAGTGTTGCAAATGTGTTGAACTGCGACAGCACATAAAGGTGTTTTAGGAGACGGTTTCCACACAACTGTGTTACCACAAATCGCAGCAACAAATGCATTCCATGCCCAAACTGCCACAGGAAAGTTAAACGCACTGATTACACCAACTACGCCCAGTGGTTGCCATTGTTCATACATGCGATGTTCAGGACGTTCAGAGTGCATGGTGTTTCCGTATAACATGCGAGACTGTCCTACAGCGAGATCAGCCATGTCTATCATCTCTTGCACTTCGCCGTTGCCTTCTTGTTTTGATTTTCCCATTTCTAAAGAGACTAGACTGCCCAACATATCTTTGTTGCGGCGTAACTCATCACCAATTTGTCGTATGATTTCTCCACGCTTGGGCGCAGGCAATTTGCGCCATTCTAGAAATGCTTTTTCTGCATTTGAGATAACAGTGTTGTAATCATTGAGCGAACAATTGTAAACAGAGGCAATTTGTTTTTCGGTTGCGGGGCTATATGAAATGATTTCACCGTTGGATGTGTTGTTAGACCACCATCCTGTGCTTGTGCTTGCGCCCGCATTGTTAGACTTTAAATTGAGAGATTTTAAAATGTTCATGCGTAATATTTTCCAAATCGGTTGCTAGTTAATTCTTCTAATGAAAATTCTTCTTGACGTATTAAGCCGCTGTATTTTTTAGGTTGGCTTAACACTAAATCTAAAACAGCACACAGTGAAGAAGCGGTTGTTAATTGTATGGCTGACCAGTTTAAGCCATGAATTTTTTGTGGGTAGAATTTTTTAACATAATTTTCTTCTATGAATTGATTGTCTTGTGTGCCAGTGACAGATACATACACTAACACTACGTCTTGATACGTTTTCGGAATTGCGTTTTCTAATATTCGTTTTAAGGTGGCTCTGTCTTCATTTAATTTTAAATCGTTCATTAAAAATCGTATTTTTGCACAGTGGCCTGGGTAACGTATGGTTTTATAACTGAGACTTTTTACTTTATTAAAATACGTTGTTGCCAAGCTGCCTATGCCGCCTGATGTGTTAAAGGCTTCATAAGTGAGACCGTCGACTTTAATTTCTTCCCAGCCTTCCAAGGGTAATGTAGCAACTTCTTTTCCTTGTTCTATGGCATTACACATATTGCCATATTCATTGATTAAACCATCGGTAGACCAAGTTAATGAATATTCTAATGCATTGCTGATGTTGGTTGGTAACGCGCCCACACGCATTTTTACCGTGTCTAATGTTGGGAAGTGTTGCATTAAATGATTTGCGACTATGCTGATAAAGCCTGGTGCGAGACCGCACTGAGTAACAAAGGCTGATGTTACATTTTGCGCTAAGTCTAAAACAGCATTTGTGGTTGTCACGTCTTCGGTTAAATCAAAATAATGTAAATTTAATTCTTTCGCAATTTGTGCGAGCGGTACATTAAAATAATAAGACAAGCAAGGAACGATTGCATTGATGGATTTACTTTTTATAAATTTTCGAACTGCATCGCTATTGCTGGCATCGAGTTCGATTAATTCTAAATTGGGTGTGTTTTTTGTAACGCGGTCTAAGTCAGGACGATTTTTTAAATGTAAATCTGCTAAATAAACTGTGTAATCTTTTGAGTTTGCTAATAAAAATGCAATTAAGGAACCAATTTTTCCAGCGCCAATAACGAGTACGTGTTGCATGTTGCTATCCTTTGCGAACAATAGTTGGCAAAGGATAGCATGTGAGTTGAATTAACGGAATAAAATGACAGTGTATAAAGCCTTAACCTGTGTTTTGACGTGTCTGGTGCATGTAAAAATGTAATGCTATGTTGGGTTTCGTAAAAAGCACTCAACCCTACCTACGTACTTGTCTGGTGTATGTAAAAATGTAACGCTATGTTGGATTTCGTAAAAAGCACTCAATCCAATCTACGTGCTGCGTTTCGGCGTGTTTGGTGTATGTAAAATGTAACGCTATGTTGGGTTTCGTAAAAACCACTCAACCCAACCTACGTACTACTAGCGGGTCGTAGGTTGGGTTGAGTGCTTTTTACGAAACCCAACAACAAAACGTTACGCATGGAAGTCGTAGGTTGGGTTGAGTGCTTTTTATGTATAGACCGGCTACATAGGTAACACTTGGACGGGGACATAGGTTACAGTCCCCGAACATTATAAGCTCTAGGTTTTTATTGTAAATATTCTTTGGTGCATAAAATAAATATCAAA
>JARLJN010000153.1 GCA_031291255.1 Gammaproteobacteria bacterium
CGAGACTATCCAAAACCGGGGGGTCTAAGCAGTTAGAAGTAAGTTTGCTACTCCAGCACAACTAAAGCAGCTTTTGCGACTGAAATATCCTGTTCAACATTGCCGCCACTAACTCCGATCCCTCCAACAATTTGCTCGTCAATTTTGATAGGAAATCCTCCGCCAAATACTGTATATCTTGAAATGTGTGGTATCCCAATCAGTGTGGCTGGATTTTTTTTTATGTGATCGTATATTTCATGGGTTGAATGCCCCCAAGCATTAGCTATAGCGGTATAAGCCTTATTTTGAGCTACTTCAATACTGATGAGAGCAGATCCATCCATTCGGCGGAATGCCTTTAGATGTCCACTTTCGTCAAGTATTGCGATGACCATCGGTTTATCTATTTCCACCGTTTTTTTTTCAGCCGCATCAATTAGCTTTTGTGCCAAATCCGCTGTAATGCTTTGTTTATTGAAAGTAAGGCTCATTTTATAATTTCTCAAAATCTGCGAGTATGGCAATACAATTCGCCTTCTGTGTAATAAGGCGAACTTATATGCAAACTAGTCCACCTATTTCAATGCTGATTTTTCGCTTAAAAATACAGTAATTTCTTGATGTTAATACTCACAATAGCAGGTAGCCTACTATACTATAAATAACGAAAGAAATGCACTAATTTTTATCAAAAACGAACTTCAATTCATAGTGGGTGCGGTTTATGACATACAATTATATACGCGAACCACTGCAAGTTGAAGAAGCTGATGCGCTTTGCCAAGCTTGTGAAACAATGCAAGAAAAATTGATCATCTGGACATTGCTGGATACGGGATTGCGTGTATCAGAATTATGCGGTCTTACTCCTCACAATATTGAATGGCAGCAAAAGGCGTTGCGTATTACAGGGAAAGGTGGTCCTCATGGCAAGAAGTCTAAAAAACGCGTCGTACCTATGTCCAAGCGGGTTCAAACATTATTGGAGCACTATTTTGCAATTAATGAACGGTGGCCGGTTGGGATCCGCCAGGCGCAAAAAATCGTGAAACAAGTGGCTAATAGAGCCAAGCTCTCCCATCCAGTAACGCCTCATATTCTTAGGCATACCTTTGCCACCATGGCTTTACAAAAGAATATTTCTCTTGCAGCAGTACAAAAAATCTTAGGGCATGACAGATTGATGACCACAGCAATATACCTAAATTTCACGGACACGCATGTGTGTGATGAATTCATGTCAAAATGGTAGCGTATCACTTCAGTTGAAAGGTCTTAAAAATGGACATCCGTTGTAAAGCTCAAGAGGAAGAGGTTCAAATTTATCAACTTCGCCTTAGGATTAAAGGCGTAAGTCCAATGATTTGGCGACGATTATTGATACGCAGTGATAATAGCATTGCTGATCTGCACTTCTGTATTCAAATAGCGTTTGGCTGGAGCGACACCTATCTCAATCAATTTGTTATTTATGGTAAACCATATGGTGTTTACCATGATGGTGGCATTAGTTTTAGTGACAATCCCAGACAGGTGTATTTGCGGGATTTTCAATTCAGGGGTAAAGAAAAATTCATTTATGAATACAATTTTTTTGACCATTGGGAGCATGATATTCGCCTGGAACAACAACTACCCATTGATTCAAAAAAAATATATCCATGTTGTATCGCTGGCGCACGTGCCGCACCTATCGAGGATTGTGGTGGGCCTAATGCATTTATGGCGCTGGATGATCATTATTCTCCATGGCGTATTGAAGAACAAATGATCAAAAGTGTACGGCGGTATCAACAAGGAAAAGAAGAATTAACTGAAATTCAAGATACATTTCGAACATTGAAATACTGGGTCAGTCGACATCGATTTAATCGGCGTGCAGTCAATGATAGACTGCTTCGATATGCTAAAGGTGAGGATGTTTACGACCTAATTTGGGAGGGGTCGTGCGATGAAAATTAAAATCCAGGTTGTCATTGATGATGATAACCATGTAATCACCGAGGACATTATTTCGCTGGTGCGAGATGATTTGTCTGCGGAAACATTGGGTATGACTTTGAAGGAAGCTAAAGAAATTGCAATAGGGATCCAGCAAAAAATGGTTACTCACCAAATAGTCGATTATTTAGCGCATCATCGCACCTGTTCTTATTGTGGGAAGTCACGCAATATCAAAGGATATCATTCGTTAATCTATCGAACGCTTTTTGGCAAATTGTCTCTCAGAAGTCCTCGGTTGCATGAGTGCAGCTGCCAGCTAAAGGCTAATGAGAGTTGTAGTCCGTTGGCTGAAATCCTTGTCGAGCATATAGCGCCAGAGCTGCGTTATTTAGAATCCAAATGGGCGGCATTAATGTCATATGGCATGACAGTTAAACTATTAGAGGAAGTATTGCCGTTAGATATTAGTCCTTCATCGGTGTATCATAGCACGCAACAAGTAGCACAACGTTTAGAAAAAGAGCTTGGCGATGAACAAATGATGTTTGTTGAAGGCTGTCCCTATGAATGGGAAAAATTACCACGGCCTGAAGCACCACTAACAGTTGGTATTGATGGTGGCTATGTTCATGCCAGAGATGGGGATAACCGAAAAGCAGGTTGGTTTGAAGTGATTGTTGGCAAGAGTATGCAGGATAATGCGCCAACAAAACGATTTGGCTTTGTCGCCACCTATGATACCAAACCTAAACGAAAGCTATATGAAATGCTGAATAATCAAGGCCTGCAAATGAATCAAGCGATTACTTTTCTTTCAGATGGTGGTGATACTGTGCGCGACTTGCAACTGTATTTAAGCCCTCAGGCCGAACATATTCTTGATTGGTTTCACGTCACTATGCGGATAACGGTCATGAAGCAATTTGCTTCGACACTATCAACCGATGGGACTATAAACATTACTGATGAATTGGATAGCTTAAAATGGCATCTGTGGCATGGAAATGTATTCCGTGCATTAGCTGCTATAGAAAGTATCAGCTTTTATCTGGATCCCGAGGCAATAAACAATAATGAAGCCAAGCTGATGAATGCGCTGGAGGAATTTGATACATACATTAGAAACAATAGTGCATTGATTCCCAATTATAGTGATCGCTATCATTTTGGTGATGTCATCTCGACTGCTTTTGTAGAGTCAACTGTCAATGAATTGGTCGCTAAGCGTATGGTTAAAAAACAACAAATGAGGTGGACACAAAAAGGTGCGCATTTACTTCTGCAGCTCCGTGTTAAAACGCTAAATCAAGAGTTAAGGCAATCGTTTTGCCGTTGGTATCCAAAAATGGAAAATGACAATGAAAAGGGGTTACCTATAGCGGCTTAGACCCCCCGGTTTTGGATGCTCTCGTATAACTAAAAACTGTTCGGAAATTTCTGGGGTTCCGGCCTAGAACCCCTTATACACTTACGTGGAGACTCCATTTCTAAAACTGCGGAATAACATTGGAAAGGCTAAACCTGCCGATCTGATATTCACAAGAGGTATCAA
>JARLJN010000154.1 GCA_031291255.1 Gammaproteobacteria bacterium
ACCCAACATAACGTTACGTTGGGTTTCGTAAAAAGCACTCAACCCAACCTACACGCAAACCGAAGCAGTAAAAAGGATACGGCATTGACCCTCATCCGCCCTGCGGGCACCTTCTCCCGTAAGCGGGAGAAGGAAAATGGTCACGGCTTTATAGGGAGTTATAATTTGTGAATTCGTTTTTTAAATTTTTCAGAATCGTATGGTATCTCTCTTCATCGATCATTATAGTCTTTGCTTTGTTAGTCAGTGTTACGCGTGAATTAACACCGACAGTAAATAAACATCGCGAAGAAATTGAAAACTATGCAAGTAATCTCATACAACATCCTGTCACAATTGGTCATATACAATTGGGTTGGCATCACTTGGCGCCTGAAATTTTAATTAATTCCGTAATTATCCTGGATGAGCAAACGCATAAAGCTAAATTAGGGCTGCAAAAATTAGAAATTGATTTAAGTTTTTTTCGTAGTTTGTGGGCTTGGCAAATCATACCTAAAAATATTGTTGTGAGCGGCGTGGATATTTCCATTTACCAACGTGATTTTGAAAAATTCAATTTAGACAAACTCGGTACCTTACCACTGCAAGATACATTGACAGGTTCCGAGCTGCATACAGATCAAATTGTCGCATGGATTTTTTCGCAGCCCCGATTAGGTTTAAAAGATATTAATATTCGTTATATTGAAACAACTAAAAAACAAAAATCACTTACCTTGATGGCGTTGGATTTAAGGAATACTTCGTCTAAGCATGATCTTCAAGGTCGAGTTACACTAAATCAAGAAGTGCCCACAAAAGTCGATGTAAAATTAGTTTGGAATGGTGATCTTGTTAATATTAAACAAGCTAAAGCCAGTCTTTATTTATATGTGCGCGGGTTGACATTAACACAATGGTTTAGTGACATAGAAAAAGCAGGTTTTAAAATTAAAAATGGTTTGATAAGCAGTAAAATTTGGATTGATTTTGATAATGGAGAAATGCAAAAAATTCAAAGCAGGTTTCAAGTTTACGGGCTGGAGTTGTATTCAGTTGATAAAAAACGTACTGAAGAATTCAGTCGCATCAGTGCAAACGTAGGTTGGAAACGCAATGGTAATGTTCATACTATTGCTGCTGATCAGGTATTTATAGATTTCCCAGATCACATTTGGCCTACGACTAATTTTTCAGTTGTTTACCAAGTGGATAGTAATAACGCCTATACATTAAAATTTCTTAATAGCGGTTATGTTGATCTTGTTGACGCAAGTCGGATCATGTTATTAAGTACACTGCTGACTGATGATAATCGTAAAATGATATTGGATTTTTCTCCTAAAGGTGTTTTGAAATTCATTCAAATAAATTTTCTTGCAAATACATTTGATTTAAGCAATACCATCTTATCTGCGCAGTTCGCGAATATTGATCTACTCTCTAATATGAACTTACCTGCAATTAATAATCTTAGTGGTAATCTCAAGTGGGATGGCAAAGCTGGTACTATTTCTTCAGATTCAAATCGAGTTTCATTAACATTCGAAAATGTTTTTTTAAAACCATTACGATTTGATAATCTTACTGCAGATATCACATTTCAAAAAAATACGACTAATGACTGGTTGATTCATGCCAATACTTTGCATGTAAAAAATGATGATGTAGATGCAAGTGTAAAAGGTGATTTAACACTGACACAAAACGATTCTCCTTTGATTGATTTGTCTGGGAATTTTCAACTTGATAAGGCAGTACATGTTGCAAATTATTTGCCTCTAAAACTTTTTGATGCCAGCGTTTCTAAATGGGTAGAACATGCATTCTTAGCAGGTAAAGGTGAATCAGGAACAGTGTTGGTGCAAGGTAAATTTAAGGACTTTCCATTCGAAAATCAAACGGGGAAATTTCTTATTAGTACTAAGATGCGTAATGTTGATTTAGATTATGCAGATGGCTGGCCTATATTAAGAGATATGCAAGGTGATCTCATTTTTGATGGTGATACTATGAAGACAGTTGTCGCGTCAGGCAGTATTTTAGATATCCCTATTAATAATGTAGCAGGCGAAATATTAAATATAGGAAAACAGCAGCCTTCATTACTGACCGTTAAGGGAAATATTCAATCTGATTTTTCGGAAGGACTGCGGTTTATTCAAGCTAGTCCATTACGTAATGCGTTAGGTAAGCAGTTGTCAGGATTAAAACTCACGGGTGACATGAATTTGCAGTTATCCTTAGTTGTTCCTTTAAGTAACCCAGAAAAAACAGAAGTGTTAGGTGAAGCAGCATTGACAAAAGCAATGCTGAGTGTGCCTGAGTGGAAAATAGCTTTATCTCAGCTAGAAGGTGATTTTAAATTTACACAAAATAGTTTAGAGGCGCATAATATTAAAGGTGTATTACTGTCTAAACCTATATTATTAAATATTACAACTGTGCCTGTCACGCAACAAATACAGGCGAGTTTTTCGAGTAATACATCCATAGCTGATTTAGAATCGTTGTTACAAATTTCTCTGCAAAAGTATGTGCAAGGTAATGCAAACTATACGGCAAAACTTTTAATATCATCTCATACAGGCTCATCTGAAAGTGAATTAGTGATAGAATCAGATTTAAAAGGCATAACAATTAATTTGCCAGATAATTATGGCAAGCAGGCGGATACCACTCAAGATTTCAAATTAGAAATTCTTCTTAATACTAATCCATTATTAAAAACAAAATTGCATTACGATAATTTACTCTCTGCTGCATTAAGTTATAAAAAAATAAAATCCGATTTTGAATTAGTGAGTGGAGAAATTAAATTAGGCGGACAAGAAGCTAATTGGCAAAAAGAACCAGGCATTTTAATTTCAGGGAATATGGCTGTTTTAGATACGACTACGTGGCAAAAATATTTTGATAATTTAAATATAGACTCTACGAAAAAAGCTACAGATTACAAATTTTTTCGTGGTATTGAGTTGAATGCAGAAAAACTCAATATCTTTGGTTATCAGTTGAATC
The DNA here is from genome assembly GCA_031291255.1 of Gammaproteobacteria bacterium. Classification (GTDB taxonomy): domain Bacteria; phylum Pseudomonadota; class Gammaproteobacteria; order DSM-16500; family DSM-16500; genus UBA5158. Next base: position 3,004 of record JARLJN010000154.1, read on the forward strand.
ATGCGTCTATAAAAGCTCATTTGCTTCAGTCTATTTGGCAGCTTGAATTACAAAGTCAGGAAGTCGGCGGGCAAATTTCATTGCCATTTCCTTTTACGCATAAATTTGTGTCAGGACAGTTTGATCATTTTTATATAAGTGATGAGGTAGGTAAATCAGAAGGGCATATAGATCCTCGTACATTGCCCGAGCTTACACTGGATCTTGAGGATATACGTTATGCAGGTAAAGAGATTGGTCATGTTATTTTAAGTACTGTTCCTTCTAGTCAAGGTTTAACGATCAAACAATTATCGCTTGATGATCCATTAATGAAGTTGTCAGCGTCAGGCGATTGGATATTGTCGGGTGATCATTATGAAACACACTTACAAGGTAATGTTTCAACGCCAAAATTGAGTGACATATTAAATCGATGGGGTTTTAGTTCAGAGAATTTAGAAGGAAGCACAGGCCAGGCTAACTTTGATTTAACTTGGCATGATGCGCCTTATACTCCATCCCTAACAGGACTATCCGGTCATGTTTCTTTAAATTTAGGTAAGGGAGTGATTACTCATCTGAGTGAGTCCAGTAATGCGAAGATAGGATTAGGTCGTTTATTAAATGTATTTAGTTTGAGTAGTATTCCTCGACGCTTGAGTTTAGATTTTAGTGACTTAGCGCAGAAGGGTTATAACTTTGATTACATCAAAGGTGATTTTGATCTTAAGAACAGTAATGCAGTCACAAATAATTTAAAATTTGACGGCCCTATTGCGGCGGTTTCTATTGCAGGGCGCATAGGACTTGCTGCAAAAGATTTTAATATGAAGTTGAGTGTGACTCCCTATATGACATCTAGTCTTCCTGTGGTGGCAGCATTTGCCGGTGGTCCCATAGTCGGAGCCGCAGCATGGATGGTCGATAAGGTAGTCAGTACTGCTGTTTCTAGTGCATCGACTTATCAATATAGTGTGACAGGATCATGGGCTAATCCAGTGTGGACGCCATTAAGTGCTAATCATATGAACAGATCCCAGTAAGATGAGAGGAAACAGTAATCTAATAGGCCAAGCTCTGGACTGACATGGTAACAAATATCTGCTATGATTTAGCAATCGTAAGTGTTTGTGTATATGTATTATTCAGTTACAGCTCAAAGCTGTTACTCTCGCAACGTGAGAGTTCATTAATCAATTGCAATACGTCCCGTTTGCGGGAATAACAGATCATCGGGTAAGAAAATTATAATTACATTAGCGAAATGAGTATGTTTACAGGCTACAAAAAAAGGACTTTATCAATGCAGAAATTAAAACACTTTGCTTTTAGATCTAACATTAAAGTGATAATTTTAGTCTTTGTAGTGTTGAACGCAATTTCTTTTTCCTATGAAGCATGGGCAAACAAACATCATACACATGCTAAAAAAACAACAGCCGTAGTGACGCATACTGAGAAGACTACAGAGGTAGTGACACATACCGCTGATGCTACAGATGTTACCAAGAAAAAGCGTATAGTCGAATTAGTGCATAAGACTATTGATAATTTAAATTATAGTGCCTATAAAATGGGCGGTACAAAATTTGATATTTCCAAAGGGGTTTATATAGTAGATTGTTCAAGTTTTGTGGATCATTTATTAGAAAGAGTTAATCCGCATGCTTATTCATCTTTAGTGAATTCTAGCGGTTCAGATACGCCGAATACTCGCAATTATTATAATTTCATTAATGGGTTGGCAGATGGCCACAGCCATTACTGGAATAAAATTGAAGGAGTCGGTGAATTGCAAGCCGGTGACATATTAGTTTTTCGCAAAAAAAATTCAGAGAGTGCGCCAGGTCATATTATGGTAGTCATGAATAAACCAGTTCGCCATCCAGGCAGTTTTGTTGTGCAAGTAGCGGATTCAGCGCCCGTGGGCCACAGTCATGACACGCGGTCGCGACATGTTTCAGGTATAGGAATAGGTACGTTGTCATTAAAAGTGAATCCAAGAACGGGTCACCCTTTTGCTTACGCGTGGAGGGAAGGATCTTTTTGGAAAAACAACGTGCATTTTGCGATGGCCAGACCCATAGACAGACTCCATGATAAAAAATAAATATTTATTTTTTTTTATTCTCATATTCATAAATTTATTTTTTTCTTATTCCTATGCTGCAAATAATTTTTCTGAACTACCCAATGTAAAAATATTTATTGATGAGATGGTGTCAAAGCATCAGTTTAAAAAAACTGAATTAGTTAAGCTTTTTGATACCCTTAAAATAAAACCCAATGTCACATCAAATAATAAAACACCTCTAGAACAAAAATCTTGGTTAACGTACAGAACGATTTTTGTTTCAGAAAAACGCATACAACAAGGTCTAGATTTTTGGAATAAATATGAGGCTATCTTGCAAAAAGCACAAGATACTTACGGTGTGCCCGCAAGTATTATTGTTGCAACCATAGGTATGGAAACACGCTATGGTCAAAACTCTGGACAAAAACCCGTTTTTAATTCATTAGCGACTTTAGCCTTTGGCAATAGCCCGCGCGCGAATTTTTTTAGAAAAGAATTAGAAGAATTTTTATTATTAACGCGTGAACAACATTTAGATCCACGCAATGTATTAGGTTCTTATGCAGGTGCGATAGGCCAGCCTCAATTTATGCCTAGCAGTTATAGAAATTTTGCAGTCAATTTTTCGGGTAATGCAAACATAGATCTTGCTCATGATTGGGGCGATGTGATTGGCAGTATTGCAAATTATTATAAAAAAAATGGCTGGGTTATGGGTCAACCCATTGCGGTTCCTGTTTCCTTCATAGGCGGACATTATGAATTTAGTATGTTGCATCCAAAGCCTATTACTTATTCTGAGTTAGTTCAAGCGGGTTTAGCACCAGCGCATGCGACTGATCAGAAAAGTCAGCTCATGATTTTGCGCGGCTATTACAGCAATGAATATTGGAATATTTACAAAAATTTTTCAGTGATAAAACGCTATAATCACAGTGATTTGTATGCGATGGCAGTCTTCCAATTAAGTTATTACATTTCTGCAGCTAGGCTTAATCTTTGAGATGCGAGAATTGATACTCTATTCTCGTTGTAGGTTGGGTTGAGTGCTTTTTACGAAACCCAACATGGGCGAAATAGGAGAACAAGATTTTCTTTTTTTTAAATCCCCAACAAGTCAGCAGTCTTGCATAGTTGTTGGGGATTTAAAAAAAATGAAAACCTTATTCTCCTTTAACACACATTTGTAGTGTATAGAAAAAGCTGATGATTGCGTGTACGTTGGGTTTCGTAAAAAGCACTCAACCCAACCTACAGTTTGCTAACGGATCATCTGACCCCGTCTACTTTTTTCATCTTCGCTCGTAAAATTGCAGCTTGCACAAACGCTTTTTTTTCATCTGCATCTTGTGATGCAGAGACAGATTTTTTTGAAGATGCTTTTTCTTTAAGAGACTCTTGCGCTAAACGTTGTTGACGATTCTTAAATCGTGTTCTCGCAATATTCGCTTTTTGTAATTGTTCATCTGCAGTTTCATGAGATGATAATTCCAACATATCTATGCAATCCACGGGGCAGGGTGCTACGCACAATTCACAGCCCGTACATTCCATTGCAATCACGGTATGCATACTTTTAGCAGCACCCAAAATAGCATCGACTGGGCAGGCCTGTATGCACTTGGTGCAGCCTATACATTCATCTTCTCTTATAGACGCTACGAGTTTTGGTTTGGTTTTTTCGGCCATTTCTTGAACGTAAGGAGTCGGATCTTGGTCAACAAGTTGAGCGATTTGTTTTAATACGACGACACCGCCAGGAGGGCAGAGATTGATAGCTGCATTGTCCTTCACAAGAGCTTCTGCATAGGGCATGCAGCCGCCATACCCACACAGCCCGCATTGGGTTTGGGGTAGAATAGCGTCGATTTGTGAGGGAGTAATGGGTTGTTTAGGCATGATGCAAAGTATCATTAATCAGAGCTATTTTAAACGATTGATTATAGCACACAAGCAATTATATTCGCTGTTTTTTCTTAGCTTGTTCATCTGGCTGTGTGTCAGTCTGGGCAGGTGTATCAGCTGCTTTTGCTTCATTCGACCCGAATAGTGTAGAGCTGCTAGAACTGCTAGAGCTGGCAGCTGCTGCCTGTAGAGTGTTTGGTATTTGCATAGATCTTGCAAGTCGTGCGTTGAAGGCTTTTAAATAAAACTCATTCATCTCTTTATTTGGCAGGCGTTTGTGTTGGTCTATAAAATGAAGTAAATAAGTACCTAAAACTTTCCCCCATTTTTTTAGTTTAATCTCATTAGAAGTATTCACTAAATTTGTTGAGTCAGTAAAAAATTTAGTACTCGCTTCTAAAGCCGTCTCACCTTTTTTATTGATTTTTTGTTGTTGTTCTTCTGGCGGTCGCGCTCGAATATCAACTAGAGCGGATCTTGTTTGCGCAGTTGGCATGAATATTAAGGGTAATTCGCAAAATTGAATTTGAAAAAATTTATCTTTTGAATCCACGCTAATGGGCATTTTTTTGGTTTCTTTAGCCGCGCAACTTTCAAAAACATCGTTACCTAAATATTTTTCAAAATTTTCTAATTTACGTACATCTCGTAAGGCAAAAACGGAACATCCAGCGGGTGAATATTGTCTGCGAATCTCAGGTACGTAAATATGAACCTTGCTAGAATCAAGATCAGCAAAGGCCTCTATAAACTGTTCTACTTGGTCATAGGTCATAGTCCCCAAATCAGATGAATACTCTTCATCTTCACTATCATTGTCGTCACTATGATGCATTAATTCGCTGTCTTGCCTGCCTAATGAATCTAAGAATAAGGCTGAAACTATGCCATCTTTTGTAATCTTAATCATGCCAGCAATCCAATGTATGCCAGTCACAATAAAACTTTGGCGAATAGGTTGTGAATGGGTTTGATGGAAAGCATTTGCATAGTGTTTTAGACTCATGCAAAAATTTTTCATGTCCCCCGGGGATAAGATAACAGGTAAGAAATGATGTGGTTGTTTTTTTTCTTTTAAGTAGCTGCACATTAAGCCAGCTCCTTCTTCATCTAAATTTCCAGGACCGTTAGTAAATTGACTTATGAGAAGTAATACTTCATATGCATCTTTTGTGGAGAGGCTTTCAAGTAGTTTGCAATGCTCTTGTGTTCGTAAATCGAGTTTACTTTTTAAGTGAGTCACTAAATCTGGATTGACTTTTTTAAGCAAGTTCAAAGTCATTTGATCAGCATTGTTAAGACTTAATGAGAATACATCATTAAAGAGTACTTCCCATAAAGGTGTAGGCAATTCTCTTAATTTATTAAATAGAAGAGATAAATAGTCATGGTGATCTGGTTCAATAACAAATCTTAGAAATGAATCATAATTTTTTTTATTATCCGCCAAACTTAATTTATAAAGGTAATTGAATAAGAGTAGATTAGATGTGGTTGCAACATCATCTTTAAGATTCTCGAAAATGATATCATTGGAATTATTACTACTGGACTCCGCGCTACTCTCGTAGCATTGGCCAACAAACTCTATCAAATCTTTGTATGTAATTGGTTTTTTTTCAAAGAATAAATATTCAAGTATTAATAATATATTGGTATCTTTCGTATTATGATAATATTCTGCAGCATTCTCGATTAGAGCATTAATTTCTAGTTCACCTTCAAGAATCTTATTCTTTAAATAATTCGCACTCTCTAGTGAAAAAGCATTAGGCTGGTAAAAATAACCCTCTAAAGTTATTTGAGGAAATTCAGATTCTGATGAAGAATCACTTACCTTACGCTTACTTTTCATTAGACTATCCTTAAAGTAATGTTCTCTAACTTTAATTATAGTTCAGAATTTAGGTAATTGTGGTAATGAGATCAAAAGCTTTAGTTGAATCATAGGGTTGTGATAACAGAGTAAGTGTTTGGCTATCTGTTTGTGTAGCATGGACTAAGGCGCGCGGCGCCGAGTCCGCGAGGTCTGCATTATTCATTTCCCGGACACGCTGCGCTTTGTCCGGGCTACAAAAAAGAGATATGTTACTTAACTCTCATTCCAGGCTTTGCACCGTCTTCAGGTGTTAATATCCATAAATCTTTTCCACCAGGTCCTGCAGCTAATACCATACCTTGTGATTCACCAAATCGCATTTTGCGCGGAGCAAGATTTGCAACCATCACAGTGTGTTTTCCTATGAGTTGTTCAGGTTGATAAGCAGATTTAATGCCTGCAAAGACTAGCCGTTTTTCATGACCCAAATCTAATTCTAAACGTAATAATTTTTCTGCACCTTCCACATGTTCAGCATGAATTATTTTTGCAATACGCAAATCTATTTTTGCAAAATCATCTATGGAAATCGTTTCTTTAATAGGTTCAAAATCAAATGGTGCTTCTACTTTTTCATTTGAGGTTGTGATGTCTAAATCATTTTGCACTGCAGCTTTCATCGTATCAATTTCCTTTTTATCTAAACGTTGTGATAACGGTTGGAATTTTTTTATCGTGTGATTAAGTAATGGCGTATTAATATCTTGCCAAGTGAGTGGTGAGATTTGTAAAAAATCTTCGATATTTTCAGCTGTTTTTGGCAACACAGGTTTTAAATAAACGCTGAGTGCTCTAAATAAATTAATTCCCATGCTGCAGATATCTTGTACTTCAGATAAGCGTGCAGGATCTTTCGCAATCGTCCAAGGTTTTCTTTCATCTATATATTGATTTGCACGATCAGCAAGTGCCATGATTTGTCGTATGGCTTGACTGTAATCACGCGACGAAAATTTTTCTGCAATGTTAGTGCCAGCATCGACAAATTCTTGATACAGTTTAGGTTCAGCAAGTGTCGCAGATAATTTTCCATCAAATAAATTATTGATAAAGCTAGCGCAACGACTCGCTATGTTGACATATTTACCGACTAAATCTGAATTAACACGTAGTGTGAAATCATCAAAATTAATATCTAAATCTTCAATGTGGTGGCTTAATTTAGCGGCAAAATAATAACGTAAATATTCTGGCGGTAAGTGATCTAAAAATGTTTTGGCTTTAATGAATGTCCCACGTGACTTCGACATTTTTTGTCCGTCTACAGTGAGAAAGCCATTTGCAAAAATAGCAGTGGGCGTACGAAAATCTGCGCCGCTTAATACAGCAGGCCAAAATAACGCATGAAAATAAATAATATCTTTGCCTATGAAATGATAGAGTTCAGTTTTGCTGTCTTGATCCCAGTATTCTGCAAAATCTAATGCTTTGTTTTTTGCGCAAAGATTTTTAAAGCTAGCCATGTAACCCACAGGTGCATCTAACCAACAATAAAAATATTTTTGTGTTTCACCGGGAATAGTAAAACCAAAATACGGTGCATCACGTGATATATCCCATTCTTGTAAACCTGATTTAAACCATTCATCAAGTTTGTTTGACACTTCTTCTTGTAAATGGCCTTTGCGTGTCCATTCATGTAATGTTTTTTCGTAATTTTGTAATTTAAAAAAGTAATGTTCGGATTCTTTTTCTATGGGTTTAGCACCTGATAAAGTGGAATAAGCATTTTTTAATTCGGTAGGTGCATAGGTTGCTCCGCAAACTTCACAGTTATCTCCGTATTGATCTTTCGCATTACATTTAGGGCAGTCACCTTTAATGAAACGATCAGGAAGAAACATATTTTTTTCAGGATCATAAGCTTGTTTAATGGTGCGTTTTGCAATGTTATTTTTTTTGAGATGACGTTGAAAAACGGTTTCAACTAATTCACGATTTTCTTCTGAATGTGTGGAGTAGTAATTATCGAAATCTATATAAAATCCTTTGAAGTCGGCTTGATGCTCTTTTTCTATAGTGTTGACTAATTCTTCAGGTGTGATGCCTAGCTTTTGCGCTTGTATCATAATCGGAGTGCCATGACTGTCACTGCCGCAAACAAAGGTGCATTGATGTCCCATCATTTTGTTAAAGCGCACCCAGATATCTGCTTGGATATAACCCACTAAATGGCCTAAATGTAAGGGACCGTTGGCATAAGGCAGGGCGCCTGTGACTAATATTTTCCGACTATTTTGGGTCATGCGGTATCTTTCCTGTGTTTAATTATTATACTTTTGTGAGGGGTATATAATATACCAGTTTATTTGAAAATGGATAACAACACTTTTTTAGCGTGTTATACTTTGTGCCCAAATGGTTTTTGGCAGTACTGGGTTGCAACAGATAATTCCCAGGGTGGCGCGGAATGGAGGGCTCCCGCGCGCGCAGCTTGCGAGCACGTGGGATACCTGCAGCGACAGGACCCTGCTCTCAGTAAAGGTTGGCTTTGCAAAAAGAGTACTATATGAGTCATTTATCTAAACAAGACATAGAAAAAAAATTATCTGAATATCAAGATCCCTATTTGCATAAGGATCTAATTCAGCTTAAGGCTATTAAAGATATCACTATTCAAGCGGATTTGGTGACTATTGATATTACCTTAGGCTATCCCAATTTGGGTGTGCAAGATGAAATGATCGCTGCTTTAAAAAAATTATTAAACTCTATCACGAACACAGAAATAAAAATTAATATCACTCATAAAATAACAGGTCATCTAGGCCAGCCTGGCATTAAATCTTTGCCTAACATAAAAAATGTATTGGCAGTTGCATCGGGTAAAGGTGGCGTTGGAAAGTCGACAACGGCTGTGAATCTTGCTTTGGCATTAGCAAAAGAAGGTGCGCGTGTAGGTATATTAGATGCCGATATTTATGGGCCCAGTCAGCCATTGATGTTGGGTGTGATAGGCATGCCAGAGCGGCCCGCAGATAAAGTGTTACGCCCCATTGTAAGACACGGCATTCAATCTATGTCTATAGGGTATTTGATAGCTGAAAAATCGCCTATGGTATGGCGCGGCCCTATGGTGAGTACGGCGTTACAACAATTGCTAAACGATACGCAATGGGAAGATTTGGATTATTTAATTATTGATTTGCCGCCAGGCACGGGTGATATACAGTTGACCTTAGCTCAAAAAATTCCTGTGAGCGGGGCGCTGATTGTCACGACACCGCAAGATTTAGCTTTGTTGGATGCGCGTAGAGCGTGTGAAATGTTTAAGAAAGTGAATGTGCCTGTGTTGGGTATGATAGAAAATATGAGTGTACATGTATGTACTCAGTGCGGTCATGCAGAACATATTTTTGGAGCAGGCGGCGGTGAGACATTAGCAAAAGAATATGGTTTAGAGTTGTTAGCTGCGTTGCCTTTGGATATAAAAATCCGTGAAGAAACGGATGGCGGTACGCCGACTGTAGTCAGTGATCCAGACAGTCAAAATGCAAGAATTTATCGTGAATTAGCGAGGTGTGTTGCTGCAAAACTTTCGTTGCAAACAACAGATTACTCGCATAAATTCCCTAATATTGTTGTTAAAAATGATTAAATAAAAAAGGAAACTCGTATGTCGATTAAAGCTGATAAATGGATACGTAAAATGTCAACGGAGTTTGGCATGATAGAACCGTTTGAATCTAATCAGGTGCGTGAACATAACGGACAAAAAATTATTTCTCATGGCACATCCAGTTATGGATATGATGTGCGTTGTGCAAATGAATTTAAAATATTTACAAATATTAATTCATCTATAGTGGATCCGAAAAATTTTACAGACAGTAATTTTGTTGATGTGGTGTCTGATGTTTGTATTATTCCACCTAATTCATTCGCGCTCGCTCGCAGCGTAGAATATTTTCGTATTCCACGAAATGTGTTGGTCATTTGTTTAGGAAAATCAACTTATGCACGTTGCGGAATTATTGTGAACGTCACACCATTAGAACCAGAATGGGAAGGTCATATCACTTTAGAATTTTCTAATACTACGCCTTTGCCTGCAAAGATATATGCAAATGAAGGTGTTGCGCAGATTTTATTTTTAGAGTCCGATGAGCAGTGTGATACATCTTACAAAGATCGTATGGGGAAATACCAGGGGCAAAGAGGTGTGACACTTCCTGTTGCCTAAATAGCCGTGGCTAAGCGAAGCCCATCCCTGGATTTTCGCAGCGCTCAATCCAGGCTACGTGTTTGAGCGGTTCATAAGATAGGAATCATTTTCTTTATCCGATTCGCTTCTTTCTATAGTGGGTGACTTAGCAAGCTCGGGTGTAGATGATCTATTAAAAATACCCATGTGTGATGGTGAGACTATATGCGGACAACCAATGCTGCTGATAATACCTAATTTTCTGTGACCATTAACAAATGGTATGACTAATTTTTGCATCTCTCTGGAGACTAAAATTACGTTTATATGAGCTAGGCTTGTATCTTTATTTTCCAGTAGATGTTTGATGATACTTGCATCTGGGTTATTCAAAAAAGCATCACTAAAGTGAATTGCACGACACACTTTTATTTTAGAGAGTGTGTCTAACTGTTCTTTTGTTGTATTTTCAGTTACTGAAAAGATTATTTTCATGTCTGAGCTAAAGCTAGGGCAAAACTTAAAATAGTTAGGTGCTTTAGGTTCGTTAGTTCTATTGTGCATGGTTATATCCTCGATCACTAAGCGTGATCAAAATATTACCATTCTAATATTAAGACAGCATTAACTGCACAATATTTTTTAAACAAAAGGGATGGGCATAAAAAAAGACGCCTAAGCGTCTTTTTCTTTAAAATCAATCAGTTATTCGTCGTCTGCGTCACCCATGACATCATTTTGTAAAGGCGTTCCGCGGCTGGCATTCACATTTTCTCTTAATTCCTTGCCAGGTTTAAAATGGGCGGCATATTTAGGCTGTGTGACCAGCTTTTCGCCTGTTTTAGGGTTGTGTGCTTTGCGAGGTGGTCTGTAGTGCAGGGAAAAGCTGCCAAAGCCACGAATTTCGATTCGTCCGCCATTGCTGAGCTTTTCACTTAATTGTTCGATTATGCTGTTGACGCTAAGAGCTACATCTTTCTCAGGTAAGTGAGAGAGTTCTTGGCTGATTTCGGCAATAAGTTGTGATTTAATAAGCATTTGTATTTCAGCAGTAATGCTGCCTCCGTAGTAAGAGTGGACAATCAACTGCTTGTATTAATTAATATATTATATCTTCTCCTAAAAATCTAGCGTAAGTGGGGTTTATAGTGATTTAATATGGGTTTGGCTGTGTGTTGAAAGCGATTTTGACCATAGTGGAAGTATTTTACTCAACTTTTAGGTGGATGATGCGCGATTTACCGGTCTATATTTTAGCTTTATTACTTCTATTAGCGCCTACATTTGCTTCTGCCGTGAGGGTAAATTCGATTTATAAGGCAGAAGTCCCTGTTGCTACGCAATCGGCCAAAGATAAGGCGCTGGCCATCCCTATAGGCTTAGAGCAGGTATTTATTAAAGTCAGTGGGAATCAGCAAGTTTTAGAAAACAGCCCTAGCCTGCAGACTGCTTTAACGCATGCTGAAACCGTCGCCAAAGCATTTAATTACGCAACGACGGGGAATAACACTAAGAATCCCTCTTATATCTTAACCATTCATTACGATCCTGATGTAGTGAATAAAATGTTAAGCGATGCAGGCGCCCCGGTTTGGAGCCAGAATCGTCCTTTACTTTTAGCCTGGATAGTCTCTGAAACGGCTAACAGCCCTCCAGATCTTGTTGATGGGTCTAGTGTGAGCGAAGTACAGACCTTACTGAAAAAAAGTGCTAGAACGCGTGGATTAGCGATTATATTGCCCTTGATGGATGTCACAGAATTAACTCAGGTCTCAGTTGATGATGTGGTGAAAAAGAAGGTGAAAAGTCTACAGCAGGCAGCACTGCGTTATGCAAGCAATGGTTTGATACTCGGTCATATTGTGAAAAAAAATGCTGAGTATATTGGTGATTGGACGCTAGTGTTAGGGGATGACCTGCAAAGCTGGACAATTACGGGCAACTCATTAGCGGAAGTGATGACAGGCGCAACGAATAACATCGCTGACGTGCTTGCAACACGATATGCAGCTTCGGGTGCAAATGAAGTTCAGTCACAAATTACACTAAAAATACGAGATGTAAAACAACAAGCAGATTTATTGCGTCTCATGAAATATCTGCAGCATTTAACCTCGGTTGCTGAGGTGCAGATGACCAGTGTTGTTGGGGATGAAATAACCATAGACGTAAGTTTGCGTGGATCTAAAGATGCTTTCGTTCAAGCGACGGGTCTTGCAAAAAACTTAGTATCACTGCCTAGTACAAATGATGAAGATGATGTGCTTTTTTATAAATGGACTCCTTAAAAGGTTTTAAGATGAAAAAAAATCAGATGCTCATTATTTTTAGTATTGTGTTTGTCGGGGCATTTATTTATTTGTTATCGCCCATACTCACACCGTTTGTCGTGGGTATTTTGCTCGCTTATTTAACCAATCCATTAGTTAAAAAGCTGATGAAAATAGGGTTGTCACGCACAGTCAGTGTCAGCATTGTTTTTTTATTATTATTTATTTTTGTTGTATTACTTCTTTTATTGTTGGTTCCTATCATTGAAAAGCAAATACAGATTTTAATGAGTATGATTCCTACGGTAGTAGAATGGCTGCAAAATACTATTATTCCTTGGGTAGAAGAAAACCTTGGTTTTAATGAAACATTAGTCAACGTTGCTAATTTAAAATCTGTTATAGCAGATAATTGGATAAAGGCAGGAAGTGCTGCTGATTGGGTGGTAAAAACTGTTTTGCATTCGGGTTTTGCCATTTTGGAATGGGCGTTTAATTTAATTTTAATTCCTGTTGTGACTTTTTACTTACTTTGTGACTGGACGTCGTTCATGAAGGGTTTGCGAAATTTATTGCCTCGCAACATAGAACCCAAAGTTATGGAAATACTGTCAGAATGCGATGAAGTATTAAGTGCATTTTTTCGCGGCCAATTACTTGTCATGTTATCGTTAAGTGTAATGTATTCGGTAGGCCTTACGCTGATAGGTTTGCAAGTCGGCATTCTGATAGGCATCATTTCAGGCTTAGTGAGCATAGTGCCATATTTAGGATTTATTGTGGGCGTAATATCAGCGACTATTGCGGCTATCGTACAGTTTCAAAGTGTTACCTCAGTTATATTAGTATGGTCTGTTTTTATCATTATACATGCCATTGAAAATATGTTTTTAACACCTAAGTTAGTAGGAAATAAAATAGGACTGCATCCTGTTGCTGTTATTTTTTCAATTTTAGCAGGAGGATGTTTGTTTGGCTTTTTTGGTGTGTTAGTCGCATTACCTGTAGCAGCTGTTATCATGGTATGTTTGCGTTATCTGCATCGCGAATATCGTAAAAGTGAGTTATATAAATCCGAATAAAAATAGGCTGCAAATGATTAATCAGTTAACGCTGGGTGTGGGTTTAAAAGATGAAGCGACGTTTGCTAATTACTACCCTGGTAAAAATGGCCCGCTTATTCAAGAGTTAAAAAAAGTCGCAGAGGGCAACGGCGAGCGTGTCATTTATTTTTGCGGCTCAGGCGGTCAGGGTTGCACGCATTTGCTGCAAGCTGTTTGCCATGAAGCTAATCGAAATAAATTAACGTCAGTGTATATTCCTTTAGGCAGTTTGATTGACTATTCCCCTGCAATTTTTGAAGGGTTAGAATCACTCATGCTGGTCTGTGTGGATGATTTACATTTGATAGCAAACAGGCCTGCTTGGGAAGAAGCTTTTTTTCATGCTTACAACCGCATTCATGATGCAGGAGGCCGTTTAATTGTCACGGCTAACGTGATGCCTAAGTCATTGGGTGTTGCTATGCCTGACGTAGTGTCACGTTTGTCTTGGGGTATAGTTTATCAACTTCAAGCATTAACCGATAAAGAAAAGTTAGCCGTCTTAATGATGCGTGCAGAGCGCAGAGGTATGACCTTATCAGAAGAAGTGGGCAAGTTTATTTTAAACCATTGTCCTCGACACATGTCTACACTTTTTGCTGCATTAGAAGCGTTAGACAAAGCTTCGCTTGCAGCGCAGCGCAAATTAACTATCCCCTTTGTGAAATCAATTTTAGAAATTTAGAATAATAAAAGGAATGCTATGTCACTTATAAAAGAAATTATTGCATTAGAAATTTTAGATTCTCGCGGCAATCCTACGATAGAAGCAGAAGTCATTTTAGAAAATGGAAAAACAGGCCGTGCTGCAGTGCCATCCGGTGCTTCAACAGGGTCACGTGAAGCAATAGAATTGCGTGATGGAAATGCTAAGCGTTATGGAGGCAAAGGCGTTTTAAAAGCAATAAAATTTGTTAACGAAGACATTTTTCATGCACTCAAAGGAAAAGAAGTCAGTCATCAAGCTGAAATCGATAATATTTTAATTAATCTAGATGGAACAAAAAATAAAGAACGTTTGGGTGCAAATGCTTTATTAGCTGTATCATTAGCTGTTGCAAAAGCTGCAGCAAATGATAAAGAATTAAGTTTGTTTCGTTACTTAAGCAATAAAAATTCTTATCTGATGCCAGTGCCCATGATGAATGTGATTAATGGCGGTGCGCATGCAGATAACAATATTGATATACAAGAATTCATGATTATCCCTGCAGGTGCTCCCTCATTTAAAGAAGCGTTGCGTTATGGCGTTGAAGTGTTTCACAGCTTAAAAAAAGTCTTAAAAGAAGAAGGCCTCAATACTAACGTAGGGGATGAAGGCGGCTTTGCACCCAATTTAGCAAGTAATGAAGATGCATTAGGTTGTATTTTAAAAGCGATACACTTAGCAGGCTTTCAAGTTGGAAAAGATATTTTTTTAGGTTTGGATGTAGCAAGTACTGAATTCTATCATGATGGTAAATACCATTTAGCAGCTGAAAATAAAATGTTTACATCTGAAGAGTTTGTTGATTACCTCGCTAAATTAGTTGAGCAATATCCTATTATTAGTATTGAAGACGGCATGGCAGAGAATGATTGGTTAGGCTGGAAATTATTAACTGAACGTCTAGGTAAAAAAGTTCAGTTAGTCGGCGATGATTTGTTTGTCACTAACACTGAAATTTTACAAGAAGGTATTAATAAGAAAATTGCGAATGCCATTTTAATTAAGCCTAATCAAATAGGCACATTAACTGAAACCATGGCAGCGATTGAAATGGCAAAAAAAGCGAATTATAACACTGTCATTTCGCATAGATCAGGTGAAACGGAAGATACGACAATTGCAGATTTGGCTGTCGCTACGAATGCAGGCCAAATTAAAACAGGTTCATTATGTCGGTCTGATCGTGTTGCGAAATATAATCAATTGCTCAGAATAGAGCTTATGTTAGGGAGCAACGCGCATTATGCGGGTGATACAGTGTTCTCACAATTTTTGTCTTTTGCAGATATGAAGATATGACATTTCATCGCACTAGGGTATTACAATTGGTTTTAATTTTAGTTCTATTGTTTATTCAATATCACTTGTGGTTTGAATCCAGTGGAATTATCGATATGCTGCGCACTAAAAAACAGTTAGCATTACAATTACAACTGAATGATAAATTAAAACAACGTAACGCTAAATTAATTAGTCAGGTACAATACTTACAAACTCACAATGAAGCGGTGGAATCAAGAGCTCGCGGTGAGTTAGGTATGATTAAAAAAGATGAAACGTACTATCAAATTGTAAAAAATTAATAATGCAGCATTCATTATAGGTAACTCATGAGAATATTACTCAGTAACGATGATGGCTTTCTTGCTCCAGGTTTAAGTATGTTAGCAAAAGTATTAAAAGAAATTGCTGAGATCACTGTAGTGGCGCCAGATCGTAATCGCAGCGGTGCAAGTAACTCTTTAACATTAGATAATCCATTGCGGGTGATGAAAGCAGAGAATGGATTTTTTGCGGTGAATGGTACGCCTACAGATTGTGTGCATTTGGCTGTAACAGGGTTGCTGAGTGAAATGCCTGATATGGTTGTGTCGGGTATTAATGAAGGTTCTAATTTAAGTGATGACGTTTTATATTCTGGTACGGTTGCTGCAGCCACTGAAGGACGTTTTTTAGGTCTTCCTGCTATTGCTGTTTCTTTAGCGGGTCCCAAATGTCAGCACTACGAGACAGCTGCTTATGTCGCTAAAGCATTAGTGCAGCGTTTACTAAAAGATCGTCCACCTGCTGATACCATATTGAATGTGAACGTACCTGATTTACCTATAGATCAGATTCGTGGTTTTCAAGTGACTCGCTTGGGTACGCGTCATGTTGCTGAGCCTACCATTAAATCAGAAGACCCACGTGGAAGAAAAATTTATTGGGTAGGAATGCCTGGTACAGAACAGGATGCAGGTCCGGGCACGGATTTTCATGCTGTAAACGCAGGTTATGTTTCAATTACACCGTTACATGTGGATTTGACACACTATAAGGTATTTGATCAGTTAGCCGGATGGGTAGACATGTTGGAATTAGTTTAGTTTGCGTATGAGGAACTTGCTGGCATTTGTTTTGTTATCCAGTCTTTTGTTTGCCTGTGCAGATGCTAGACGTGTTCATGTGCCTGTTGTGAGTGCGGGCTATGAGAAGATTCCTAGGAGCGGTTTGCATCGCGTAGAAAAAGGCGACACCATTTATTCCATAGCCTGGCGCTACGGTTTGGATTACCGTGTGCTCTCTAAACGTAATAATATAAATCCTCCCTACAAAGTAAAAGTAGGGGATTTAATTTATCTGCATGGCCCGTCGCGCCATGATCTTTTGTTGCATTCAATCGCTCAAGCTCGCAGTTCTTCCCCTGTTTATAAGATCGTTAAGCCTGTAGAGATGGCCCAAATGACAGATTTTGAGCCTTACCAGGCTATCCATTACTGGCAGTGGCCGGCACGAGGAACTCTCATAGGCTATTTTTCCGAGGCGAATAAAGGCATTAACATTGGAGGAAAAATGGGCGATCCCATTTATTCAGCTGCCAAAGGTAAAATAGTGTATTCGGGATCGGGGCTGCGTAGTTATGGTAATTTAATCATCATAAAGCATAATTCTGATTATTTAACAGCATATGCTCATGCAGGGAAAGTCTATGTAAAAGAAGGAGATTGGGTGAAAATGGGGCAACCCATTGCTGAAATGGGTAACTCTGGGGCAAGGCGGGTAATGTTACATTTTGAACTAAGGAAAGAGGGACAGCCGGTGAATCCTTTGGTTTATTTGAGCAAGCGGCGGTATAATTAAGGTTAGGTCATATTCGATATTGCGTTTTTGTAGCCCGGACTAAGCGTAGCGAGTCCGGGAATGGATGAGGCAAGTCCCGCGGACACGGCGCAAGCGCCTTTGTCCACGCTACAAACACAAGTAATTGAATGCTTACAGAGTAGGTTCTTGATTCCTTCTTTTTACAAGCTCGAAAAAGAGGTTCATCTATGCCAAGGAATAGCAAACCTAAAGCGACTAAAAAAACCAAAGCCTCAGTCGACTTGAAGGTTCAGGATGAATCAATTGATTTTGATGAAACAAAAGAGTTACATGCGGAAGAAATCGTAGAGCCTCAAATCATAAATGAAATCACTGATGACGTGATTGCTGATACCACTGATGATGTCGCTATTATTGCGAAAAAATCATCTGACCCCACACAAGCTTATCTAGGAGAGATTGGTTATTCTCCATTACTCAGCGCAGAAGAAGAAGTTTATTATGCACGTCTAGTGCAGAAAGGTGATAAAGCTGCGCGTGTTAAAATGATAGAAAGTAATTTACGCTTGGTCGTGAGAATTGCACGTCATTATTATAATCGCGGTTTAGAATTTCTTGACCTGATTGAGGAAGGAAACTTAGGTCTGTTACGAGCCGTAGAAAAATTTGATCCTGAGCGTGGTTTTCGTTTTTCCACTTATGCAACCTGGTGGATTAGGCAGACCATAGAACGGGCTATCATGAATCAAACTCGCACCATACGATTACCTATACATGTTCTGAGAGAGTTAAATACGTATTTATCTGCTGCCCGTGAATTAATGAAAACACAGGGTCAAGAGCCTAGTTATCAAGATATTGCAGACGTAGTGCATAAACCTGTCGCTGATATCCAGCAAATGATGGAATTGAATGAGCATATAGTTTCATTGGATTCTGTGATGGGAAATGAAGAAGGTGGTGGAAGAGCGTTAGTAGAAGCCATTCCAGATAAACACAGAGTGGATCCTGCCGATATTTTTCTTGATGAAACCATGTCACGATATTTAGAAGACTGCTTGCATACTCTCAATGACAAACAACATGAGGTGATATGCCGCCGATTTGGATTAGGTGGATATGACAAACAAACATTGGAAGAAGTTGGCAAGGCGATAGGGTTAACGCGAGAAAGAGTGCGTCAAATCCAGATGAGTGGTTTAAAAGCGCTGCGTGACACTATGAAAAAACAAGGCATTATGGATGAGGGCGGATATTGATTTCTCAGGGTGGATTAGTTCCCGTCAGGGCCGTAATCCACCAGTCAAAAAATCCAAGCATGCTGCTGTTATTTTTGTTCGCTGAATTCTTCAAATGCTCTTAGTGCATCTGCTGCATACATTAATGATGGTCCGCCACCCATATAAATAGCCATGCTTAACATTTCTAGCAATTCTTGTCTTGTAGTGCCTAACTTCACTAATGTGTGCGCATGAAACCCTATGCAGCCATCACATCGAGTTGAAACACCTATTGCTAATGCAATGAGTTCTTTTGTTTTTTTATCGAGTATACCTTCTTTGGTAGCATTTTGTGATAATGCGCTGAATGCATTCATTACATCAGGAATTTCTTTTCGCATTTTTGCTAAGGAAGATGAAATACCAGCAGTGATTTCTTTATATAGTTTAGTCATTATTTTTCCTATTGATGCTTGTAAATTTAGAATCGAATTTAAAAGTTTTTCTCATTTTAAAGTGACCTGGATGCTAAAAAATTTATATTTTTTTATTTGACAGTTATTTTTCCTTTCATTCCAAACATCAAAAATGAATGCATAGTGCATGAATAATCATAAGTACCTGGTTTAGTAAATGTATAACTTACGCTAGCTCCTGGATGTATGTGCCCCGAATTAAAATCACCATTATCGCTAGTGACTGTATGGTCTTTTTTACCTTTGTTGATCCAGATTATTTTTTCTCCGGTATGAATAGTAATATTTTTTGGCTCAAAATAACTGTCATACATATTAATCACGACGGATTTATGTGTGTTTGCTGCAAGTGAAATAGTGCATTGAAATAATAGAGTGAATAGCAGAATTGAAATAGTCAGTATGTTACGCATAAGTATATTCCTAATGTTAATCAGA
The DNA here is from genome assembly GCA_031291255.1 of Gammaproteobacteria bacterium. Classification (GTDB taxonomy): domain Bacteria; phylum Pseudomonadota; class Gammaproteobacteria; order DSM-16500; family DSM-16500; genus UBA5158. The sequence goes on from JARLJN010000154.1 coordinate 22,288, forward strand.
AGTTTTATTATACTTCATTAAGTTTAGCATATCGTTTAGTGATTACCCTTATCCTGCTTTTTATAATTTTTTTTCCAAGCGTCTAAAATATTTTTATCATTTACACTAGTCCAAAATTTTCCATATCCCACAGCAGATTCAACTTCTCCAGAAATAGCTTTTAATTCTTGAGGAAATGCAATGCCTATGCCATACAACATGGGAATGTCAAATTCCAATGTTAATTTGTTATAAGTCATATCTGTAATAGGATTATTATTAATAGAGAGAGAGTCTGTTATTTCATATCCTATTGCTGCGACCGCGTGACTGCATACATGTAGATTATTTTCTAATAAATGAAAAACGTCTTCTGTATTTTTCCCCATATGGTATTTGATTTTATGCTGATAAATACTTTTATTTTCTTGAAGATCAGAAATTAACTTTTTTGTAAATTTTGCCACTTCACCTTTTAACCCAGTATTATCATACATAGTATATGGAATACCTTCAGGTGATATACAAGGCGCTGCGTATTTATAATCTTTATTCATGAATTGATGAACTGTCACACCTGCTTGTAACAAATGCATAGCGGCAAGTGCTGCCGAGTGTGATGAACCTATTACGGCTATGGTATGTGCGTTTTGTTGTTCTGCTAAAAATTTTTTAAGTTCTGATTCAATAAATGTAATGTTGGGATCGATTAATTTTATTGATTTGTGCTGTTTAGCTAAAGTGATACTTCTAGGATGAGACCCAGTTGCAATGATGACTCGTTTGGAACTGATGTGATGAAAAGTATTGTTAGATAATTTTATTTCAATTTTAAATTCTGAAGCAACAGTTTGAATCTGAGTGACATAACCTTCGATTGAAATAATTCGTTTACGTAATTCATGTGTAATGTACTGCATAGGTTCAGCAGCAATTTTCAAAGAGCATATTACATCAGGTGCTAAGTTATCAATTTCAAATAAAGGTGGATGTACGACAAGAATTTTATAAATCGCTTTATTGACGCGTTGATAACTTGCCACGCTGGTGTTTCCAGGAACGCTGCTGCCCACACTGAGCTTAGATCCGAAATCGCCAACTTTAAATTCAGGATCTATCCACGTGATTTCATTTGCGTGGATGCCTATTTCTAATAATTTTGCGAGAGCACATAATGCCGCTGGGCCGGCACCAATCACCACAAAAGAAGCTTTAGTATGGTTGTTCATCTAGGCGTCCTGGATTCAAGCGTGAAGATCAATCATCATTCTCTTCATTGAGTTCTTCTTCTAGAAATTCCAGTGCCATGGTTTCTATGTTTTTAGTAGACTGGGCACACATTTCTTTGACGTGCTTAGGTTCCAAGCAGCTGCTTGCAATAATGCGTGCGAGAATTTGCTCAAGTAAATCGAGTATATGATCTGTTTTTTCTGTTTCATCTGCTGGATTTTCAGGCAGATCTAGTAAAATATCTCGTATAGTTTCAAACGCTTCTGATTTCTTAATTTCAATTTCTTGCGCGTACATATAAAATTCTCCAGATAATAGGGGTAAATTTGACAGATGATTTTATCAAAAATTGTCAGTGATTGTTATGGGTAAATCGGTGGATTTTAATTGCGCTTAGCTGAGATATCAAAATAAAAGTTGTCACCCACATGCTGTTGACTAAAGTGAATGAGTATATGAGGGGCGCTCACTGCATTGCCATCATTCACAAAGGATACATTTTCAGCATTAATTTCCCCAGTAATGCGCGGCGCTATTGGATAAGGCCGGGTCCAAAAATTTCCTGATAATTGGTCAAATTGCACTTTACGTTCTATGTTGAGAGTGCTGGCATTCAGTTGGTCGCACTGAAATGAAGTATAATAACTTCCGCCAAAATTAATAATATTTTCTCCGAAAACAAAATAAGTGTTTTGTGGGTTGTAAATGTGAAATATTTTTTTAATTTCGTCTGACAAAACAATTTCATAATCTATTGCGGCTAACCCCATCACAAACAGATAAGATTGGTCTGGTCTATAAACAATAGGGCCATGCTTGATGTGTTGATTGATAGTATATTTACGAGGTATAGCTGCAGGGTTAATTCCTAGCAGTGTCAGTAATTGAATTTTTTGGGGATGAATGATTTCTGCGTTTAGAACGGCTTCGGATGAAAACCAGCCCCTTTTGTAACTTAAAATATTGACTTTAATGTTACTTGTAAGATTATAGTTCTGGAGGTATTCATAGTACCTCCTTTCAAAATACGCTCCTGTTGACCATGATGATATTGTGAAGCATCCAACTAAAACAACAATTAAAAATAACATTAATGCTAAAGTTTCGCGCATGGTCTATTCCTTAGTCCATGTATCGTCATAGGTATTCTTTCTATTTTATAATTAAACATAATTAAACAGTTAATAATTTATATAGTTACCAATAGAAATGGTTTAATAAGTGCACAATACATGTTAAATTGCATGACAATCGGAATAATTTTTTTGAGTAAGGGTGCGTTATGATAGGGGTAATTGATAGATTCATAGAAAATAAAATGAAAAAAATCTTTCATGATCGCGGTCCTAGGATGATTAATAAGACGCTTTTGGCTTTTCAAAAAAGTCATCCAGGCTTAAGCACTGAAGAATTGAAAGTTAAGTTATTAACTGAAGCTGCTCGTATTTTTCCCGTAGTAGATAGCAGTATTTTAAACGCACTTATCACGCGGGCGAAATATACTTTTTGGATTACTGCAGTAACGAGTACTCTTTTTACAGTACTTTCAGGTGGATTTTCGTCAGGAGTCGTCATCCGTATACTCGCTCCTGCACTGACTTCTTTTGTCGCATGGGGTATTTCGTTGGGCACTATACCGGTGAGTTATATAAACCGAATCAAAGGTGCATTGAATTCTGCTGTTGTGATGCATTTAAGCTCGCTTAATGCAAATCCTTCGGTGCACATTCACCAATTATTAAATATTACTCCGGGTGAGAGTCATGATTTGAATCATGAAGAAAAATTGGATGTGGTTATACCGGTAAATCAGCCTGCTGAAGAACAAAAATTATCAGAGTTAAGTCATGAGATGGATGACAAAATGGTTAATGTGAGATCGCCTGGTAGATGACCAATCCCCGGCTTTTCGCAATGCTCAATCCGGGCTACATCTATCTACTCCGTCAATGAACCACCGGCTTTTTTGCAGGCTTTTTTAGTCATCATGGTCACGCTGGTGGCTTTGCTGCCGTCAGCCGCACTTTTGCAAGCATTTTTGCCCGCACAGCCGTTCATGTCGCTGCTACAGCCGTTTTTACCTTTACATCCGTTTACACCATAGCAAGGAAATTTCTTCGCTCCTTGAGCGGCTGTGGAGGTAATAGGGGTGATCATAAATGCTGCAGCAGCTGCGGTTGCCAACGTCATGCCTATCATTTTTTTCGTGTTCATTGCTAAAGTCCTTAGTTAAGATTTTGTTGAACAAATCTATTATTAATTAAAGTATACTCAACTATCAAGTATCAGTATTAGAATAAGGCAGATTATGGTAGATACACTGGGTTTTGGTTTAGGGTTAAGAGCAGAGCATTATAACGCTATTTTAGAAGAATGCCCGCCATTGGATTGGCTTGAAATCATTACCGAAAATTATTTAGTGCCAGGTGGCAAGCCCCTTTATTATCTGGATAAAATTCGAGACCGCTATCCTCTGGTGATGCACGGTGTTTCTCTGTCGCTGGGCAGCACAGATGCTTTAGATTGGGATCATCTTAAGCAAGTTAAAGCATTGGCAAGTCGTATAGAACCCGCATGGATTTCAGATCATTTATGTTGGACAGGTGTTAACGGAATTAATCTACATGATTTATTACCGCTGCCCTATACGCATGAAGCTATAAATCATGTGGTTGCACAGATAAATCAAGTGCAAGAATTTTTAGGTCGTCAGATTTTAATAGAAAATGTTTCAAGTTATGTTGCTTATAAACAATCGGAAATGACTGAATGGGAATTTCTTTCAGAGATAGCAAAACGTGCGGATTGTTTAATTTTATTGGATGTAAATAATATTTATGTGAGTTCCTATAATCATAAGTTAAATCCGTATCAATACTTAGATGGCATTGATAGAAACCGAGTTCAACAAATTCATCTAGCAGGGCATTCTAATCAAGGCGATTATATTATTGATACACATGATAGCCCTGTTATACAACCCGTGTGGGATTTGTATGCAGAAGCAATAAAACGATTTGGTGCGGTATCTACTATGATAGAACGCGATGCGAATATACCCGATTTAAATGAATTGATTAATGAATTGAATCATGCACGCAGTATTTCAGATAAAATGTTGAAGGAGAAATCCGTTGCTTGATTTAAGACAGTTACAAATTAATTTTCAAGATTTTTTATTAGAAAAAAAATCAGTTATAGAAAATGAAATAGTCGAAAATAGATTATCTATTTATCATCAAGCGTATTATTTGCGCTTGCAAGAAGCACTGCAGCAAGATTTTAAAGTGCTTACTCAAATGTTAGGTCGTGACGAATTTAATCAGTTTACACGAAATTTTATTGTTAAATATCCTTCTCATTTTCGTTCTATACGTTGGTACGGGAAAAAATTATCAGAATTTATGGGTGAAAATTCATTGCCAGAGTATTTAATTGAGATGGCTGAGTTTGAATGGTTGTTAACAGAAAGTTTTGATGCAGCAGATAGTGTGACCATGACTATTGAAGATATAGCATTAATTCCAGCGCAGCGTTGGAGTGAGCTTACATTCGCAGTGCATCCATCATTACGTAGAATGGCATGTCATTGGAATACTATTCCTGTGTGGTTGTCTTACCAGGAAGAAGATTTTTCATTAGAGTCTCAAAGAAATATCAGCACTTGTATTGTTTGGCGTTCTCAATATGAAGTGCAATTCTGTGCTTTGACAGTAGATGAAAGTTATATGTTAGAGATGATGATAAACGGAAATAATTTCGGTGAAATTTGCGCAGCACTTTGTAAGTATATAGATGTGAATGAAGTGGCAACACATGCTGCTGCTAACCTTAAAAAATTTATTAGTTTTGATTTGCTTATTAGAGTTGATATTAAATAAGGTTCCCGGATTTTCGCTGCATTCAATCCGGGCTACAATTTTTTTATGATTATGTAGACCGGATTGAATGCAGCGAAAATCCAGGGATCATATTGTGCATTAAATAGGGCGAAACTTTATTGTTGTGTAGCCCGGATTGAGTGCAGCGAAAATCCGGGAAGGTATTCAAAGAAATCTGATTTATTCGCCATAATTGTGATTATCAGTACTACCATTCCAACCCCAATCCGGCGTTAATAATTTGTTTTTTACATACCGGTGAAAAGATGAGTAAGGCCACTCACTTGCGCGATTAACCAGACCATGTTTCACAGGATTGAAATGAATATAATTTATGTGATTTTCATAATCATGGTTATTACGAATGGTATGTTCCCAGAATCTGGGTTGCCAAAGGTTGTGTTCACCTCTTGAATTTTTTTGAATTTTGACACCGTTAAATTTGAGCAGTTGCGTGAACTCACTTTTAATTTTTCGCCAGCGCATAGAATAATTATTATCAGTTTCGGGTAGTTGTCATATTGCAAGTATATGATCTGGTAATATGACTATGGCTTTGATGGCATAAAAATTTTTTTGCTGAACATTGCGCATGGCTAATCGTAATAAGTCAATGTGTTGCGTTAATAAAGAAGATTGACGATTACGTAAAGTGACAGTGAAAAAATAGCAGCCGCCTTTTTGATAATTTCTTCGATAGTAAACCATTTATGTTTTTCCTTTTATATTGTCGAGAGTTTTTTATTCCCGGATTTTCGCAAGCTCAATCCGGGATCCATATGATTCATCTCATCCATTTGATGCTTAAGAGCATAATATGCGTCAAGCAAAGGCTGATAACGAATAAATTCATTTGAGCTGTGCTCTGTTAAAAACTCCCTGCATAACTCTTTTTGAGTGTATTCAGAAATAACAATAGGGGTTAGTTCAATTAAGAGGGACGTGAATTTTGATTTGTTGCACCAATAACTTTTTTGCTGATACTCTTTAACTAGATCGAAAAACTGATGAAGTTTGATTATAAATTTTAACTCTTGAATTTTTTTATCAAAAGCACATTCAAGTGAATAGTTATCAGAACCAGAGCTTATATGCAGTAATTCGCAAAGATATTTCTTTGATTCAGAGATGCCATCGCTATGAGATAGATACATGAATGCATTTAATTGCAAATGAAATTTGACTGTACCGGGATTAAATTTATAGAGATTACCAAATATAAATCTTGCCGCACGTAAATTATATTCTTCACTATCACGAAAGATAAATTGACTTGAATAGATACTCAGTAGTTCTGCGACTATTTTTTCGTTATAACTACAGGAAATGTTATTATCTAGTGATAAAAATAATAATTTAATATAATTAGGAACTAATAATTTTTTATTTGGATTTGTATTATAAGATGAATCTGCGAGTAATTTTCTATACTCATTAAGCAGTGCATGATAAGAGTCAGAGTCTATTTTTACAGGATTAATAAAAAATATCTTGCTAGCATGGTTAAGCAAGTCTATGTGATTTACATCTTTTAAAGTGATATTTTTCGATAAGATAAATAAAGCAGTGAGATCATAATGTTTGGGATCAGCAATGACCTCGGTCATCTCATGTGTGCAATTTATCAGAGCTTGATGCAAGAGAGGTTTTAATTTTAGATGGTTATCGTAGTTGCAAGCTTGTTTCGCTATAGATAGCGTAGAAGGCTGGAGTGCTTTACTAGCCAATCGAAGTGAGAAATATTTTATAATTTGAGCATCTGATCCATCAGTCAAGATTAAGTTGTCTATGGAGTTTATATAGGCTATATCTGTAGAATTAAGATGTTTAGGGGATTCTAATATAGAATCAATTAACTCGGATAATTTTTCACAGCCTTTTAGTGTGATCGAAAATGGAGATAAATCAAATAAGGAAATGAGGTGAGCGCAGAGAGTCTTTGGTTTGTTATCAACAATTATTTCTGTGCATAAAAATGAAATAAGATCATTAGGCTGTATAGATTTGAAGAGTTGAGATAGCAGCGTAGTGTTAGTCGATTTTTCGAGTAACTTTTTCAACAGAGTGATGTTATGCTTATTTCGTAATGCTAAAATGAAGGTGATGATTTGTGGGTTAAGTCTCATTGTTCTTAATACGACTTTCATATCGAAGTCATACTTGTTATTCAAGTGCTCCCATACATCTAGCATATTACTATCAGTGGCTATAGGTTTTATCTGGTTTATTAAGTCATTATCGGCCACCTGTCGTTGGCCAAAATAAAGCAACAATATACTAAAAGGATTGCATTTTTCTACAAGCTCAGGCGTGAGCTTGATATCAATAATATTGACCGCAGGAATTAAATCTAATTTAAAATTCTTTCCTGCACATTCAGTCAGCAACTCGTTCAGAGATGAATAGGGTGTACCATAATTTATGAGATAAGTTAAATAAAATTTAAGTCTGACTGGATTTTGAGGTAAGGCTTTGAATAGGTCTATCCTAAATGTGGATAGGTCATCATCATTTAAAAGTTCTTTAATGACATTTATTATGATTTGATCACCTATGGAATTAGCGAGCCTGGTCATAAATTTGGTGAGTGAATGAGGATGATTTTCATATAGATTGACTATACGATGCTTGATGTAAAAATAAAATTCATCACTGTAATCTGAAAATAATTTGGGATTCTTGCGAAATAGTGCATCGTAAGTTTGTTTTGAAAATCTTTTAACTAAGAGAAAAAAATTTTCTTTTGTACTTTTCATCCATATATCAAGATAAGTGAGTTCCGAATTGAATTTTATTTTAGACAGATCAAATAATTCATCTTCACTGAGCTTAGTATGAGCGAGCATGTAGACTACATTGTTGGCTGCATCATTTGATAGTAAATTTGGACCCATGTTATTTAAAAATGCTTTGATTGTTTCCAGGGCTATATCATACAACTCAAAGTCATCTGACCATTCTTTACAGAGTAAATCTAATAAGAATTCAGGATGTATGGATACTTTTCTAGCTGTGTCATACAAGTACTCGAAATCATCTGTTGTGAACGTGTAATAATTTACATTCAGGCCATGCTGGTAAGCAAAGTTTTGCATTAAAAAATTATTAATCAATAATGTGAGTGAGTTAGTCTCAAGTTGATTAATTTTTTTTATCTTTTTAAAAAAGATCTGTTTATGAGAGGCGCGCTCTAACCAAGGCTGCCATTGTTGGAATGGAATTTTAGATAAGCATGAATTTTCATTATGCATCATTAAAATTGCATTTGAAATTCTGTCTTTAGAATCGTCGTCTAATTTGTTTATTTGAGGGATGATAGTAGGTAATACACGAATTAAATCAATCTTACCAGGTTTTGCATTTTTAATTAACTTATTGAGTGATGCATTGTCTATGTGTTCCATTATAAAGCTTATGTCTGTGCTGTCTATGCTATTTATAAATTCAGAAAAATATGAGAATGGCATAAAGCGCATCATATAATCGACAGCTGCAACGTTTTTATGTTTCAAATAGATCTCATATATGTTTTGTCTTTGTGAAAAAAATTGATGCCTATCTGTGTCAGAGTAGCTTGCTAAAAGTTTTATGATGGTAGTTAAGCTAAGATTATTAGTTGATATCTGTTTTATGAGATTAGGAATGTTAAGGTTATTGACATCTATTTGGCATAACATTTCTTTTAAAATTGAGATGTCCTTGTTTTCTAAATAAGATATAAAATCTGACATGTGCTCGTCTGATAAACTTATCTGAGAAAATAGTTTACATTGGTCTGTTTCTATAAGATTACGGAGGTAAATGATAAACGGTATGCGTTTATTATTTTCTTTTAGAATGATAAAGGAATACAATAAATTTGCATTTTCCAATTTATAAAGGGTGTAATCATGACTCTCAATTTTAGAGTAATTTAAAACCAAGATGTTTTTTACTTCTAATCTTTTCAAGATGGAAATACGTACTTGAATTTCCATATCAACTTTAGAAATCAAAATATTTTTAAGTGTAGTGAGTTCTGCAATTTCTTCATCAAGGTCTAAATCTTTCTTGAGCGTTTCATGTACATCATAATGAAAAAAAATACTCGTATCATTTTGCAGTTTTTTATCTAGCCGTTTATCTATGCCAATAAACTCTAATCCTCTAGCTAAATGTAATAATTTTTTTGCTGAGTTACTATAATTAAGCCCCTCATAAAGGTTATGAAAACCCGTCCTAATTAATAACTGATTCATTACGTAATCAAAATTAAAACTATCAACAAATTTTTCTATCAATGCAGGGGTTAAGCTTTCTATGGTATCGAGTAGTCTGTTATCCTCAGACATTCCAGCTAAAGGGTCCAGTGATAAACGCAATCTGATAACTTCAGATGCAAGGTCTAATAAATAATTGATATGGTGTATTTCATTCCCATAATATGAACGTTGTATGTAGGAATTTTTTAAAAAAGTTTCTTTAGCTAATTGATTGGCTAATTGCATACGTATAGAGTAGAGATATTCATCTAGATCTTCTGTAATGACGCCAGCGATATCAAGTATTTTTTTCTCGGCACCTGATGAACAAACATCTATAGTCTCTATCAGTTCCTGCATTAGCGCTAAATGCCTTTCTTTATTTGCTGCAGCACGTTCTTGCATTATTTCAGTATCTGGCTCGAGTATGGCCATAATCTTTTGTAATGCAGCAATACCCTTAGTGAAAAGGCCGAATTTGGCGGCACGAGAATCAACATCACCAGGCGCATCATGAAAGCGTTTTTCAAAGTGATTTACTATTTGAGCTAATCTATTGTCTTCAAGAACGGGGTAGTCTAACTGTTCTTCTTCATTATAAGGTATGAGAGGTTGTTCTGGCGCAAGTTGATCACGAAAATTGTCGCGTATCCATCCTCTTAATTGTATGAATAAATTATGAATGTTTTCTCTGTATGTTTCACCTTGAGGGCTGTTGAAGAAGTTGATCATATCTTCTGCTGAGCTAGGTCCATCAAAACCTAAAGTGATGACTTGCGGAGGAATAGTGTAAAAAGCAGATGTGAAATCGATTTTGCGAGTGTCCATACAATGTAATCGCCAGATAAAGGCGCGATTTTAATAACGTTTAGTATGAATAGCAAGATGTAGCGATATGACCTTATGGTCGCGGTTGGATAAATTTTGACACTGTGATTTCTATAGAATTCAACATGTCAGTTGCTTGTTGTAAATCTAATTCAGTTTGTGCACTTCGACCAGGGAATCCAAAGATTTCTTGCAGTTTTTCTGTTTTAAGTATTTTTGCGAGCGCACTAATGAGTTCTTTGTGTGCTCCCTTAATTTGAATATGAATGCCGCCGCCGCCAATTTCAATTCGTGTATTTGCATGACGAGTGAAAGAATAGGGCTTTAATAATTGGCTGCAGTCAGTCAGTATGTTTTTTGTATTTAATGGCCGCAAATTCATACCAGTTGATGGAGGTGAAGATGTGTCTATAAAAATATAAAACGAGTAGGTTTGTGATGTTTTGAAAAGAGTATGTGAAGAGCTCATGCAGGTTGTCCCATGTTTAGCGATAAAATATCAATTAACATCTCTTTGATAGGTTCACCTTTGCCATTTTCATCTATCACAGAAATATATCCATCTGGGCGTATAAGATAAGCTGAGTTTCTTTTAAAACCATTTTGTTCATGCTGTTCAGTCCATGGAAATTCATAGAGAGAAATGCTGCATTCATTCAGTGTAGGTGTTAATTGCAGTTTTGGTTTTCCATAAACTTGCACATGCCATTTTAAACTCGTGAGTGGCTCATAATTATTTCCTGTCCAAGGCAGTCTATCGCCACCTTTTAATTTTGCTACACTTCCTGAGCTTAATTCACTTTTTCTGTAATTGATTTCAATCTGAGAAATAAATTTAAAAAATAATTTTGAAAAATAAGTGTAACTAAAAACGAATTTTATCAGATTTGGAAAAATATATTTGCGCCAAAGATTTCCTATCCATGTAGTATCCGTCATTAATGTAAAGGCTCTATCTGTTGTTGCAACGAGTTTATTGGCAAAGGGTCTGCGTTCAGACTCATAGGTAATGAGTAAGTTTTTCGTAGCGTTATTATTTAACACATTCGCTAATTTCCAAGCAAGATTCATGGCATCGCCTATGCCTGTATTCATACCTTGGCCGCCTGCAGGGCTGTGTATATGTGCTGCGTCGCCTAACAGAAACATGTTGCCTTGAGAAAACTTTTCAGCAACTCTATGGTGTACATGATAGCTAGAAAACCAATTAACGTTATCAATTTTTAATTTTGTGTTTTTAATAACGGATTCGTTTACATCGTTAAATGAAATTTGTTTATCATGATATTCAGATGGAACTATGCCTATTAGTCTTAGGGTGTTTGAGCTTCTCACTGGGAAGACTAATGTGAAATCTGTAGCACTGATAGCCATGGTGAAACCAGTCTGTGTATAGTCACTGGGTTTTCCCACATCAGCTACATAAAAAATTTGACTGTATGAGCCACCTTTAAAATCTAAGTTTAATGCTTTTCGTACAGCGCTGTGAGCGCCATCACAACCACATAAAAAATGTGTTTCTACATATTCAGTGTGAGGGCCTTTACGTAAAATGGCTGTTACGGAATTTTCATTTTGTGTAGCAGAAAGAAATTCAGTGTTGCGTTCAACAAAAATGTTTTTTGATGCTAATTCTGCAATAAGTAGTTTTTCATGATCATCTTGAGGTAAGGTAAGTAAAAAGGGAAATGGACTTAATCCTTTTCCAAAATCACCTATATTAGCATTAATGATGGTGTGGTCTTCTGTGATGACGGTGGCTGTTTCAACTTTTATACCAGCGTTTATGATTTGTTGTGAAATACCCAGTTGAAGATAATGTTCTAGTGTATGAGCGTGAATAATAATGGCTCTTGATGCTGTACCTGCATTCTCATTTTGATCTATGATGCGAACACTGACGCCAATCTTTGTGAGTGCAAGTGCTGCGACTAATCCTGTAGGGCCTGCACCCACAATAAGAACCTGAGTTTGAATTTCCATATTAAACATCTCTGCCTGATTACATCTAATGATATAGATTGTGCATGGTCTGTCCTGAGCGATCAAGTAAGAAATTGAGTTTCTTACTGTATCTCAGTAGGTTCTATCATGAAGTTGAAGCAAATTTCATTTTCTTGGAAGAAGATGCTTGTCCTTCATTATCATTTTTTATTTCTATGGTATTTTCGGAATTTGTCACCGTGGTTGCCAAAGATCGTTTAACACGGGTGGTAGAGACCGCGAATAAGATCAGGCATGGCTAGTTCTTAATTGCTTGTGAAAATAGTCTAGGTAATAGTTGTTTTCCTAGTATAGACGCAAATTGATAACCACTATTTTTATAATTATGATTCAGCCATACAATTTGATCTATTTCATTTGAGGGTTGTGGAGGATTGTGAAGCGAAACCATATAAGTACGCATGATTAACCATTTATTTTCATAAATAGCTTTATCTTCAAATTGACCATAAAATTCAAAAAATTGTACGGTTGCATTTAATTCTTCATATAACTCTCTACGCAATGTTTGTTCGTCATTTTCTCCTTTTTCCATTCTTCCACCAGGAACAATGAGTTCGTGTTCGGGTTTCCCTTTTTTATGCACAGCCATCAGTTCACCTAATTCATTAAAAATGATTGCGCCAATTTTTATTATGTTGTTTTCACTCATGTGTATCACCATGATTAAATTTATTAAGAATATTTATAATGGGATTGCTAACTCTAGATTCATGCGAAAATGAAATTGCGCATTGCTGACACTTTCTAGATGTTTGTGGGATAACTGCATAAATACCTTTATCAAATTGAGCGGTGTTGCAGCATGGACAGAATACAACTGATACATTGGACATAACTTCCGGAATCATTTTTTGAATCTGCCACATCCTGATCATTTCTATATCCAGGTATTCTCCATCAAGACATACTACACTATAGGTATTGTCTATCACTCGTCTTTCATGATTTGCATAAGCGTGCACATGAATAGCACTCTCTTCAGCACGACTAGCGGTCCAGACTATGGATGGATTGGATCCCCAGATTTGCAAACCTCCGGGATATTGATTCATTTCAATATTGAGACTTCTATCTGGTAGCATCGCTTTTCGTTTTATCGTGTTATCACTCAGATTTTTTTTTAATTCAATAACAGGATTTGTCACGCATGCTTTATTTGTAAAATTGATATGCCCACAGTGATTACAGATATGTTCGTGGTGCGGTATTAATGAAAACAATTGCGAAGATAAGATTGACTGACTGCACTGTTCGCAAGTCAGTGAAATGATTTTGTGATGAAAGATTGAGGCCAGAGAGAAGTGAACTGCAGTTGCTTCATCTATTAAGAACTGTTGATTTCGCCAAACAACGTTGACCGATTCATAGGTTGCATCTATGCATTTTTTACTGACGTGTGTTAAGCGAGCATGCACATGAACGCCGCGATCAAATTTTTGTGTAGTCGTATCGAGAATAGCAGGCAAGGCTCCCCATATGGCTACGCCACCAGGGTAGTCATCAAGATTGAGTGTAAGTGTGGAATTATTTATGGCACTAGCTGCTGATGTCGCTCTCATAGCGGATACTCCAATAGAGTTTATTGTAAGTATCCCTCGACAAAAATTACGCAAACATATCAGCACGGGAGGAATCGAGAATTGCTGACTACGTGATTTCTTTGTGAAGCAAATAGTACACTTATTGAAATTTATATTCCATATAAGTTATGGCTTTTGGAGCCAGAATGCGCCCTGAAATTTTTTTGATAATCACTCGATGTTATTGATCGGGGTGACAGGGGTTGAACCTGCGACCCCTGCCTCCCGAAGGCGTTTTGATAATGTATTGCAGTAACTCATTGTATACAACTATAAACAAAAAACTCTACAAAACAAGCTAAGTTAATTCATTTTCGATTTACCCTTGTTTATTCTTATACGCCATAATACACTAGTCATGCACTCCAGTTGCACTCCAAAAGTTCTGCTTCAAAACAACTCTTCTTTTGCGTAATTGTCAGTTAAAATGAACGCTACTCCCTCCTCTAACAAAATAATGGATTAAAATATTTCAGGAGTAATTATGAAAAAAACCAAGCAAGCTATCGTTTACCAAGCTAAAACGGGAGCTATCCAGCTTAATCAGGATATTCATTCCGATACAATTTGGGCTACCCAAGAAGATATTGCAAATATATTTAATGTTAAGCGCCCAGCTATCACAAAGCATATACGTAACATATTGAAAGATAAAGAATTGATCGAAAAATCAGTATGTTCCAAAATGGAACGTACTGCCGAGGATGGAAAGAGATATCAGATTCAAATATACAACTTAGATATTATTTTAGCTGTAGGGTATAGAACAAACTCAAGCCAAGCGGTCGCATTTAGACAATGGGCAACTCAAACGCTGAAAAATCATATAACAAAAGGATACACAATCAACCGCCATCGAATTAAAAAAAATTACGATGAATTTTTAAAAGCAGTAGATGATGTTAAAAGTTTATTACCCTCTGGAATTAAAGTTGATAATGAAAGTATTTTAGAACTCATTAAGTTATTTGCGGATACGTGGTTTTCATTGGATGCATATGATAGGGATCAACTCTCAGTAGATGGCGTTACAAAGAAAAAAATAAAACTAACTTCAGAAAAATTAACGACTGCATTAGCGGAATTAAAAAAAGAATTAATATCAAGAGGTGATGCGACAGAGATATTTGGTGTGGAAAGAAATAAAGATAGCATTGCTGGGATCATTGGAAATGTAATGCAATCATTTGGTGGTGAAGAGTTATCCTACCATTGAAGCAAAAGCCGCAAACTTGCTTTATTTCATTGTTAAAAATCATCCGTTTGTAGATGGCAATAAACGCAGTGGCGCTTATGCTTTTATTTGGTTCTTGCGTGGAGCAAAGATTCTAGATATTACAAAAATATCTCCGCCAGCATTAACGGCAATTACATTGTAGATTGCAGAAAGCAATCCAAAAGACAAAGAAAAAATGGTGGGATTGGTTTGTGGATTTTTGTCAAAGGGAAAATAGCTATAAATACTGCGGTGATCCATTATTCTGTCTTGAATAGATTATTCGTGCGCTCAAGATCTTTAAATCAATAGAAATAAAAATAACTTAATTCCACAATAATCAGCATAAGAAAGACGAGATTTGTTCACGATTCCTTTATTGACAATGAATTTTATTGTATTTAATGTATGAATGTCTATTTTAGTAAATTACTCAAGGAAGTTTTATGAAAAAAATATTTTTATTAGCTTTAGTTACTTCATTATCTGCTAACACCGCAAGTGCATTAGAAATTACGGGTGGCAAATTGATTAGTCATAAAGAAACAGTGCCAGCTAATTTTAGCGCAAGTTTTAAAAACATAAAACCATCTGATAATTTTATGAAGCTAATAGCAAGTCAATCTTCAGTTCAATCTGAAGTAACTGCTTCAAATGTCTCTTATCCTAATGGAGGTAATGTTAATGAGGCCATTCAGATTAGAGGTTTCTCTTTTGTGTTTATTAAAAATAGTGACCATAACCTACATCGTTATACAGTTACCACTCATGTATGTGCTAAACCTAACCTAGGGTATGATTGTGCGAAAGTTGAAGATGTCTTAGATGTTGAGCCTAATGGTGATGCTTACTTAAGTACAGCACCGTCTGTAATGTATAAATACTCCGATTCAGGTTTATATAGTTCTGCTGTAGTTACCAGTGTTTTAAAGGATGGCCAGCCTGCATTTAGGACTATATCTAATAGCTACATAGATATAGGGGGCTAAGCTTTGTACGGATGTATTGGGTAATCTTTGATCCTACAGGGTTACCCATGTCTTTAGTAGAGTGGGTTGGGTATGTATGCTCAACTGGCTACATTACCAAAAAGAGAAATTTGATCGGGGTGACAGGAGTTGAACCTGCGACCCCTGCCTCCCGAAGGCAGTGCTCTACCAGGCTGAGCTACACCCCGATTTCTTAGTAACTGCGTTCTACGACAAACTCGGCTAAATCATGTAGAGCCTTACGGTAAGGTGAGTTCGGCATCTGGATAAGTGCCGAGTTAGCTTTGCCTGCATGAATTTTTGCTGCCTGAGCAGTGTAATGAATTGCCCCAGTGGATTCAATAATCTCTAAAATAGAGTCTAGCTGTTCACTCGTTCCTGTTTCTATGGATTTGCGAATTAACGCCACTTCTGTGGGAGTGCCCTTTCTCATGGCATAAATTAAAGGAAGAGTAGGCTTTCCTTCTGCTAAATCATTGCCCACATTTTTTCCCATTTCTTCGACTGAAGCATTGTAATCTAGGGCATCATCTATTAATTGATAAGCAATTCCTAAATGCATTCCGTAGGTTTGCATGAAGTTGAGCTGCTCAGCAGAGCTTTGCGCTAAGGCTGGACCTAATTGTGCACCGACTTCAAATAATTTGCCGGTTTTACGTTGAATAACCGCAAAATAGGCTTCTTCAGTGGTGTCGGGATCATGACAATTCACTAACTGCAGCACTTCGCCCTCAGCGATTAAGTTAGTCGCGTCTGCAAAAATATTCATCACGGTTAGGTTTTGCAATTTCACTATGAGCTGAAAGGCGCGCGAGTAGATAAAATCGCCTACTAATACACTGGCTTCATTTCCCCAAATAGTATGGGCTGTGGCGTTGCCGCGTCGTAAAGAAGAATTATCGACTACGTCATCGTGCAGTAAAGTAGCGGTATGTATCAGTTCAATGGCCGATGCCAATGTGATAGCTTCTGCGCCATGGTGATTAGCGGTTCGTGCACTTAATAGGACTAGCAAAGGCCGTATACGTTTGCCGCCGGCGGCTAATACATACTCAATGAGTTGATTAATAATAGGAATTGGCGATTGAAGTTCAGTCGTCAGAAATGTGTTAGTCGCTTCCAAATCGGCAAGCACTAGGGAGCGAATTGAATCCAATGGCATGTGCGCGCATTTCCCTTCAGAAATTATTATCTTTAATGAAATGAATGCTATTAGGCCGGCTGGTTCCCTGTCAAGCGCTTATAGAGAAAATATGGCTTCAGTTCTTGCACAGATAGCAAAGAATCACTATAATGCCTCTCCTTTAATAAGAACATAGAAAAACAGCTGATCGGAGTTATAAAATATGTACGCAGTTATTTTAAGCGGTGGTAAGCAGTACCGTGTAATTGAGGGTCAAACTTTAAAACTGGAAAAATTGGTTGCTGATGAAGGCGCTGATATCAATTTTGAACAAGTTTTGATGATAGCAAATGGCGATAACATTCAAGTTGGCAAACCTTACCTAACAGGCAGCAAAGTGCTTGCTTCTGTTGTAAGTCATGGTCGTCGTGATAAAATTCGTATCGTTAAATTCAGACGTCGTAAGCATCATAAGAAATCTATGGGCCATAGACAGTACTATACTGAAGTTAAAATTACCCAGATTTTAGCGGGTTAATTAGACGAATTGATAACAGCATGATTTTCATTATGCTATAAGTAAGCAAGTTTTTTAGGTAGAGGAATTCGAAATGGCACATAAAAAAGCCGGTGGTAGTACGCGTAACGGGCGCGATTCAAACCCTAAATATTTAGGTGTTAAACGTTATGGCGGTCAAGTTATCAATGCTGGCACCATTATCATTCGCCAACGTGGCACACAATTTCACCCAGGCCGTAATGTAGGCATAGGTAAAGATCACACATTATATGCTTTAAAAACAGGCGCAGTTTTATTCGGTGTTAAAGGTCCTAAAAGCAAGCGTTGCGTAAGTATTGTTCCTACTGAAGCAGAAGCAGAAGCTGTAGCGTAAACCTTAAGTTCACAACTTTGTATTTTAAAGCCTCGCATGACGGGGCTTTTTCGTTTCTTATGAGAAAAAAATGAAATTTATTGATGAAGCAAGAATAAAAGTAGAGGCGGGTAATGGCGGTAATGGCTGTTGCAGTTTCTTACGTTTAAAATTTATGCCCAACGGCGGCCCTGATGGCGGAAACGGCGGTGATGGCGGCAGTGTGTTTCTGCGCGCAGATGAAGGTGTTAATACCTTAGTGGATTATCGATTTACTAAATTTCACAAAGCAGTCAATGGCGAGAAGGGTCGAGGCCGTGATTGTTCAGGTAAAGCAGGTGGAGATTTATATTTACGTGTTCCTGTCGGTACTATGGTTTTCGATGAGGATACCGAAGAAGTCATTGCTGATTTAACAGCCCATGATCAAGTGGCTCTGGTCGCTCAAGGCGGTCGTCATGGCGTAGGTAATGCACGCTTCAAGAGTAGTGTGAATCGTTCGCCTACGCGTACTATTCCTGGCACGCCAGGGGAACGACGTAATTTACGTTTAGAATTAAAAGTATTGGCTGATGTAGGTTTAGTCGGTATGCCTAATGCGGGCAAATCAACGTTGATTCAAGCTGTGTCTGCAGCTAGACCTAAAGTAGCGGATTATCCATTTACGACCTTACACCCTAATTTAGGCGTGGTGAGAGTAGGGCAGCATCAAAGTTTTGTTATCGCGGATATACCAGGATTGATAGAGGGCGCGGCAGAAGGCGCAGGTCTAGGGATACAGTTTTTAAAGCATATTTCTCGCACTTTATTGCTGTTTCACATGTTGGATATTTTACCACCAGACGAAAGTGATCCTGTCGAGCAGTTTAAAGCAATCACGAATGAGCTAAAAAAATATAGTCCTGAGCTATTAGCCAAAGAGCGTTGGTTAATTCTGAATAAAGTTGATCTATTACCAGAAGACGAAGCACAAGCTTTGTGTAAGGATATTGTTAAGCGCTTAAAATGGAAGGGTAAAGTATTTACTATTTCTGGTCTGAGTCATCAAGGAACAGAAGAATTGATGCGTGCTGCAATGGCACAGTTAGAATTAATGAAAAAAGAGATAGATGACGCGCCTTTGTTTTCAGATGGGGATATATAAGAGATATAAAAAGCGTGAGGTAGATTAGGATGCTTGCGCATCTAATCCACCTTGCAATATTTCGAAGGTATTTTTAAAGTGTACTAAGCTTTTGATGTTTTTGTCGCTTTAGTCGCTTTGGTGGTTTTAGCAGCTTTAGCGGCTTTAACAACTTTAGCTTTAGTCGCTTTTGATGCCTTAGTAGCTTTAGGTGCTTTTGTTGTTTTCACTTTTTCAACAGAGCCAGCGTCAGACAGAGCTTTGATTTGTGCGCTTAAACGGCTCTTATGACGAGCTGCTTTATTCTTATGAACCAAGCCCTTACTAGCCATACGATCTATGATAGGAACAGCTGTTTTATAGGATTCTTCAGCCAGTTTTTTATCACCATCTGTTAAAGCGGTGTAAACTTTTTTCATGTAGGTGCGCACCATGGAGCGTAAGCTCGCATTGTGTTGTCTGTGTTGTTCAGCTTGACGAGCACGTTTTTTCGCTTGTGCAGTATTAGCCAAGGTATTCCTCCAAAATCTTATGTTAGTGTTTCACCCACGAAGTACAGGTTTTATCTGAGAAAACAGGTAAAAATGCTGAATCCGCGCGGTTTCGAATCCAATAAAGGGTGCTAATATGCCTGCTTATGGTTGGGATGTCAATAAAGGCTTCATCGTATGTTAAAGCTATTTTGACTGGCCCTGGTTACGTCTTCTGAAGCAGTGTGACTAACTTTGTTTCTAATTTTATCAATTTCTGTTTGCGTTATAGTATGTTTAAAACCGCAATAGCGAGCATCCAAGCCAAATAAAGCTACTTCCTCTTGTGGCAGGGGGGAGAAACCTAATGCTTGATTGTAAAGAACCTTTGCATCCGTGTTAAATACTCGCGTACAGATATAAAATTCAGTGCCAGCCGGGTAATGCGAAAGAACACATTCCATCAGACCCTTACCAATGCCTAGTCCACGATTAGCTACACCTGCTTGTGCAATATAAACCACAGGTTTGCCATGTACTTCCATTTCCGTAAATTGCACTAAGCCCACTTGATTTTGTTTGCCATCCTTTTCTTGATAAGCAATGTAAGATTGCATTTTTTCTACAGGAGACTTCCATGTAGACATTGCATTCAGAGCAGCCATTACTGAATAATGATAGAGAGAATTTTGATAGAGTGATGATGATGCAAATGAAGAATTTTCAGGTTCTGTATATTGTTTTTTATACACTTTAATATCTTGAGCCAAATCAGCTTTTTGTTTATAAGAATCATAAATTGTATTTCTATACATGCCATATAATTGCAATGCGGTTAAATTAATTTTTTTCTCTTTATTTTTAGGCATGAGAGGATGATATTCAAAACTGATATGCTCTTTGTTACGAAATCGTATGCGTTGATAAGAGAGATTTAAATCATGTTTTACACCTAAACCTTGTGCATCTTGTGTGATAGCCATATCCATGGGTTCTTGTGATTCTTTATCTTTATGACTATAGTGCCACCATTCATAAGGATAAGGTGTGAAGTTAAATTGCTGCATGACGTCAGCAAGTATTTTTCTATTCTTCAATGCAAGCTCTAAATAGTCTTCTTCTTTTTCATCTTGCCAAATTTCATTTGTTGCGCGCTTAAATTGTTTTTTAATATCATCAAAAACATTTTGTTCTTTTAATTTTTGCCATTCATTTTTTATAATTTCTTTAGTGGCAATGCTATGTGAAATGTCTCCCATATAACTAATGCGAGCACCCATAAACAAGGGTCTTTGCGTTTGTAAATCAATAATTTCTGTGTCTAACGTATTGCCGTAGCAATGCGTGGAGTTTTTTGCTATGTATTTACGTTCAAAAAATTCTTCTTTTGGTATCAAAGGATAATGTTTATTTTTGCGTTCAAGCTCAATTGCGGTAGGCACTTTACTATCTTGTGACCAATTCCAGAAATGCTCTACAGCAGGTTTTGGACGGTAAGCATCATATAAATATAAGCCCCAACCTTGTTGGTTAAAAAGGTTTTGTGCCCGACATAAATCTTCCGCCGCTTTTCTTGACAATAAACAGACAGATCGATTTTCTTTGATATCATAGCCACTAATAGGCGTACCCATAAAATTGTGAGCCGTGGCAAATCTAAGCTTAGCTTTTATGGGTTGTTTACAATATTTTTTACTTAAAGCTATCACATCGACTAAGATTTCATGAGGTTGGGGCATGGTCGTTACCAGTGGCTAAATTTGGGGACTTAGTTTACTACATGTGAAAAAAAGGGCAAATGGGTTAAGGACTAGAGCCAACATCATTACAATATGTTAGTATGTGATACTTTTAATTTTCCGCGTATATCTCTCATGAGTAAAAGTTTATTTAAATCGACTTCGACAGTAGTTAGTATGACCATGATTTCTCGTGTTTTTGGCTTTATTCGAGATATGGTCACTGCCCATCTTTTTGGGGCGGGCGTACTGTCAGATGCTTTTTTAGTCGCATTTCGTATCCCCAATTTTATGCGTAGATTATTTGCTGAGGGGTCTTTTTCTCAGGCCTTTGTACCCGTGTTATCAGAATATCAAAAGCAAAAATCCCCCGCTGAAATTCAAGCTTTTATTAACGCGATGGCTGGGACATTAGGCGCAGTTTTACTGATAGTCACTTTTTTTGGAATTCTATTAGCCCCTGTTATTATTCGCATTTTTGCGCCTGGTTTTGAAGTCGATGGCCCTCGTTATGATTTAGCAGTCATGATGCTGCGTATTACCTTTCCTTATCTCATGCTGATTTCCCTGACGGCTTTTGCCGGTGCTATTTTAAATACGTATAGTCGGTTTTGGGTTGCAGCTTTTACGCCCGTTTTTTTAAATATCTCTATGATAGCCTGTGCTTTGTTCCTAGCGCCGCACTTACAAATACCCATAGTTGCACTTGCTTGGGGCGTATTGATTGCTGGGGTGGTGCAGTTGTTCTTCCAGTGGCCTTTTTTAAAGAACTTAGGCTTGCTGCCGCGACCCATCATCAATTTTCGTGATGCGGGCGTGACTCGCGTTTTAAAGTTAATGGTGCCGGCTTTATTTGGTGTATCAGTTGGACAAGTAAATCTTTTGTTAGATACCTTATTTGCTTCTTTCTTAATGATAGGCAGTGTGTCCTGGTTGTATTTTTCAGATAGATTAATGGAATTTCCACTGGGCGTATTTGGTGTGGCAATTTCTACGGTTATTTTGCCCCATCTTTCACGTCATCATGCTAGCCAGTCAGTTGAAGAGTTTTCTTTAACCTTAGATTGGGCTTTGCGTTGTGTGATGTTAGTTGGGTTTCCTGCTGCTGTTGTTTTTGCATTAATGTCAGGGCCATTATTAAGTACTTTATTGCAATACGGCCACTTCAATGGGCAGTCCGTTATTATGGCTAGCAAGAGTCTGACTGCTTTTGCAGTGGGGATTGTTCCGTTTATGTTGATTAAAGTGTTAGCAGCAGGATTTTATGCAAAACAAGATATGGGCACGCCAGTGCGTATAGGGATTTTAGCGATGATTGCTAATATGGTGTTTAATCTTATTTTAATATGGCCTTTAAAACATGCAGGTATAGCACTCGCGACTTCGTTAGCTGCTGTATTAAATACAGGGTTTTTATATTATTTTTTACAGAAACAAAAAATTTATCAGCCTAGAGACGGCTGGAAGAATTTCGGATTTAGACTGCTATTTGCGAACGTTGTGTTAGGTATTTGGTTATGGGTAGGCACTGCTGATATACAAGTTTGGATTACTCAAGATGCTGGGTGGCGGGCTATGCATTTGGCCGGCATGCTTGTTTCTGCTGTTATCGTTTATTTTATAGCGCTAGGCATCGCAGGGGTGAGACCGCGACATCTTTTAATGCCGCAGAGTCAGTTAGTTATAAGTTAATGGGCTAGGGTATGCACACATCTTCTATAACATACATTTCTAACGTATAGAAAAAGCTGATGAGTACTTGTAGGTTGGGTTGAGTGCTTTTTACGAAACCCAACATAACGTTACG
>JARLJN010000155.1 GCA_031291255.1 Gammaproteobacteria bacterium
AGTTCAATTTTAATCATATGGTAACCCCTGCTATCAGCATGGTAGTATAGCCAAAATGTGAGCGGCTTACCACGCGCATTTACCGTTCCTCCAGGGCTGTCCCATATAAATAGTTTTTTGCTTGAACGCAGGTAATGAATGTGGCACGGAGCAGCTCCCTTCTCCCTTTTTTAAGGGAGAAGGGTTGGGGATGAGGGTTTCTTATCGGGTGGCACAGTTTCGAGTAGACTTAGGATGTATTCCATGACACCCTGGATATTATTAAATACTTCATTATTCCAAACACGTACTACCTTATAGCCTACAGCCTCTAAATCCTTAGTTCGTTGTTGATCATATGCAGCAGCGGTCATATGTTGACCTCCATCCACTTCAATAATTAATTTTTTCTCTCGACACACAAAATCAGCAATATAGTTCCCAATAACATATTCACGTACAAATTTAAATCCACCTAATCTTCTATTTCTTAAATAATACCACATGCGATTTTCTGCATCTGTCCTGTTTTTTCTTAAGCTCCTAGCTCGTTCTTGCATCATTTTTTAAAAATTCTGTTTCAATATTTGACCAAGGGTTTCGTTACCCCAGCTTGCTTTTTTTCGTAATGCTTTTAGTCCTATGTTTTTAAACAATTTTTTCGCATTACTCAGCATATTAACGACAATATGCCTAACAATTGCCATGTTTTCACCAGCATGATCTTTTCTAATTCGTGAACTATCTTCATTAAAAACAACATCAAGCGTCCAGTGCAATGCATTCTCAATTAACCAATGAGCTCTTACTGCAGCAGCAATTCGTTTAGCATCCGCAGGTAAGCTGCTTATAAAAAAACGACGCTCAATGCTAATTTTATCACCAACTTCTCGTGTTTCTTCTATCATTGCTACAGTTTTAAGGCCTATCCAGTCCTGTTTTTGTTGCAACCAATCAATCTGACTGCTCACAATACACTTTCGCACTTCAATACGACCGTGGCCTTTGTCCACCTCTTCATACCTATCTTCAATCGCTGTTGACGCGCTTTTTTGAAATTCCCTTTCTAAAAATAATCGCACATCATCATTTAATGTTCCTTGATTGCCTTTAAGTGCCAACACATAATCAGCCTCCTTTTCCCGGATTTTTTTTGCAATAGCCTTCTGTGTACCGATTGCATCTATTGTGACAGCCTGTCCTATTAGGTCCAATAAATCTAATAATTTAGGTATTGCTGTAATTTCATTCGATTTGTCATCTACCTTCTGTTGCGCCAATATCAATCTTGCATGAGTTGCAAATGCGCTTACCATATGAATTGCCGGGATATTATCTTGCATATTAATGCTATTACAAAGCGTTTTCCCATCAATCGCAACGACATCATTTAAAAGGCTCTGTAAAGACTTTACCCATTCAATGAAACATTGCTTAAATGCTTCGGGATCCAAGGCATAGAACACCCTTGATAATGTGTTTTTTGAAGGGATTCCATTTTCAAAAGGAAAATGGAGACGTAAAAAATCAAGCTTTTCCTTACCAAATAGAACATAATCTCTCCAGCTCTCAGCACCACATATCGTCCCACAGAGCACTACAAATAGAATTTCCGTTAAAGAATACAATTTATGCCTCTCAATGCGCTGGTCTTTTAATCCGCCAAAATACGATTCAAATGATTCTGATACCTCATTGTACATGTGACTAACTATCCCTATGATTAAAAATGATATTTTATGCAACCACATTATTTTATCAAGTTATTCT
Organism: Gammaproteobacteria bacterium; assembly: GCA_031291255.1. Lineage (GTDB taxonomy): Bacteria > Pseudomonadota > Gammaproteobacteria > DSM-16500 > DSM-16500 > UBA5158. The sequence goes on from JARLJN010000155.1 coordinate 1,750, forward strand.
GTAACTATTTTGAATTTGATGTATCTTAAATTTACTCGAATTTGTGCCACCCGATAAGAAACCCTCATCCCCAACCCTTCTCCCTTAAAAAAGGGAGAAGGGAGCTGCTCCGTGCCACATTAATTACCTTAGTTCAAGCAAAAAACTTTATATGGGACAGCCCTGGTTATTTTACTTTTGAAATTGCATCGTAACATCCTGAATCATTTCATCACTTGCAATGGGCATTTTCAGGCGTTTGGCCTGTTCGGAAAAAT
>JARLJN010000156.1 GCA_031291255.1 Gammaproteobacteria bacterium
ACCCAACGTAACATTATGTTGGGTTTGTAAAGCAACCCAACCTACACTCATCTATAGATTGGTGGGGGTTTTAAAAAAAGAAAACCTTGTTCTCCCGTCTCATTTCTATTGGATTTCGTAAAAAGCACTCAACCAACCTACCGCTAACCCACTTCGATATCTACGTAAAAATGAACTATACTTAAAAGATAAGCATTCTATTCAATTAGGTAACTGTATGGTTTCATTGAAGAAAAGGTTTATTTATCGTGAAGACGGCAGCGTCGACATAGAGTCATGGCTAAATAAAATCAAATCATCCTCTCATTTGAACTCCGTAGAGTTAATCACTAAAACCTGTCAATTAGCAGAAACAACCAGCAAAGGTTTAACAACCTTTTACGGTCAACCCTGCATAGAACAAGGATTAGAAATTGCTGAAATCATGTTAGATCTGCAAATGGATCAACAAGCCATTAGTGCAGCCATTATGATAAGCAGCATACACCACACAGCGCTTCCATTAGAAAAGATAACAGAACAACTAGGCAATGACGTCACTAAATTAATTCGCGGCGTTCAGCAAATGGAAGCCATGCAGGGCTTACAAAAATCAAAAGATAAAGCACAAGAACCCATACAAATCGATAGACTCAGAAAACTTTTTCTTGCGTTAGCTGCTGATATACGCGTAGTTCTCATTAAATTAGCAGAGCGAACGTGTATCTTACGCGGTATCAAAAATATTAATGAGATTGAGCGCAAACGTATTGCGCAAGAAACACTTGATATTTATGCACCTCTTGCAAATCGTTTAGGCATAGGACAATTAAAATGGGAATTGGAAGATATCGCTTTTCGTTACACTGATCCTGAAACTTATAAAAAAATTTCCAACTTTTTAGCCGAACGTAGAGCAGATCGTGAAGAACGTATTACAACAATTATTCATGAGCTAAAAGAACAATTTCATTCAAGAAATATTCCTGCTGACATCAGTGGAAGAGCTAAACATATTTATAGCATTTACTCAAAAATGCAAAGAAAAAATGTAGATTACAAAAATATTTATGATGCCAGTGCGGTTAGAATACTCGTGCCTTCCGTAGAAAATTGTTATGAAGCACTCAGTATAGTACATAGTTTATGGGAACATGTTCCCGAAGAATTTGATGACTATATTGCAACACCCAAAGCAAATGGATATCGCTCTATTCATACCGCTGTCATAGGGCCAGATGGAAAAAATTTAGAAATTCAAATTCGAACAACAGCCATGCATGAAGAAGCAGAACGCGGGGTGGCTGCACATTGGGTTTACAAAGAAAGCGCTGCCCCTGAAGATTATAAAAATAAAATTTCTTTCTTACGGCAATTAATAGACTGGCATAAAGAAGTCGCTAATGATGCAGATATGACAGATCGGTCCTACGATCAAATACTTTCAGATAGAGTTTACGTTTTCACGCCCACCGGTGAAATTCTTGATTTAGAGTATGGAGCTACACCCTTAGATTGCGCCTATCAAATTCATAGCGAGGTGGGCAATCACTGTCGCGGTGCAAAAATTAATGGGCACATAGTCCCTTTAACATACCCCTTAAAAACAGGGGATCAAATCGAAATTTTAATTAATCCTAACGGCACACCCAGTCGAGACTGGTTAAAAGTTGAATCAGGCTATTTAACAAGTGCACGCGCTCGCGCTAAGGTGGCGCATTGGTTTAGACAACAAGATCAAAGCCAACATATAGAAAATGGACGACGCATTTTAGAGCGTGAGTTTCCTCGCAATAAAATAAACATACAAAAATTAATGACGCAATTTAATTATAAAACCGATAACACCTTTTTAGCCGCCATAGGTCATGGACACGTGCGAGTGACACAAATAGCACATGCTTTGGATAAAGAACATGTGTCTGTAAAGGCTGCCCCTTCCATACAGCTCAATAAAAAAATCAACATCAATAAAACAGGTACGACTGTTGCCGGAATGGATTCTTTGCTGACGCGTATAGCTAAATGCTGCAAACCTATCCCAGGAGACTTAATCGTTGGCTTCATCACCCAAGGCCGTGGTGTTTCTATTCATAAGGCAAAGTGCAGTAATATCATCGCAACACAAGATAGCAATAGACTGATTGATGTACATTGGGATGACCAACATACAGGATATTACTATGTCGATATCATCATACGAGCTCACAATCGCGAAACCTTGTTAAAAGAAATAACGACCTTATTAGCTAATTCAAAAATCATACTCACCAATTTTAATTCCAACACCAGCCGCAGCAATGTTCTTACTATTACCCTCACTATCCAACTCAGCGCAACCACTGAACTCTCTAAATTACTTAAAGAACTGCAGCATCTAAATGGAATTCTGTCTGTCCAACGGGCTAGTGAGTCCGGGAAGATATGAGGCAAACTTCGCGGACACGGCGCTGCACGCCTTTGTCCACGCTACAACAACATAATCTCACAAATATTTAATATTATTTTTTTGTAGCCCTGACAAAACGCAGTGTGTCCGGGAATGTATGCGGCAAACCCCGCGCTTAATACTTTACAACGTCGCCAATATAGTACACATTTATTGTTTGCGCCTTTTAGTCTTGATGAGCGCACAATTTATGGACAACAATTTGAGCCAACAAACTACTCCTATAATCGATAGCAAAATTGCTCTCACACTTGCAGGAAACAAACACGAACTCGCTCGCGAATTATTATCTCTATTAATCAAAGGACTGCCTGCATCTGTTACTGCAATACAGAGCCATGTAATGACGCATAATCTTATAGAGCTAAAACTGCAACTCCATAAATTAAAAGGGGCTTGTAGTTATTGCGGTGTTATACGTTTAAAAAATACTATATTAGAATTTGAAAATATATTAAAACAACAACACACTGACAGGGTTGCTTCAGCATTTAAAAAACTAGAGTTTGAAGCTCAACAGCTGACAGCAGAAGCTTTAAAATTAGGAGCAGAAACACATGAATGAAACACAAGCTATAAAAAAAACATTCTATCAGAAATACACCGATGTAATGCCCAGCGGCGCCGGCGCCCTTTTTTTTATACAAATGTTTTCCACTTTAAGCTTTAGTGTTCTTTATTCTACTCTTGTTTTATATACAACAAGCTGGCTGCATTTAAGTGACTCAGTCTCCACCAGCATCACTGCTACCTTTGTTGCTTTTAACTATACATTGCATTTATTAGGCGGATACACAGGCGGCCGTTATCTTAGTTATCGCAGCCTATTCTCCATAGGCATGCTGTGTTCTATGATAGGGTGTGTATTAATCTCTAACCCTACCCCGCTGTTTTTATACTGGGGCTTAGCATTCTTTTTAACGGGTAGCGGATTAAACGTGACTTGCATTAACTGCATGCTCACACAACGTTTTCAACCGAATGATAATCGACGCGAAGCTGCTTTCTTATGGAATTACAGCGGCATGAATGTGGGTTTCTTCGTGGGCTTTTCTATCAGCGGTTACTTTCAACTTACAAGCGGTTACAGAGAATTATTTCTTTTAAGCAGTCTAGGAAATCTTATTGCACTTCTGATTACAGGCTGGAAATGGAAAATACTCAGCGATATCAATACTAGCTTTATTGAAGTACCCAAAGCAAAACGATTAGCCACACGATTAAAAGGCATGGTAATGATAGTAGCCTTAGTGTTGGCGTTAAGATGGTTGCTCGAACACGCTCTCTTTAGTAACGCATTAATCATGGCTGTTGGTATTACGATGGCTATAGTCATTGCCGTGCTAGCCATGAACCAACGCCAACAAGAAGCAAGAAATAAGATGTGGGCTTACATCATACTCGCGTTTACCTCTCTCATATTTTGGACCTTATACCAACTCGCGCCCATGGGGCTTACACTCTTTATCGATAGAAATGTTGATAGGCATTTTCTTGGTTTTATTATTGCACCTCAATGGGTACAAAATATTAATACCATAGTCATTATCATAGGCGGGCCTTTACTGAGCGTGTTATTTTCTTCTCTACGCGCACGCGGCATTCGCCTCACCATACCTTTACAGTTTTCTTTTGCATTAATCATGATAGGCATAGGATTTGCTATATTACCTATAGGCATTCATTTTGCCGATGCACAAGGTTATTCAAACTTTAATTGGATACTGGTCAGCTATATATTACAAAGTGCTGGTGAACTATTTATTTCCCCCATAGGCTACGCAATGATAGGACAACTTGCGCCTGTACGCTTACAAGGATTGATGATGGGCACATGGCTCATGATTACGGGTGTTGCTGCTACCATGTCAGATTACTTTTCTAAAATGGCATTAGGAACCAGTCAAAGTATAGATCCTATCATAACGAACCCTAGCTTCAGTCACACGTTTATGATTTTAGGATGGACGTCCATAGTCGGTGGAATTGTTTTATTAATCTCTGTTCCTCTACTACTGCGTTTGACGCACGAAAAAGCACTTAACATACATCAACGTACCTCTGTTATTCCAGGGTAACTTATGTCAGATGTCGACGTTGGCGGTGAATATGATTGGCCGCCAACTTACACGTTAAAAAAATGCCCTCGCACTAAACATATAAAATTCAAAGCGTCTGTTAAACATGGTTTAGAACTGGTAGTACCCATACGCTTTAACCAAAAAAATCTTCCGAATATCCTAGAAATCAATAAAGAATGGATCAAAAAACAACTTGCGAAAATTCAATCTCAACTTGCCTTGATAGGCGAAAAAAAACTACCTGAGAAAATAGAACTTCCCTGTTTAAATAAAATTTGGCAAATACAGTATCTAAAAACCCATCATAAAAAATGCAAATTAGTTTTAAATCCAGCGGGTGATATTATTATTTATGGCGAAATTACCGATGAAAAATGCTTTCAATTGTTAAATACCTGGATAAGACATGAAGCAAAAAAAATCCTAACTCCATTATTAAATACTGCCAGTCAACAAACCCATTTAAGCTTTAATCAATTGGTCATACGCTCACAACAAACACGCTGGGGCAGCTGCTCCACTGCAAAAAATATCAACCTTAATTACAAACTTATTTTTTTACCCTTAGAGTTAATCCAACATATACTCATACATGAGTTATGTCATACCAAAGTGATGAACCACTCTGAAAAATTTTGGCACCTAGTCTCATGCCATGACCCATTGTGGAAAGAGCATAATCGGGAAATTAGGTCCGCACAAAAATTTATTCCTAACTGGGTGGAATAAATCCTTAAGCTTCCCTTAAGATTACAATAAAAATTGATCATAATTGCATTATATCGATAAAAAATACTCATTTTAATAAAGGCTTAATATTTGAATGTTACTATTACCCCAAATAATCATTAGGGCACCCGGGGCAATAAATCATGAGAAAAGCATTATGCGGAAAAAAAGTTGCAGATGAAGTGCAAGAACTACCTGCCTTTACAGATATGCTTGCAGAAACAGCTAGCGCACCCAACAATGCACAAGCAGCAGCGTCGTCTTCATCAAGTCATTTAAGCGCACTGCTTAGCCCTCAAAGCAGGCTCACACGATCAACAGCGAGAGCTGCAAGCTCAGTCGCTGCAAGTTCAAGCGTTCATAGCTCTGACATTCATATTGGGCTTAATACTCATTCCTCAAGCACACAATGGCGCGAAAAAATCGATAGGATAGGAAAATTATATACTAGCAATTTAGACCTACAAGCCAAGACTGAATTAATCGCTCAATACAAACTTTATAATAATCAGACGAGTACAACAGTCTCAGATATGCGATTAGCTGATATCAATAACTTATGGAGCACCTATTTTCCAAATGATAACCTAGAATCAGCTGCCTCCTCTATTATCGCTGCACCAGCACGTAGTCTTGCCTCTTCAACAGCAGCAGCTTCCTCTGCAGCAGCAAGCAGTCACATGCCTGCAATGGCAGAAGCGACTCCTCCTCTCTTCACTAGATCAACGTTGAGAAAAGACTTATTCAGGAAGAAGCCTAAGCAAGAAGAAGCCTGCGCAGCTTCTGCTTTACCTGGGAACTCACAGGAAGAAGACGAAAATAAACAAGAGAACAGAATCCGTCGTCTTCTTTTACTTGCCAAACAAGATAGCAACGATTCTATGACGGATGATCAAACCGTTCGTGCTCCTAGACGACAAATAAAAATCAATAACGCACTTCGTCAATCTGGAGCTGCTGCTTCAAGCACTGTTGTAAATGATAATGAAGCTATGACTAATATCAATAAAGTATCCATCCCTGACAATACACCGATAAGAACATCAGCCAGAAAAAAAGCAAAAAATTCTCCTGACAAATCGACTGATACACAATTTATCTCTCCAGAAGATGCAGTTGCTGCATCACAGCCCGCGGCTGGCAGAGCACTTGCAGACATGCTGGGTAATTCGCTTATCTCCAGCCCTGCAAATCGCTCCTTAAAAAACAGCAATGCTGCAGCTGCGGGAAATTCCAACCCATTCAATATCTTTGAAAGAAACGATGGCAGTCAACCTGTAGGTAATAACCGCCCTGTAGGTGGATTCTTCTCTCAAGCTAACAATACTGCTGCATTCTCAAATGCAACAACAGAGACCAAGAGAAAATCCCCAAAGAGAAAGTAAAAAATTTAGGGCATATCACTAAGCCATTTGCTATTTGGTTTTTTTTATTTGTACAGCATCCTCTGGCTTGGGTTCTGATGGATTAGCTCTTTCACTACTAGGTGATGGAGAAGAAAATAATCTGCTATCGCTCATGGGTGAAGGTGGATACAAAGACTGACTACTGCTCGCAGGCGTTGTTGACGAATATCCAGTCGAACTATACATGGACGGCGAATAGGTTTCTTTCATAACGTAGGGTAAATAGGTGGAATAAAGTTTCTTAAACTCACCAATCACATCTTTAATGACAGGCCTATCCACAGGTGATTCATTTTTCATTTTATTTGTTAAAGTTTCTATCTGCTGATAAAGCTCGGGAGAGATTCTTCTCAATTCGTCATTCGTAATGACATTACGAATCACTCCATGATTTTCTATAGGCTCTTCAAAATCTTCAAATCCTAATATTTCTTGAAACATATGGCCTAACGCATAAACTTCCGATTTTTCACTATACGATGGATTTTTGTCTTCTTCAGGATAGGCAACTTCAGGAGCTTGATATCCTGTTGTGCCAAGCGATCTTTCATCATTCGTTATTTCAAACTTATTTTTATGAAAACACGCACATCCAAAATCAACTAGGGTCACTTTTTCAGAAACTGGATCGTAAATAAGATTCTCTAATTTAATATCACGATGAAGTACACCCATGTTATTGTATAATTCATTTTCAGCTTCTAATGCAGAGAGGCAAATCTTAATCCATTCATGAATCGATACATGTATTTTTTCATCCACATGATCTCTCAGCAACGTATTTAAATTTTTGCCTTTAGCTAACGTCATAATCATATAACGCTTAGTCGCTCTTTCTTTCATGTCATCATTAGAAATAGATTTATTAAGTTGTACCGCATGAGCCACACCTATTTTTTTCATTATTTCGAATTGATAGTTGGCCTCCCACTCTTCCATTCCTCTATCATCATGATCGTCTCTCAGCTTAACCACTTTTAATGCGTATTCCTCACCCGTATCCAGATCTACAATTCGTTTAACCGCGCCCTCTGCCCCCGCCCCCAACGCTTTTCCGCTTTTAACCCCTTTATCAACAGCATAATATTTATCGTACTCAACTTTTTCACTTTTAACTTTTAAAATTCGATAAGGAATTTCTACATGTTGCTCATTAGATTGATTGAGATAATTATTGATAAGCTTAGTCAATTTCATAGTGGAGAATATGTAACTAGGCTCATCTTTTAATACGGTTTTAACGAACTTAATTTGTTCCTTCGTTAAAAGATTAACCTCTTTTTGCTCTGGCGATACCACGATACGCATATGAGAAGAACTCATCACTACCTCCAATTCAGTAGCTGAATCATATTTGGAGTATAGTTCATAATAAAAAAAACGAGGGTGGTAATATAAAATTACGATATAAAACAAGAGGTTATGTTTAAAATATTTTTATTTTCAGTCGCGAAGACAAGACTAGTGGAAATGTGGGTACCGATATGGGCCAGACCTGGCCCCCAAATCGGCTAATTATAGAAGATAACTACTTTAGGGTGCATCAGACATTTTCTTGTATACAGCACCTGCTGGTATATCAGTATCCGAATAAATGCTAATAATTTTTAGTGGTTTCTTTGCATCTAAATTAATAACGTTATGTGCCACTCCTTGAGGTATAAAAATCATATCACCTGATTTGACCATAGAAGGTTTATCATTGAGTACAGCCTTAGCGTTCCCTTCTACAACAAAAATCACTTGATCAAACTTATGTGTTTCCATCCCGATTTCGTTTTTTGGATTTGTGCTGGGTGAGACATTCATAAAAACAACTTGCGCATCTTTTCCTGTTAAAAATGCCAATTTCCAATTTTCATTTTTTTTAGCTTCATCAAAAATTTTAGGCGTTGCAACTGCATCAATTCCAGCAAATGATTGTGTTGAAATAAAAACACATCCGCATAATAAGGTAAAAATTAGTGCTTTAAATCGAGTAATACGCAGCATATCCATACTCCATATGATAAGTAATATTAGATTATATACTGAATTTGATATGTATAGCGGAATAAACCCACAGCACGTATCAAGTGATTGCTAGTGACGCTAATTACATGATATAAAAATATAATCATATCTAGATATTCTTATGGAAGATTAGAATTTATCTTACTCAAAAGGACTTGTTATGAACAATCTAAACACTAATGGTGCTTATGATATCGTTTCTAAACTACTACACTGGACTATCGCGGTTTTACTCATAGGTTTAATTGCTTTAGGCTGGTACATGATGTCCATAGAAGATCAACCTGATAGTGGTTGGTACTTCAAGATGCATAAATCTTTCGGTCTTATTGCAGCGACACTCATCTTGTTTAGACTGATATGGCGTCTTTTTCATACACCGGCTCCTCTTCCAAGCAGCATACCGTTATGGCAAGCTAAAGCTGCTAGAGGTCTACATTTTTTACTTTATATTTTCATGATATTAATGCCGCTGACAGGATTCCTAGGAGCTTCTTTTTCCGAACATGGTGTTAACTTTTTTAGTTTGAAATTGCCAACTTGGATTGCTGAAAATAAAGATATCTCAGAACAATTTTTTGAAGCACATGGAATTATTGCATGGATTCTTGTGACATTAATTTCGTTACATGCTCTTGCTGCATTTAAACATTTCTTTATAAATAAAGACGGAGTTTTTCAACGTATGTGGTTTTGATTTTCATAAGGATAATTAAAAATGCGGCGTATTCTTCCTTTATCGCGCATCAATTATTCCTTATCATCCGATTGGAGCTTAGACGACACTCAGGTCGAAACCGTTAGAATACAATATGGCACCAACGATATTATTGAGACACATAGTAATCAATGGATAGCGTTAGCCATAGATACCGCAAAAGATCCTATGATATGGTTTTTAATCGCAACCGCTATACTATTTGCGATTCTAAAAAATTATAATCAAGCCATCATCTTAATGATAGCAACCGTGCCCTTAATTGGTATGGATGCATTTTTGCATTGGCGCACACAGGTCTCTACTCAAAGCTTAAGCAGCCGCTTAGCAGCAAAAGCCTTAGTTATACGAAATGGTATTGAATCCGAACTCTCTGCTTGGGAGATAGTCCCAGGTGATTTAGTTGTAGTTCCAACGGGTATGCCCTTTCCAGCCGATGGCATTGTTATTGCAGGGAAAGACATACAAGTCGATGAATCTGCATTAACAGGAGAATCATTTCCCGTCAAAAAAATGAGTCTCAACACTTTTCAAGAAAATAAAACGGAAGTCACTGTTGATAGTGATCATTGGGGATTTGCCGGTACACGTTTACTCACTGGACGTGCTTTACTTAGAATTGTTTACACAGGAAAAAAAACCTTATACGGTGAAATTGTTACATCCGCTTTAAACACGACGCAAGCACGTACACCCTTACAAAAAGCGATTGCAAAACTCGTTTTCATTCTTATTATTGCAGCCATAGCACTGTGTTTTGTATTAGCAGGTGTTCGATATTACCAAGGCTTTGGCATTATTGATTCCATACTTAGCGCAGCAACATTAGCTGTTGCTGCATTGCCAGATGAGTTCCCCGTTGTATTTACATTTTTTCTTGGCGTTGGCGTTTATCGATTAGCGAAAAAGAAAGCACTGGTTAGACGCGCTGTCTCAGTCGAAAATATAGGACGAGTTACCTGCATATGTTCAGACAAAACAGGTACTATTACTGAAGGACATTTTCAGTTAGTGCGTTTTTTACCTGACCACTCATTAGATAACGAAAAACTTTTATATTTAGCGGCTGTTGCATCACGAACTGAGAGTGGTGATTTAATTGATTTAGCCATATTTGATGAAATTCAAAAAAACAAAATAACTATTCCGGAACGTATCAAAACCATTCCATTCACTGAAGATAGAAAACGCGAAACATCTATCATCAAAGTAAATTCACAAGAATATTTAATTGCAACTAAAGGTGCACCCGAAACCATTTTATCCATTTCGACATTGACACCAATAGAAAAAGAATCTTGGCTGCAACGCATTACTGAATTAGCTTATTCAGGATATAAAATTATAGCCTGCGCACAAAGAGTCTCTGAAACAACACCTGCTGAAGAACCACAACTCGATTATCAATTTACAGGATTACTCGCATTTACTGATCCGCCAAGAGCCGGTGTTGCTGATGCGATCAACACGTGTAAAGCCAGTCAAATTCATGTGTTGATGATTACAGGAGACCATCCTGAAACCGCCAGAGCAATCGCTCGTGAGATAGGATTAGGCAATGGAAATCCTAACGTTATTTTAGCAGAAGATGCAGAATCACTTTTACAAAAAAATAATTCACAGTATTTACGTAGCATAGACGTTATTGCACGAGCGATCCCCTCTCAAAAACTTAACATCGTAACCACATTACAATTATCAGGCGAAATCGTTGCAGTCACTGGCGATGGAGTAAACGATGTGCCTGCATTAAAAGCCAGTGATGTGGGCATTTCTATGGGAGAACGCGGTACTCAAAGCGCTAGAGAAGCATCAGACATCATCTTATTAGATGATAATTTCGATAGCATAGTGAATGCCATTTCAGAGGGCAGACAACTTTTCAAAAATTTACAATTGAGCTTCAAGTATCTACTTATCATACACATGCCTTTTGTTTTATCAGCAGCAATTATTCCAATGTTTGGGTATCCGTTGCTTTACTATCCTATTCATATAGTGTTTATAGAATTAATCATACATCCCACTGCAATGTTAGTATTTCAAGACTTACCGCAATCAAAAAATCTCGCCATAGCAGAAACTAAAAATAAAATTTATTTTTTTACTAATAAAGATTGGTCTACGTTACTCATTACAGGATTATTTTTAACAGCCGTTGTGATTTTAAGTTTTATTTTTATCTACGATCAAAACCTAAATACAGAACATGCTAGAGCATTTGTACTTGCAGAATTAGGCTTTACAAGTGCCACTTTAACATTGGGGCTTAGCGGTTTCAAAACACGTGTTGCTCAAATCGTTATAATGGCAACAGTATTATTTACAATTTTATTAATTCAAGTTTCTATCATTTCTAATTTTTTCTCATTGACACCACTTAACTTACATGATTGGTTAGCAGTGATGATTACCAGCTTTATCACATATATACTGATAAAAATAAAAGGATACCAACAAAAATGACTCATGCCAAAGATACTAAAAAACATTTAATTATTGACCTAGATCAACAGCCTAATATTTTTGATTATATTCAAAATGGGATTACGATTACAAATAAAGATTCAACTATACTTTATACCAACCCTAGTTTTACAAGAATTACGGGGTATACAAAAGAAGAAGCGCAAGGTAATAACCCTGGCGTGCTGCATTCTGGACATCATGGTAAAGACTTCTACGAAACAATGTGGAAAGATATTGAAGGCAAAGGATACTGGGAAGGCGAAATTTGGAATAGACGAAAAACAGGTGAAATTTATCCTGAATATTTAACCATTTCAAAAATCATTCAAGACAACTCTAATCAATTTTTTTATATGGCAATTTTTTCTGACATCAGTTATTTAAAAGAAGATATCAGCAAAAAATTACATTTAGCTTTTTACGATCCACTCACTGAACTTCCCAATAGAAATTTTTACTTAGATCATGTAAACAAAACTATAGAGCATGCAAAAACTGAAACAGGAAAAGCAAAAACAAAAGTTGTTTTTTATATGGATCTTGATAAATTCAAACATGTTAATGATACCTATGGCCACCTCATAGGCGATCAACTTTTAAAAATGGTTGGCAAACGTTTGGGGTCAATCACAAGAAAAGGTGATACGATTGCAAGAATAGGCGGCGATGAATTTGCAGCGATTATCACATCAGATTGCGATAAAGATTCTATAAAAAATCTTGCTAAACGTATAGTTATCAGTTTAGAAGAACCCTTCCTCATAGAGGATCACAACATTAATATTTCTATCAGTATAGGTATCAGCTTTTATCCAAATGATACGGTAAACATAGAGACACTACTTTCAAATGCAGATCAAGCTATGTATATCGCTAAAAAGACCGGCACGAAAATTAAATTTTTCAGTAGCCCGGATTGAGCCCTGCGAAAATCCGGGATTGTCGACATGGATCTTTGAAAGACTACCCGGATTTTCGCAACGCTCAATCCAGGCTACACACGAACTTCTGATAAACCATAGGATAACTCATGCCAAACATTGTTTACACCTGCCCTATGCACCCAGATATCCTTCAAAACGGCCCAGGAACGTGTCCTATTTGCGGTATGGCATTAGAACCCAAGACCATCACAACTGACAACATCTCTAGTGATGAACTTAGCTATATGTCACGACGATTTTGGATCAGTGTTATTTTAACTATTCCGCTTTTATTTATTACCATGGGCATGGATATACCTGCGCGTATGTCTTCATGGTTGCAATTCATTTTAGCCACACCCGTCACGTTTTGGTGCGGCTGGCCGCTTTTAAAACGCGGAGCAGATTCCATCATCAAGCGCAGTTTAAATATGTTTACGCTCATCGCATTAGGCACAGGTGTTGCATATGGTTATAGTCTTTTTGCATTGTTATTTCCTGATTTTTTTCCCTCTGCATTTCATGGGAGTCATGGCGAGGTAAATCTTTATTTTGAAGCTGCAGCAGTGATAACAACATTGGTTTTAATGGGACAAGTTTTAGAATTGCGTGGACGAGAAAAAACAGGAAGTGCATTGCGTGCGTTACTCGACTTAGCCCCTAAAAAATCAACAAAAATTCGCAGCGACGGCGTGGAAGAAGATATTCTTTCAGAAAATATTCAAGTCCAAGATTTGCTGCGAGTACGTCCAGGTGAAAAAATTCCTGTCGATGGAGTCATAACTGATGGTCACAGCGTCGTAGATGAATCCATGGTGACCGGTGAATCCATTCCAGTTGAAAAAGAAATAAATAGTACTGTGATAGGTGGCACTTTAAATTTATCTGGCAGTTTTATCATGCGTGCTGAGCGAGTTGGCAGCGAAACCATGCTCTCTCAAATTGTTCAACAAGTTGCTGAAGCACAACGCTCACGTGCACCCATACAAAAATTAGCGGATTTAGTCTCTAGTTATTTTGTGCCCGCAGTACTTATTGTTGCAATCATCACTTTTTTTATGTGGACTTATTTCGGTCCAGCACCTGCTATGACTTATGGCTTAATCTCTGCTATTTCAGTTTTAATTATTGCTTGCCCTTGTGCTTTAGGATTAGCAACGCCCATGTCTATCATGGTTGGCATGGGACGCGGCGCACAAGTTGGCATCTTAATTAAAAATGCAGAAAGTTTAGAACGCTTTGAAAAAGTAAATGTATTAGTGATAGATAAAACAGGCACATTGACAGTAGGAAAACCTATAGTCAAAAAAATTATTTCCGTATCTGACCTTAGCGAAGATGACATTATATTTTTAGCAGCAAGCTTAGAACGCAGCAGTGAACATCCTTTAGCGGGTGCTATAGTCAGTGCTGCAAAACAACGTGACATACTTTTAGAAAACCCCAACGATTTTTCTGCTGAGATAGGCAAAGGCGTTCAAGGTGTGATTAACAATCAGCGCGTTGCGTTAGGTAATATAAAATTACTTGAATTACTGAACCTTCAAACAAATTCATTTTCAGATAAAGCTGAAGAAATGCAGCGTGAAGGTGGAACTGTGATGTTCATAGTTGTTAATGACGAAATCAAAGGTTTAATCAGTGTCGCCGACCCTATAAAACCTAGTACATCCTCAGCGTTAACAGCTTTGAAAAAAGAAGACATACGTATAGTCATGGTGACTGGAGACAATCGCACGACAGCGGAAGCCGTCGCAAAATCATTAGCTATAGATATGATTGAAGCAGGTGTGTTACCACAAGAAAAAAATAGGATTGTGAAACGTTTGCAACAAGAAGGAAACATAGTTGCCATGGCAGGTGATGGTATTAATGATGCTGCCGCTTTAGCACAAGCCGATATAGGCATTGCAATGGGAACCGGCACTGACATTGCGATGAAAAGTGCAAGTATTACTTTAGTCAAAGGTGATCTCGTAGGAATAGTACGAGCAAGACAGCTCAGTGAAAATGTAATGCATAACATACGCCAAAATTTATTTTTAGCATTTGCGTACAACCTGCTTTGCGTGCCTATTGCTGCTGGCATCCTATATCCATGGACAGGTATGTTACTCAACCCCATGATAGGTGCTGCTGCTATGAGTCTTAGCTCGGTCTCAGTGATTGCAAATGCGTTGAGGTTGAGGCGGCTGCGTTTTTTATAATACTTTTTTGACCCATTTATTTTTAGGCGGATGCTATTTTGTTATCCTCAAAACATGAAATGGTTTCTGACACCGATACTCTGGTTGATGTATTTTTTGCAAAACCCTAGCACTCTTGGAAGGATAGACTTGAAAGTACTAATAGACTTGTTAGACAACATTTTCCAAAATGAAGATGATTTATCTGAAGAAGTGGAAACTTTAATTGAAACAACTATACATTGGTTGCGTCAGACTGGAATTTTAGATAACGTAAAAATTTATTCACGAGAGCATGTGCGTGATAATGCATGTTACAGTTCCAGAATTACAGATAAATATTAAGTATCAATTGAGAATATTAATTACTAAAAGGTTTACCATGCACACACAACATAATTCTGACGAAACGATTATAAATGACAGGATTCTCAGTTTACGTTTAAATTTTTTGTATGAAAAGATGATTGTTAGCGTTGTTACGACTATTTTAGCTGCAACGTTATTGGTTGTTGGGCTATATAAGACCATAAATATGCCACATCTAATCGAGTGGTATATAGCCATTATAGTCATTGGGTTAGTACGTTTAAGTATAATGAAATATTATAAATATAAGAATGAACGCCCTGACTTACATCTTAAATTATTTATTTTTGGGTTAGGCCTGGCAGCTATCACATTTGGTATTCCAGGCTCTATATTGATGCCAAAGAATGCCTATTTACAACAAATGTTTATTATTGTATGTCTAACGATGTTCACGGCCGGTAGCTTGCAAGCTTTACAGGCAAGCCTTATTGCAAGCTATTGTTATCCTTTACTTACTATGACCCCTGTAATGATATGGCTTTTTTTGCAAGCTAGGTCAATTTATACTTTTGTAGGCATAGCCATCTTCCTTTTTATTATTTACACATTAATTGTAGCATGGCGTGGTTACCTAACGGTTGTAGAGATGTTTACATTGCGATTTCAAAATGCGGAACTTATTCGAACTCTTTCTAAGGCTAACGTAAGCTTGTTACAAATGAATGAATCCCTAGTGGAAAGTCAACACCGTTTTCAATCCGCTTTTGATTATGCAGCAATAGGCATGGCTTTAGTTTCATTAAATGGTGCTTGGTTAAAAGTAAATAGATCATTGTGCAATTTACTGGGATATTCGGAAGAAGAGCTATTAAAAATAGATTTTCAAACAATAACATACCCAGGTGACTTAGAAGCGGATTTGAATTTTATAAAACAAATATTAGCGGGGGAAATTAATAACTATCAAATGGAAAAAAGATATTTTCATAAAGATAAGCATGTTATTTGGATTTTACTTAGTGTTTCATTAGTCAAAAATCAAGAAAATAAACCGCTATATTTTATATCTCAAATACAAGATATCAGTGCAAAAAAACATGCGGAAGCAGAGTTGGAGCATTTAGCATATCATGATCTTCTAACTAATATTGATAATCGAGCCTTGCTAGAAAAAAATATTAATCAACTTATTATGTATTCAAAACAAAAAAAACTTGCTTTAGCTTTAATATTAATTGATCTGGACAATTTTAAACACATTAATGATGAGCTGGGTCATGATGTTGGTGATGAACTATTAAAAGAGATCGCAAGAATTTTAACTTTATCTGTACGTAACACAGATAAGGTTGCACGACTTGGTGGAGATGAATTTGTTATTGTGATATCTGATTTGTACGAAGAAAAAATAGCCATTGAGATTGCTAATAAAATTCTTAAAGCCATAATGGAGCCGATGAATCTTAAAGGACATCAAGTGCGTATTACAGGTAGCTTAGGAATTAGTTGTTATCCACGTGATGGTACTGATATGCATGCATTATTAAAGTGTGCTGATATTGCATTATATCAGGCCAAAAAAAATGGCGGGGATAATTTTCAATTTTATTCAAAGCCGCTCTGATTCAGATTATTATTCCAGCAAAAGACGGAGTATTGCGCCACTGAGTCAACCAACGTACTAATGACACGTCAACCTCTCCCACAAGGGGAGAGACTAAAAACGTGTAGGATTTTCGTGTTTATTTAGCTGGCTTTCCAATAGGCATAATGTATAGCGGCTCTTGATCACGAGGAAGATTCAAAACAGATTTCACTGCTGCATCATCAAATGAACCAATGGCAACCGTTCCCAGCCCTAAAGACACAGCTTGTAAATAAATATTTTCTGCTGCATGACCTGCTTCCATATGCACAAATCTATCACCACGGCTGCCATATTTGACTGTCATTCTTTTGTAAACAGCCATAATAACAATATCCGCTTTATCGTCTTGTATGCCACTTTGAATTAACGCAGGTATCATCAAAGCATTTTGTTTATTGCCTTCACGTAATAATTCTAATGTATGATCTGCAGGCACATAATGATATAGCCCTGCTGGCAATCCAATCACATCTTTACTCACTATGTAAATTTCTAATGGATAGATAGCACCCGCAGATGGAGCAGTACGAAAACCATTTTTAGAAGTAATACCTTGAGCAGCCCAAAGTAATTGAGAGACTTGTAGCAAAGTAATAGGTTCATTTTTAAAAACTCTAACCGATCTACGTCCTGCTAGCGCTTCTTCAATTGAGGTTTGACTTTTATAAACTGGGGCTGGCAACGCCGTATTATTTATACTTTTAATCAGCTTAGTCTTCATAACGTATCCGATGACACCCGTTAAAATAAATAAAACGATTAGTGCAAATATTAGTTTTTTATAACTCGATTTTTTGCGGACCATAATTCATCTCCTTGATAAATAATTTTTTTAACATTAGCTCATGCTGTTGCAATTGATTGTTTTTTTTATAATATCTTCACGCATGCATAAATCGTAACTAACGTCAGTCGGATTCATTGTTAATAACACACTATAATAGCTTTAATTAAAGCTATCTGATAGGTGTTGATTGGCAGGCACGTAGAAAATTTGATAGATTAAACATTAAGATCAATTCAAGGAGTACAAACGTTGAAAGTCATTAGGTGGTTAAAGAAAGAAATTATACATCTGCTTCCTGCGATTCTGTATTTTGCAATCTGCTTTAACCTTCTTCATTTCGCACAAATTCTTATGATGCAACCACAAGATATTCAATTCACCAGTTATATGGGCGCAACGTTGGGTGCGATCATTGCAGCTAAAGTGATTCTGATTGCGGAGTATCTTCCCTTTATCAATGCCTTTCCAAACAAACCGTTGCTCTACAACATCTCGTGGAAATTTTTTATTTATAGTTTTTTTGTTTTACTCGTCCAAATTACCGATTATATCGCTCAAAAATTCTATCACACTGATAGTTGGGCATTGGCGTATTCAACTCTTAAAGCGGATGTGAGTCAGTCTAGGTTTTGGGGAATACAAATCAATATACTCATGATTTTTTTATTTTATATTATATTTACTGATCTAGTACGTGTGATCGGTGATTCAAAAATAAAGAACATTTTTTTCGGAAAAAAATAATCTATTTTAATCGAGGCATGAATGACATTTACAATCAAAAGTTCAGCATTCTCAGAGGGTAGCTCTATTCCTTCTATCTATACGTGCGATGGTGACGACATATCACCTCCACTAAGCTGGCATGATGAACCTGCGAATACAAAATCATTTGTATTAATAGTGGATGACCCTGATGCGCCTATAGGCAACTGGGATCATTGGCTACTCTATAATATTCCTGCTACAACTCACACTTTAAATGAAAACTTAACATCCACACCTAGCGGTGCTAACGGTGGCAAAAATAGCTGGGGAAATACAAACTATGGCGGTCCTTGCCCGCCTGATCGTGAACATCGTTATTTCTTTAAACTTTATGCACTTGATTGCCATTTAGATCTCACATCAAACGCAACAAAATCAAAAATAGAATCTGCTATGGATGGACATATACTGGGAACTGCAACCTTAATGGGGAAATATAATAGATCATGAAAAAATCCTTAGCATTATCTAAAGTATATGGACTGCTAGAACCAGGACCAGTAGTACTGGTCACCACTTCTTACAAAGATAAAGATGACATTATGACTATGTCATGGCATACCATGATGGATTTTGAACCGCCTATTATAGGCTGCGTCATCAGCAATCGAAATTTTTCATTTAATGCATTAAATAAAACAAATGAATGCGTGATTAACATACCCACTAATGAGCTAGCAAAAAAAGTAGTAGGCTGCGGAAATACATCTGGAAGTCACATTGATAAATTTTAAATATTTCATTTAACAGCAAAAACTGCATTATATGTTAAAGCACCACTCATAGATGAATGTTATGTTAATTTAGAATGTAAAGTTATCGATAAGAAAATGGTAAAAAAATATAATTTTTTTGTTTTGGAAGTTAAAAAAGCTTGGATAAATCCTCAGAAAAAAAATCCAAAAACAATACATCATCTAGGAAAAGGTGTATTTATGACTGCTGGCAGCACATTTAAATTACCTTCTAAAATGAAATAAACTATGATGATTTTTTTGAGATAGACATTTTTTTAATTTCATCGATTAATTCATCTGCACTTTTTACTCTTTGATTATCTGAGTTAGAAAATAAAGTTGGAGCATTCACATTTTGAATTTTATTCGCTTTTTTATTTTCTTTCCCCTTCACATCTTTTTTCGCATTTTCATCATTTTTCATTTTATTATTTTCAATAACATCTGCTTCTTTTAAATTTTCAAGAGAATATAAATATCTAATTGCGTCTAAATTAGCATTATTTGCCTCTTGCAAATGCACAGCTTGATCTACTAGATTAATATTATCTCTGCAAGTCTTAATAAGATTATTATATTTAATGAGTTCATCCACATAAATTTTTGACTCAGAATAATTTTTAGCTTTTGTAGCAAGTAAACTCACCAAACTTTTACGATGTAAATCAGCAAATCTATATATTTTTACATTGATAGATTTTTTTAATGTCTCTAAAAAAAACATACTAAAAAAATTGTAATCTCGAATTAATTTTCTTGATTCAGTTAAATAATCTATCGCATTTGAAGTGAGTCTATATAAATTATCAGCGTCTTTAGGAAGCTTTTCTACAATCTTCGAAATTAGCGGTGATAACTTATCTGCTTTGTCGCTATAAATCATTATCAAAAGTGTATTCTTTGCGCGTTCTTTCAATTGTTCTATTTCTAAAACCTCAGGAAATTCTTTAAGATATTCTTCACATTTTTCAAAAACAATTTCACAAGATTTTATTAGCTCTTTCGTTGTTATAGGATCATCTGAACTATAGTCTTTTGTTGATGCAAAAATATTGTCTTTGGTTGCCATGATTTGTTGATAGAGATCATTATGTTTAGGGTTTCTTTCTTGGCTCATACATTTTTCTCCTCAATATACCTAATTATAATCCGTATTTGAGGATATGAGGTAAAAACTAAGCATTATATTTAAATAAGATAAAATCTTAAGAAGGACTAAAAACGACAAAAAATGGCTGTATATTCATCAGGCTTATGCAGTGCAGTAGGGCAACTACACAAGCCTGATCTTTATTCTATTTCGACAATGCACGTCCTGCTAATGCTCCCATGATGTATACCCAACCAGAAAACAATAAGTCTATTCCAACAAACAAACCTATTATATAAAGGCTAGAGGCAGGCCAGTTTGCAAGAATCAATACACCCAAGAGTAAGGAAATAAGCGCATTAAATACGCTCCAACCCCATTGTAAAGTACGATGTGTTAATGAATAAACTAAACGGAATATACCTAATGTTAAATAAAGTATTCCGAGTAAAAAAGTGAGGGAAACTGAGCCTTCCAATGGATTTACTATTAATGTGATACCTACAACTAGATATAAGATACCCATTAGCGCATGAAAGAAAAAACCACTTACGCTTTTATGCCAAAAAGTCACCGCATCAATCACAACAACTACACCAGCCATAAAGATAATGACACCAATAAAAACAACGGTCATAAGAGTTGTAAAAAATGATGCACTAATAGCGAATGCACCTAGTATAACGAGTGCTATACCCCATAATAAAAACTTTTTCCAATTTTGGCCAAATACAGCTTTATCGACTTGCATTGAAGATAACATAATAAATTCCTTTTAAGTTGATATCCCAACGATAGTCTATCACTAAATTGTAATACTTCTAGCAGGAGTTCCCGCTAAAGTGGGTTAACATATAGCTCCCACACTCCAAACAGCACATCCTTGTGCATATAGCGAAATTCTGGTGGAAACTTCTATACTTCTCATTTCTAATACAGCCCCATTTTTGTGAGTATCGCTTTAACAATATTTTTAGCGCGTGTACCGCCTTGTTCAGAAGTCTTAGGCTGTTCAAAGTCAGTGAGATTTAAAACAAATACATAAATTTGATCCGCTTTTTGGACATAACCTATGGCCCACCCATCTTCAAGATAATGTTGCACATTAGCGGGTTGTTCTGCGATAGGTCCACTACCCGTCTTGCCATATAATTTCCAGCCATTAGGTGATGTTTCTAGATACATATTTGCTTTTGTCTCTGTCATGGCTTCCTGTGAAACAGGTAACGCATTCATGACAAGTTTTTTTAAGAAAGCAAATTGTTCATCACCAGAAATTGTTAAACTGCTTTCAAGCCAAGCATGAGTTAATCCATTATTTTCTCCTGGATCACCCGTAAAATCCTGGTTGCCATATTGAAATAGTTTTAAATAATTTTTAATTTTATCCATGCCTAACTTGGGTGTAATTTCTTGAGAAACCCAAACAACTGAATTCATTAACCACGTATGCGGCGTTTGATCTTGGTCCCAAAATGAAAGACCTTTCTCCTTTCCATCCCATTTAAAAACAGTTTGCTGTGTTATTAATTTTTGGTCGAACGCCATAAGCGATAAAGGCACTTTAAACGTTGAATCAGGTGGTATCTGTTCTTTACAGCGTGAAGAATTGTATTCTGTTAATAATTTATTTTTATTTAAATCGAATAAAATAAAACAGGCTGATTTTCCAGCAAAATACGTTGGATAATCTACAGTGTCTGCAACTGAAATCGTAGTCATTAAAGAAAGAAATAAAACAAAAATAATTTTTTTCATGTTTACACCTTTATTACAGTATTTAATCGTAATAATTCAGTGTGACATTAAACTCTATTGCTCGCAACGATGAGATCCAGCCTAGCTTATTATCAATTCCAGGACTCGCCACGCTTAGTCCAGCCACAAAAAAAAGTCATATTTTTGACAGAGATTAATGCTAACTTATTGAAAAATAGTTATTTATAATTGCCAAAACAGTTAATGTTCCTTTAATAAATGCTGTGTATAATATTTGGGTAAATACGCTAAATAGGTGCTAAACATGAGCGCAGTTCGTCTGAAACCAAATGATATGTTTAAATGGGCTTTATATAATATTGGTGAAACCATAGAAGGCCATTGTTTTAGTAAGCCTTACGATTTTTCTCGCAAGACTGATGCAAAAGGTCATACATTTACATTTCAAAATGATGGCATTAAAAAATCTTTGCACCTAATAAGTCCATTATCTGATTTTGAAAAAATTGAAATGAATCGTAACGAGGGAACAACTCCGTTAAAAGATGTTTTGCCGCTACTCAATTTAGACTTAACAAATGATGTTTATATTATTCCGCTTGCTGAATGTCGAGGTTCTCGCAGACACTGGACTTTACTCATTATTACCAATAATAATTATTATTTTTTTGATCCTAAATCTTATTGGGACTTGGGTTGGTTTTATAGCCTGTCTCTCTTAGAAAATATTTTAGCTGAAATAAGACAATTGCCCTTTCATGCGCAATATACAGGATTGCAAGGCAGATTTGATGATATTCATTGTGGTTATTTTGTTGGGGAATTAATTAGACAAGTTGTAGATGCACTCGTAAATAACAATAATAATGATCTTGCTTCTTTTAAATTTAAAATAGTTGAACCTGGTGTTTTAGTTAAAGAATTTAAAGAGTTAATTAAAGCAACGCATAAAGAATACATTGATGAAGAAGATAGTGAAGATGATTTAGATTTGGATTTAGATTTGGATTTAGAATTTGAATCAGAATCACATTCATCAAGTTCTCCGCAATTAGCACAAATAGCCCCTATTTCGAGTGATGTAGAAGAAAGTAAAGAACAAGCTGAGTCACAACAAGTAGCAGCAGTATTTACACCCGTATTAAATAAAGTATCATCTTCTAATCTTCAAAATAATGAGCAGAAAGAACAGGCTGAAGAAAAAGCCCCAACAAATTATACTCAACAACTTAATGAATTGATTGGTGATGAAAAATATTGGGCTAGCAAATCAAAATTTTCATTAAGTATGCCTAAAGGTTTACGTGAAATGCAAGGAAAAAGTTTTGAAGACATCAAAAAAATTGCATATGAGCGTGCAAACAAAAGAAATTTATTTTACCTATTTACAGCTTACAATAACCGAGATAAAACTACAGAAAAATTTTATCACACATTAAAAAATGCAAATTCATTGGAAGAATTGGTTAATAGTTATGATTTCAAAGCTATCATGAAAGAAAAAAATGACTTTAAAGTAAAAAAAACACCTTACATATACGAACGATACACTCGTAATATTCAATAATTCAAAAACGAATAAATTAAATTTTATTGGAAAAAGAATTTTCTTTGAGTAATTTCATTATCTCTTCTGAAGGTACAGGTTTACTGAAGTAATATCCTTGTATGACATCGCATTGATTGTCTTTCAAAAAAACCAACTGCTCTTTTGTTTCTACACCTTCTGCAATGATTCCGAAACCTAAACTTTTCCCTAACAAAATAATAGCATTAATGATTGCACGACTTTCTGCATTCGTCACCAGATCACGTACAAATGATTGATCTATTTTCAAATCATTTATAGGAAATCTTTTCAAATAACTTAAACTAGAATAGCCCGTACCAAAATCATCAATTAACAAGCGCAACCCCATTGCTCTTAACTCTGTTAATAATGCAATAAATGATTCCACATTTTTCATTGCAAGACCTTCTGTTAATTCTAATTTAAGGCTTGCTGCTTCTACGTTTGCATTCTCTAAACTCGCCTTTATACGTTCTTTAAAATCGCTTTGCGCAAAATACAGTGCGGATATGTTTACCGCTACAGGCGTAAAAGGAAGATTAGCATCTAACCATTTACGATTATCCTCACAGGCTTTTTTTATTACCCAATCAGTGATTGGAATAATAAGACCAGAGTCCTCCGCTACAGGAATAAATTTTGCCGGTGAAATCATTCCTACACCTCCTTTATTCCATCTCACTAATGCTTCTACACTGGAAATCTTTCCTGTTTTCAAATTCACTAACGGTTGATAGAAAAGTTGGTACTCATCTTTTTCTATTCCTATGCGCATATCATTTTCTATAGCCAATCTTTCTTTTGCAGTTACGTTCATATTCTTTTCATAAAATAAATAACTATTACTGCCTGCTAGTTTATTTTCAAACATGGCGGCTTCAGCGGCGTCAATTAATCTTTCAGGATCTGTACCATTGTCAGGATATAAACTAATTCCTATTGTTGCAGTCAAAGTCAATTGAGTATTCGCTATATCTAAAGGATGATTGATAGCCGATAAAATTTCCTCTGCTCTATGTGCAGCACCTTGCACTGTCAATACAGTTGACTTAATCCCTAGAAACTTATCGCCATTTAAACGGCCAACTATTCCTTCATCTTTAAACAACACTTGTAATCGTTGCGCAATTTCTTGTAATACCAAGTCGCCTGCGGGGAAACCTAAAGAAGCATTCACATTTTTATAACGATCAAGATTTATCGAAAATAAAGCGAATTTTTCATGCTGGCTATTCGCGGTTGAAATGTAATTCACTAAATCATCATAAAGATTCGTACGGTTGGGCAAATTCGTTAGCGCATCAAAATTAGCTAAAAAAGCAATTCGTTCTGCTGAAGCCACACGTTCAGAAATATCAGAAAATATTGTCACATAATGTGTAATTTCTTTTGCATCATTTTTAATGGCCAGTATCACTAACCATTCTGGAAAAATCTCACCGTTCTTGCGCCGCACCCACATTTCACCACACCATTTATTTTCTGTTTGGACTTGATGCCACAACTCAGTAAAAAATTTATCATCATGTTTACCAGAACGTAAAAAATTACCAGGCTGGCCTACAATTTCTTCTGGTAGATAACCCATAATTTCAGTGAATGCAGGATTGACGGAACGAATGATATTATCAACATCAGACATGACTATCCCTTCGCTGCTAGACTCGAATATGGCTGTCAGTAAATGTTGATTAAAATCCATATTATCTACCTTATAGTATTATCTCACTCTTCTAACCGATTGCGTTTTCTGATCTAGTTTTCTAGGTAGCCTCTTATCAATTTCATCTGACGTTACAACAAGTGCTTTTGATATTGAACTTTCTTTGCTAAGAATACCTCTTGTAGAGGTTAAGTCTTTATTTTCTTTAGCTTCATCTATTAAATTTTTAATTTTACCTAAATCACAATCTGCATTAATTAAATTATCTAGCAGTGATTTTATTGCAATACGCTTAGAGACAGTTTTCTTATCGTCCCCTTTCATGGATTTATCTTGCAACTTAGATGTAAGCTCATCCATTAAGTTTTTTATCACATTCAAGCAGGTATTGGCTTTCATAGCAGAATCACTGACTTTTGTAATAGCTTTATCAATGCCTGTCATTAATTTCTGATCAGGCACTGCTAATTTATTCATAACTTCTTTTGCCGCTTCCAAAGGCATTTTATATCGAGGGCCGTACTGTATGGGTTCAATTAATATTTGTTGTATCGTTAACCCGCCAGATTTTTTTTGTATGTCTGAAAATAATGCGCTATTTTTAGGATCCTCTTGAAGTTTTTTGAAGAATTCCAGACAACGCTCATGATTAACAGTCGCCGTTCTAAGAGATAATAATGTTGGATTAAAATTATCGTTATTTATGTTATTCACAACCTTACCGATTTTCTCACTGAGCGCAGGTGGTACTTCGAAAGAAAATGGTGGATTAGCAAGTTGAGCAAATGGCTGTAAATAAGATTTCAATTCAGAGCGTATTTCTTGAGATAAATGTTTAATAGCATCATTTGTAAAGACATCATTGAATCCTTTCATTCTATTATGAAACCCCTCTGAATTGCGATAAAATTCATTTATTATCCTGCTAGCTGTGACTTCACTTTTTAATGCTTTCAACCCCAAAATATCATCCATTAATATTTCTAACTTATCTTTAAAATTATCTTTTTCAATCGGCAATAAATTATCTGCCCTGCTTTCGCCTTTTGCAGTTTTCATATCTTCTATGAGACTTAGAATTGATTTTGTAATTTTAGATTCTTCATCTGAAACGGTAGTTGAATATGCCCAAACCTTTGAAATTGATCCTCCAGAGTCTCTAGATGAAAGAGAGCGCTCAAACTCTCTATCTATTTTATCTTCAGATATCTCTGGTGAGCTTGATCTTAGCCCTGAAGGTAAAGATTTAAGTATAGAATACGATGAACGACCCAAGACAGGGACTGCTAAAAAGTTAGAATCATTCGCCGCGTTCTTGATGGGAATTAACTTCTTTGTTGCTATATAAAAATTCTTAAAATAATTGTTTTCTAAAGTGGTTTTTTTAGTATTATGTGCCTCATGAATCACATTGACCTCTAATGCCAAGCTTTTCAATGGTAATGTACTTTTATCAGATTTATCTAATTTTAATATATCTTGAATTTTAGCATTCATATTTGCTAAAACTTTAGGAATATTAAATTCGTCTTGACTTGATTCAACTGAAAACTTAATGCCCTTTTCATCAACAAGTATATTACCGCCAGCATCTGTTTGATAAAATCCATTTGATGCTAATTTATTGATAGCTTCTAATTGTTTAATATTCTTTGAAATTTCTGAAACTAAATAGTGAGTTTTTTCTGAATCTAGGTTTGCTTTAATTATACTTAGATTTGATTTTAAAATTTCAATTTTGTTTTGATCAATCCATGTTTTTTTTGGTTTCCCTTGTCGTCCTGATAACGTTTTTGAATTCGTTTCGTAAAAGTTCTTAAAAAAGTTTATTTCTATATTTTTTTTGTGATGTCTGTTATGGTAACTTTCAAAGTTATTACAAACATTTTCTAAATCAACAACTAATTTTCCGCCTTCATTTTTTTGAAAAGTATTAACTGAAGATTCTTTTAAATTAGCAAGTTCACGTTTAATCTCACTCATAATATTTGATAAGTTGGCATCTAATTTCGGATCAAATATAACGTTTTGATTTTCAGATGAAACAGTCATGTATGCGCTGGGGTTTGTAAAAAATGTTTTTGTTGAAACGTCGTTTAAAGCTTGTAACTTTGCTAATGCAGCTCGAATTTTATTGAAAGTGTCATTGTATTTATCTTTATTCAACTTAATGACTATTTTTTCTATTTCCCCCACTTTTTCTTGAAGTACATCCATTTGCTTGGGTGAAACCCAGGAGGCATTTTCTTTTTTTCTAGGCGATGTCATTTAATTGATCTCCCCTAATGGCATATGATCAATTATAGCACACTCTCTTAAAGCGTGCTTTACGTTAAAATTGTTTGAAGTTTATGTAATTCTATATTTTTCAAGCTGTTACCTAGATAAATTGTAACTTTTTTACTACTACTGTCGTCCCGGACAAGCGCTGTCCATAGAACTTAAAAGTATAACTGGGCTAACACAGCGCGCGATCCGGGATCCAGTTTTTTAACGAAATTTAGAGAATCTTAAAGAATCATATAATCTCAAAGAGACTTATTCTGTGTTAGTGATAGACAGGAAAAGCATTTTGATTTTTTAGAAATAAAAAATATTACGTAATCATCAAATTTAAAATTTAAAATTTAACATCCTAGTCATAACCAATTTAATTAATCTCCCTGCTATAGCATTGCAACCCTAAATGAGCCCCTCTCATCGCTGCTAAAAACTGGATCCCGGATCGCGCGCTGTGTTAGCCCAGTTATACTTTTAAGCTCTATGGACAGCGCTTGTCCGGGACGACAGTGATGATAATTGATAATTTTAAACAGATAAATTTTGTATAACATCTTATTGCTTTTAATTACATGCTCAGCTATCTTGCTTACCCTTGTAAATCTTATTACTTGAATTTATCTGTTAATATATAAAAAGGAATTTCAAATGACGCAATTTAAATTTGCTGCATCACTCATAATTTGCACCTCTTTACTTTCATCATCCGCTTTTGCACATATTTCCTATAAAGATGAAGTGGCACCTAAATCCGTTTACAATTGGACAGGCTTTTATGCAGGTCTAAACGCGGGTGCTGTTCAAAACACTATGAATATTACAGATACTGAAGCAACAACATTCTACGCAACAATACAGCAAGTATCTAATCCTGCATTTACAGGTGGTTTTCAACTGGGTTACCGTCGTCAACTGGATTTAACACAAGCATCTGGTGTTTATGGTATAGAATTCAGCGCTGACTTTGCGAATGATACCTCTAACAAAGAATACGGTTCATCTTTCGCTCTCTATCAACTTAGCTCTAAAAATGAATTACAAGATCTTTGCCTGTTGCAATTAATCGGTGGCATAGCAGCAGATAGAAGTTTGTTATTCATGGCTGCAGGTATGTCATGGGCAAATATCTCAGGTAATGTGACAAGCTTGAATGGTGTACCCTTCTTTAATTCATTCAATGTAGGTAAAAAAGTTTTAGGTGCGGCCTTAGGCGGTGGTATTGAATATGCTTTCACCGATAAAATCTCTGCACGTATTAAAGTTGATTTCATCAAGCCTGGTATTTACACCACAAAAAATAATGTAGACAACAGTTATCAGATTACTAACAGCATTACGCAAGGAACATTCGCCATTAATTACAAGTTTGCTTAATAAAAAAGGATTTTTATGAAAACTTTATTTAAAAGACTTGCTCACGCGTTTGTTTCTCTAGCATTGGTAATAGGAACGTCAACAACTTACGCTGACAATCAGACAACTCAACTCAGCCCTGTTTCATCAGCAGCAAGTTTACCGTTTAGAGTTGTTATTGAAAAAGCTAACTTTGAATTACCTGTAGGCATACATTCGGGTGTGGTAGGACAATACAAAGGGCAATGGATATTTATTGCAGGGCGTATGAATGGGTTGCACGGATTTGGCGGCGATCCTTTTCCAGCTGATCAACAAAACACAAGTATTTATGTCGTAAATCCTGCGACAGGTGCTGTTAATTCTCGCGCGTTAACAGATCCAAGCTCTGGATTGAATCAGCAACAGATTGATACTTTATCTGTGACTAGCCCTCAAGGCTACCAGGATGGTGAAACGCTCTATATGACGGGTGGGTACGGTATCAATAAGAGCAGCAACACATTCGAAACTAAACCTGTGCTAACCTCTTTTTATCTTCCTGGAATTTATCAATGGGTGATGGAGCCTGGCAATCCCAGCAACACAGTGGTAAATAATATACGTCAATTAACGAATCCGATTTTTCAAATTTCGGGTGGAAAAATGGCTAAAATAGGCAATGTCACACAACTTATTTTCGGCCAGAATTTCACGGGTGTGTATACAGATACTAGCAATGGTGAATACAGCAAACAGGTGCGTCAATTTCAAATTAAAAATGCGGGTGGACAACTTGCAGTTGATATCTACGCGTCTAAGCCCGCTGTCCCAGATCCAAATTACCGACGTCGTGATTTGAATATAATGCCGATTTTACAGACTGTGAACAATCAACTTAAGTATGGTTTTGTGGCTTATGCGGGTGTATTTACACCATCAACCGGTGTTTGGACTGTGCCTGTTGTTATTGATGACACTGGTAATCCAACCATGGCAGATGCAAATTCAGCAACATCATTTAAGCAGGCGTTGAATCAATATGTTTCTGCATCAGTCGGTTTGTATTCTCGAAAAAATACCAGCATGTATAATATTTTCTTTGGTGGTATGACATTTGGTTTCTACACGAATGGTGTGTTTCAAACAGATAGTGAGATTCCATTTACCAACCAAGTGACGACTGTACAGATGGATAAAAATGGTAATTTTACGCAATACATAATGGATGGTCAGTATCCAGTTATCACCTCTACGCAAGCGAATCCAGGAAATACATTACTGTTTGGAGCGGGAGCTTACTTCATAGCGAGCAATATGGTTCAGTATCCTAATAGAGTGCTTGATCTCGATAATATACGTAAAACGACAGTGATAGGATATATAGTCGGCGGCATACAGAGTACGCTGGCAAATACGAATGTGGATTCAGATTCTGCGGCATCGCCTTATGTGTTTAAGGTGACGTTAGTGCCTCAGTAACATTTCTATCATAAATAGCCCGTATGCACTAAAACAACATACGGGCAGTTCGATATTATTTTTTCATGGTCGTATTTTGAAACTCAATTAATTCTTTTTTCAATTCAAGAACCTTATCTGTACGACATGCTTTAACTACAACAGGATCAACGGTAACGCCTTGCACTGTTTGAGCCAAAATAAGAGGCTTCATGCAATCTTTCCAAAATTGCTTACCCGTTGTTCCGTTTCGTTCAAAACCTGCTTTAGCGCACGCATCTGCGACTGTCGCACAAGACTTACTTGTCATTGAGGACATATCATCTGCTAGCACTTGCTGTGCTGAAAAAATAGCCATTACTGCAAGAGCAATACGAAATTTACGCATTTGGACCTCCGGTTAGGGTTGAAAGACTTAACATTGAATATGAACTTTCTACTATGACACTCCTAGCTCGGTTTTGTAAACTATGTAATCATGTGTAACTAGAATGTCAAAGGCATTATAACAGGGATGGATATGCAGCTAGTTGACAGGTTATCAATTCAGATTCCAAATCCGTCAGTCATCTTAGCAATCCTGCTCATATTTATAGTGAGTGCTTTTGTCATTATCTCTGGGATTTATGTTAATACCTTGTTTTTAACGTCCTATCCACGTACGTGGTTGATATACTTCTTAGTAGCCTTAGCATTTTTTACAGCATTTTTCGGTATTATTTTAACACCTTTATTTACCAACAATATCAAACGAAATTCATTATTATTACTGGGCATTTTTATCATAATGATGATTGCCTTTGTTGTTGTAAGACACATACAGTTTTATTGGATGCCTTTCATCATTGCTATCGCCATGGGCGTTATGAATGTACTTATCGCAGTGATAGCATGGGGTGTAATCCCGTTAGCATTTAATATCAGAGAATATAAAAATGTTGCGCGTTTAGCAGGATATGCCTTTACGGCAGGAGCTATTATTGGAAGCTTTATTATTCCTTTGCAACTTAAGTATTTACCTTTGGATTCATTATTATATTTATTAGCTTTTTTAAGTCTGGTTATTGGATTAAATATTTATCTATTGCCGTTAATAGCAGAATCACGCTCTACTGTAATCACTAAACAAGATAAAACACCTTTACATTATCCACTCTTCAATGCTTTGTTAATTTTCATCATCTG
The DNA here is from genome assembly GCA_031291255.1 of Gammaproteobacteria bacterium. GTDB lineage: Bacteria > Pseudomonadota > Gammaproteobacteria > DSM-16500 > DSM-16500 > UBA5158. The sequence goes on from JARLJN010000156.1 coordinate 31,506, forward strand.
CATAACAGCATCACAGTCATTGATTGATTATATTTTTAAATTTGAAGCTGCTAAACATTACTCAGGACAAGCACTGGGATCATTTTTTGGATGGTTTTCAGGGATCACAAGTATAGTAGGGTTAATCCTGGGAATGACTAGCATTAAATATATTATTAAGTATTTTTCACTAGAAGGTATCTTATATGCAACGCCGATATTTACTTTTATAGTCAGTTTAAGCGTAATCGCTATGCCAGGTTTATGGAGTTTATGTGTATTAGCAAGTATACGGCCTTTGTTTTATCATAATTACACAACCTTAAGCACAGAAATTGTATTAAATATTTTACCTTCTTTTGTTCGTGAGAAAGCAAAATTTCAGATTAAAACGATATTCATCCCTTTTATTTCTTTTATCGTTTTATTTATGTTAATGATATTCACAAATAAAGTTGGAATCATTTCTATAACAGTCATTATTGCAGTTATTGTACTTATTTGTCTTTTTCAGATTAAAAGAATCATTAATAACTATAAAACTACACTGCAAACAGAAACGGAATTTAGACGTTTCAATGTGTTGGATCAGACGGGTGACGCTAATACAGTCGTATTGCAACAGCTTATACATAACTCACTTAATTCAACGGATAGTAATGTTATATTGCTAGGTTTGTCTTCAATAACCAAATCAAACACAAGTAAATTACCTTCCTCTATTTATGCACAATTAAATAATCCTAATATTGCAGTGCGGGAATCCATCATAAATCTAATAAGAAAATTTAATGATGAACAAGGTTTGCATCCATTACTTAATCAATTTTCTATAGAAACAAATGTAGATAACAAATTTTTGATATTGATAACCATAACACAATTAAATTCTGATGTTTCTTTGAAAATTGCAAGAGACATCATTAAGAACCCAACAGATACACTCTACCCTGCAGCCATTGACGTCTTAATAGAATGTGGAACTTCAGAAGAAAAAGAATATGCAAAAGATGCATTACACAACCTTGTGCAGCACAAGGATGCGTTAGCAAGAAGAGAAGCTGCCAAAATAATTGGAAGACTGTCATTAATCAATTACGAATCAGCATTAAATGAATTAATAGCAGATAAAGATAATCACGTAAGCACTGAAGCGATAAAGGCAGCTGTAACGTGTAAAATGGTTACTCTTACCCCACAGATAATAAAACAGCTTGCTCATAGCTCTCGAATTTCTACAGTTTATAAAGCTATTTCTAGGTTAGGCGTACCCACCCTAATGTATTTACTCTCAGCAATATCTGAATCTAAAAATCCAACTTTACTGATCAAAGCACTTAATGGAATCTCTGGTTTAGAAATTGAAAATGCAATATCAATACTTATGAAAACTGACAATGCATTTTTACGTTATATCATTTCAAAAGAAGTCAACGCGAGAGCCTGCATGTCACCTCCTACTAAAACTTTCAGAAAAATGGCGAGAGAATTCGCATTAGAAGAAATTGCAAATTTCACATCATTAACATACATGTATCAGCAAACTACTGCTCCAAATCAACTAGCTGAAATTCAGTCTAGACTCTACATGACTAAAAAGAATATTTTAAATTGGTTAGCCGTAGCAACAGATCCAGTAAAAATCACCAAACTGATACCTTCGTTATTACATTCAACACACACTTCAACTTTTATGCAGGCTCAAGCAAAAGCAATGGAACTGCTTGAAATTTACATTAAAGATAAAACACTTTTAGAGCAAATCATTAATATTTTCGAAGCACCAAGTAGAGCTGCTCCCCTCGTTATGACTGAATACAAAGATGCGTGGCTAACAAGAATTAAAAATGCTGAACTTAATCAAGGTGACAACATGGATTTATTATCTAAAGTGTTTGATTTAAGAGGTATGGAGATTTTTAAAGATCTTCCAGCTGAAGTATTAATTGCGATTGCGGAAGAAACAGAAAGACTGGAATTTCATGAAGGTGAAACTGTATTTTTAGAAAATGATCCACCCACTGGATTATATTGCATAAGCTCAGGTGAAGTAAGAATTGAACGTCAAGGAAAAGTTTTAAATATGCTAAAAGCACATGATTATTTTGGAGAGCTAGCGTTAATAGATGATTCCGCGAGAACTGCCGATGCTTATATTCAAAGTGATGCATCTCTGCTTTACTTATCTAAAGAAACATTTGATCGTATCACAGATGATTTGCCAGAGGTTCTCCGCACTGTAACAAAAGTGATTTTAAAATATTTAAGACAGCGTATTGCATAGAAAATAATTTGGATGCCAAATATCTATTTTGACACCCATTTACAATTTTTTACGTCAACTTAAGACCAGGAACGCCATGTATGATTCCGAGTGCTGACAATAGCCATATAACGATAGCCACAATCACTACTATATTTAAAATAGTTTTAATGGGAGCTGCCATAGGTATATATGTGTTAATGAGCCAAAGTAGAAAACCAGAAACAACTAAAACAACTACGATAGTAATAAGAGGCATCCTTTACTCCTTAAAAAAATTAAGTGACAGAAGTTAATATACTTAAAAATGATAAATAATGCGAGGTGTAAAGAGTCTGTAGCCCGGATTGAGCCCTGCGAAAATCCGGGGAGGTTTCAAAGATCCGTGACAGCAATCCCCGGATTTTCGCAGGGCTCAATCCGGGCTACATTTCATTAGATTAAGAAATAGTAGATTTACATCGTTCTATAAAAATAGGGGCAATCGCATCGTCTGGATAAACCAGCAGACATTGTTCGAAATAATGTAATGCTTGCTCAAATTGTTTATTTTGAAAAGCTGCGAACCCTTGCTCAAACTGAATATTATAAGCAGCCACATCGAATGGTATTTTATTGGGATCATCACCTAACAATTCATATATGATTAAGAATTTTTTTCGGCCTTTAACTAATACGCGATCTAATTTTCGAAAAATAAAATCATTTTTAATTTCATTGTAAATCGCTTCACCGACAATAATATGTGTTTTATAAATTTTGTTTATATTTTCGAATCGATTTGCAATATTAATTGTGTCTCCCAATGCCGTATAATTAAATCTCTCAGTTGAACCTAGGTTACCCACGATAGCATCACCTGTGTGTATACCAATGCGAGTCACAAAAGCAGGCCGCCCTTCTTGAGCCCATTTCGCATTCAGTTCATTAACCTTCCTTAAACAATCTAAAGCTGCTTTTGCTGCATGTTGACTTGCCTTATCCTCTTCTAAAGGCGCGCCCCAAAATGCCATTATCGAATCACCTATGTATTTATCAATCGTACCTTTCTCAAAAATGATAATCTGTGTGAGCGACTCAAAATATTCGCAAATTTGTATCATCAATTCATTTGGATCCATGGTTTCAGCAATCGTTGTAAAATTTTCAATATCAGAAAACAAGACAACTAACTTCTTACGTTGCCCGCCTATCTTAAGATTTTGACCCGATTCAATTAACTGACGAACTAATATTTTAGGAACATAATGTTGAAATTCTTTTAAACCATGTTTCATGGAAGCAATAGCATTTTTCAAATCTATCACTTCTTGAATACGTGAATCTAAATGCAGCTTTCCTTCTAATTCAAAACGTTTAATTTTTTCGGTTTCTTTGACTAAAATTTTTATAGGCCTCACTATGCGTGTCACCATGCCTGACACAACAGCTATTCCGATTAATAATGCAAACACAGTAAAGGCGAGTGTTATCATGTTTATTTTATGCAAATAACCCACAAAATCATTTTCAGGTGCCATCACTCCAACTAACCAACCATGATCCGCAAATGCAGGTATAGGCTGATAGGTAAAAAGATAAGACTCACCTTGATACATTAATTTGAATTCACTCTTACCGGTTTTTTTATAATAATCTATAGATTTATCCAATAACATGAATCGTGCTGAATGATGCACATTCATTAACTGATTTGGTGCGTGTGATGTATCAGTAAAAATTTTATTATCGGGATAGGCAACTAAATCTTCTTTGTTCGTAATAATAAAAGCATAACCATTATCACTGACGTGTTGTTTATTAATATATTGCGATAAAAAATCTAATCGTATATCTAATCCAAACACACCTTGAAATAGATTATTGCTATCATAAAAAGGAGAACCGTATGACACACCAAATACATTATCCTGATAAAACATATAAACATCTGTCCAGATGGGTTTATTCGCATGTTTTGCTGCCAGATACCAAGGTCTAAGACGAGGATCAAATGCGGTTACAGGTAAGTTAATCTGTTTGACAATCTGTCCTTTAGTATCGTAATAAATTTTAAGATGTGAAGATGGAATTTTGGAACGTAAAATAATTTCTGTGCTAATGGTGCCATCTTTTTCTTGTCTAGCAAAAACAAGATTGCCTTGTTCATCTCCCCAATAAGCACCTTTTAAAAGCGGGATAGAATCCACTAAATAATACGTATAGGTTGTCAGCTTACTGATATCATCTTTAATCAAACCATTTTTAAAAATATTCGTCGTAAATTTTCCATCGACCTCAATCGGATTAATCCCTGTCGTCACTTCTTTTAACACTAAACTTGAAGTGCGCTTCATGAGCTCATACGAGGTATAAATTAATTCGTCTTTGAAAGCGATATTTCGTATCAAGGCTATGGATAAGGTGAGCAAAACAAACAGGATAATAAAAATCGAAAGAATACTAAAACGCAGGCTAAAGCGCGAATTCCTTAGTTTATTCATGAAAGACTTAGACATAAGCTTCCCTTGTACTCTCAATTATACCTTATACTATGATAACATAAGCTAAATGTGGCTATATCAATAGCTTGATAAATAAGTATTTTTTATATTAACCCTCGTGTAATTTAACAGTAAAAATGGAAAATGAACCATGCAAGCCTTGCCTGAAACCGCCATCGCAACCGCCACCCGCCATATCAGCGATATATTAAATCTCGCTATCGAATATAGTGCTGACCACACTGCGGTTGTTGTAGCAGATGCGCAGTGCCCACTTGCAGTGGCTTTAACAGAAAGTTATAAGCGTTGTTTACCCAATGCTACTTTTATCGATTTTGATAAAAGCTCACCTGAAGACATACTCGCATTATTTGAAAAGTTAAAACCCTCAGATCTTGTTGTACTTATCCAATCAACCAACTTCAGACTGGAAGCATTTCGCATACGCATAGAACTTTTTAAGAAATCACTTAAGGTCATAGAGCATCCCCATTTAAGCCGCATGCCAGGCGCGCAAGGGCTTTATTACATAGATGCACTAGCTTATGACCCTCTTTATTTTAGAGGCGTTGGAACAGCGCTTAAAGAGCTTATCGATCACGCACAATCCGGGAGAGTCGATAGCGGCGGTGCAGAACTTATTTTCGACTCCCCCTTTGAAATTGCAAAATTAAATATAGGTGATTACAGCAATATGCAAAATGTAGGTGGCCAGTTTCCAATAGGTGAAGTCTTTACAGAAGCAAAAGATCTTGAAGCCGTAAATGGCCGCGTTCGCATTTTTGTTTTTGGTGATACATCCTTCACTGTCAATCAACCTGAAAAACCAATCACTTTAGTCATTTCAAAAGGACGCGTCACAGAAGTCATAGACTCTACACCTGAGTTTAACAAAGTGCTTGCTAACATTCGAGCGGATGAAGGTGAAGTTTGGTTGCGTGAATTAGGCTTTGGCATGAATAAAGGATTTACACAAACGCGAACAGTCAGCGATATAGGCACGTATGAACGTATGTGTGGCATACACTTATCGTTAGGCAAAAAACACGGTGTCTATAACAAGGCTTTATTTAGACGCGCTGATACCAGACATCATGTTGATGTGTTTGCAGTGACAGAGGCTGTTTATCTGGATGATAAACGAGTTTATCAAGATGGTGCTTGGCAAGTTTAAAAATAAAGGACGCTCGCAATTTAAATTCATCTCGCCTATCTGTGAAAAATCACGTGCTTGATTACATCAATCTGTATTACAATCAAATCCGTTTTTGACTATTCAATTTTAAAGTCCTACACATAAGCTGAGTTGGACACTCATTTTTTCATAATGGAGATTTTTTAAAAAGGAATTGCAATGCCTGTATCAAAAAAGATTTTTTTAATAACTCATCTCTCAAGTTTATTATTATGTTACGAAAGTGTTGCGTATGCACACACAACGTCAAATATAACCTACGCAAAAAAAACTTATGATACATCACTGCCATTCAACGTATCAAATGAGTATCCCAACAACAAGACATCATTCTTTGCTAGCTTGTTATATATTCAGCCTTATAGTAACAACTTACAATATGCGACATTTGTTTCAGGCACACAGCCTTACTATCAAAGCTGGCATTATCAATCTATACAACCCAGCTATCATCCTGCTTTTGAATTGGGATTTAACTATGCTATTACGCACACACCTTATAGCGCAGGCATAAATTGGCTGCATTTAAATTCAAATGACTCATCCTCTAAACAAGCATCAAGAAATACTGATTTAACGACTGTAGAATTTGTGGGACCTCCCTATGAAATGAGCCCACCTGTTTTTGGGATCAAGCATGTAGACAGTAAAGTCAACTTTGATTACAACAATGTTTTATTAAATGGATCAAAGTTAGTCGATTTTGATTCTCATATACAAGCCAGATTTTTTGGCGGTATCAACGTATTAAAACTCAATCAAACTGTCACAACAACATTCAGTGATTATGCTGGATGCCCAGCCACTCCTTATAGCTATCCTCTTCCACCCGATCCTTCGTTTTCATTTCAAACTGAAAATCTTTCAAAATATTTTGGCGCAGGTCCAGATCTAGGAGTCAGTGTTCATTATAAAATAAAATCAGGCTTTGGATTGATGGGTGATTTTTTAGGAATGATTTCCGCTGGAACGATACAGGCACAAGATAATTTCACTTCTACTTCTGCTCGTTTAACTACACTTGGAATTGGTACTAGCCATCAACAAATTACTACGCCCAACACGACACAAGTCGTTCTAGGTGCGGATGCTAAACTAGGTATATTTTACAATTATCAAGGCACAACTATACCTGACTTAACCATAGAGCTAGGCTATCGTTTAGCTACCTATGCTAATGCGATATCAACCATTAACCCTAACACATTAGTGCAACCAGGAACCGTTGTTACAACACCAGAATTTTCTACCGGTACCATGGCGATAGTTTCTACTGATGCCAGAACTAGACCTTTTAGTTTTAACGGTCCATTTCTCAATATAAAAATTGCTATAGCGTAGCAAATTTGAAGGAGAACGATGGCATGTTCAAAATTAAAATGATCTTAGCTAGCATCTTACTCTCAAGCAGCGTATACGCCAGCGGTCAAGTTGTAATAGGTTTAACTCCTAGTGTTACGTGGGTAACAGGTAATAAAACTCAAACATTTGATTTACAACCTGGCATTACAAAAACGTATACTGCGAGTAACACTAAAAATGCTTTTCCCAGTGGTGAACTGTTTCTCGCTTGGCAGAAATCATTAGCTGCACATACTCTCAATCAATCTCTGATTAGCCAACTAGGAATCAGTATTGTTGGAACGGGTAATGCAAAATTATCAGGTGATATTTGGGAAGATGCTGATCCGGATTTTAATAATTTTACTTATAACTACAAAGTGAAACATGCAGCAGTTGCAATCAAAGGCAGACTCATAGATAACACCAGCCTTCTTTTGCAACCTTACATCAGTGGCAGTATTGGTGTTGGATTTAATCGTGCTTATGGTTTTAGCATACAGCCAAAAATTTCTGAAGAAGTGGCAGCACCACCCTTTCACTCCAATACCACAACGACATTCACTTACACGTTAGGCATAGGATTACAGAAATCATTCAACTCACATCTACAAGCCGCGATAGGTTATGAATTTGCTGATTGGGGAAAAACTCAGCTATCACGCGCTGCTGGCCAAACAGTCAATCAAGGATTAACTCTAAATCATCTTTATGGAAACCAACTACTGTTCTCTCTGTTTTATATTGTTTAAAGATGAAGGATGAAACATGACACAACACAAAAATAGTTTATTATTATTTATCACTTGCATGCTGCTGCTGGACTCAAGCATCCTACATGCTGCACAACCAAAATTTAGTATTATTCCGACCAGTGACTCTATTACTTCTCTCTTGTTGCCAAGCAACTTCACCGAAACAGTACGCTATCAAGTCACGAATCAAACTAAAATCACACGCACCTTAACCATGATGCCCATAACAGGTGTTAGCCAAAAGACAACTGACGTGGGAACCTGTTCAAGTTTATTTACTTTATCACCACAACAATCGTGCACATTAACCTTGATGGTGAATGGCAGTCTAGTTCCAGCATCGGGCATCAATTCTGGCCCTGTAGTCTGTGCAACACAAGGGTCTAGCCCCGACCCCTATCTCTGCTCACAACCTAGCAGTGGAAATACATTAGCTGTCTCAGTCACGACAGCGGGTGAGCATGCTTATGTCGCAAATCAACTCGATAATAGTGTTTCATATTGCCAAGTGAATCCGGCAACAGGCTTACTCAGCCAATGCACAATCACAGCAACAGGACTTAGCGGCACTGAAGGAATTGGATTTAATCCATCAAAAACGTATTTCTACAGTGCAAATATAACTGGAAATACAGTCTCAGTGTGCCAAGTAAACAAAACAACTGGGGCATTAAGTGGATGCACTGATGCAGGTGGAACTGGATTTAATCTACCTGATGGAATTGCATTTAGTCCTGATGGCACCATACTCTACGTATCAAATGGCGGCGGTGTACAAAGCGTCTCGGCTTGCTTAATTAATGCAACAACTGGCCAGTTAAGCTCATGTGTAAATAACACTAGCCCTACGTTTGGCACTCCTGCAGATATGGCGCTCAATTCCACAGGCACCTTAGCTTATGTTGTGAATAGAACGAATAGCACCACATCTATTTGCAATGTCTCAGGCCAGGTTGTTAATTCATGCAATGATGCTACAGGTAGCCTATTCAATGCGCCTGAAGGGATTACCTTAGATCCATTAGGTCTACATGCCTATATTGCAAATGCAGGAGATAAAAAAATTATAAAGTGTGATATTCGCCAAGATAGCACAGGCTTACTCGATAATTGTTCTGCAACAGGTGGTGAGTTTCATGGCACAGGTAATATAGGATTCAATAGCCTAGGTACGTTTGCTTATGTTCCTAATGATCTTATTAATGCCGTATTTGTCTGTGACGTAGCAAAAGCTGATGGTCAATTATCAGGATGCAAATCTTCTCGTGGAACAGGATTTGTGGGGCCAGCTGGTATTGCACTCAATTAGTTTTTTTATGTTATGAAGAAACAAATATTCTGATATAGGTTATAATAAACATGTAGTTGCTTGCAGTGATATAAAGTGCGATTCATATTTACCTCATTAAAGGGTATCTGCATGGATGATGAGCAGCAGGATGCAAAATATCACATAGCCAATATCAAAAAATATTTTGTTTCAAATCGTAATCAAATTCTGATTGCTTTAGGTTTGATATGCGCTATCTGGCTGCTATGGACATATGAGCAGCCTTCTTCGTCACAATTTATCACGGCGCCCGTAGTCAAAGGCGACATAGTCAGCATTATCACCGCCACTGGAACCGTCAATCCCGTAGCCACAGTGCAAGTCGGCACCTATGTTTCTGGCACCATACAAAACCTTTATTGTGACTATAACACCAAGGTCAAAGCCGGACAGCTTTGCGCCAAAATAGACCCTAGACCCTATCAGGTTGTCTATGACCAAGCTCTTGCTAATTTGGCGACTGCCCAGGCTCAGTTGAAGAAAGATTTCGCTAACTTTATCTACGCGCAGACCAACTATAATCGTGACAGCAGATTATTGAAAAAAGGTATAGTCTCGCAGGATGCACTCGACCTAGATAAAAGCGCACTTGATCAAGCAATCGCTCAGAACGGCGTTAATGCAGCAACTATTAAACAACGAGAAGCAACACTGGCTGCTGCCAAAGTTAACCTGGATTACACAAATATCATTTCGCCTGTCGATGGCACAGTCGTATCAAGATCTATCGATGTCGGCCAAACAGTTGCAGCAAGTTTCCAAACACCGACACTATTCCTAATTGCCAAAGATCTCACGCAAATGCAAGTCGATACCAATGTAAGCGAATCCGATGTGGGTGATGCCAAAGTGGGTCAGAAAGCCACATTCACTGTTGAAGCCTATCCCGATAAAACTTTTATTGGAAAGGTAACACAAGTCAGACAAGCGCCAATTTCGGTCCAAAATGTAGTGACCTACGATGTTGTCATCAGTACCAGCAATCGCGATTTCAAGTTGCTGCCGGGCATGACCGCAAACACACGCATTATTACTAGCGAACATAACGATGTGTTGCTAGTGCCAGTTCAAGCATTGCGTTTCTCAGTTGGAAAACAAGAGAATAAAGCTGGCGCTAGTGATGATCCTAATCAAGGACACGTCTATATTCTTCACTTTGGTAAACCTAAGCTTGTCCCTGTCACCATAGGATTGAGTGATGGCACGAATACGGAAATTTCTGGCGGGGATATTCAGGACGGAGACCAAGTCATCGTAAATGAGATCAAGCCTGGCGAAGCCGTTCCTGGGGCACCCGCTCGTTCGCCGCTACGCTTTTAAGGATAACCATGGGCGCAGATAATACTGTTATAGACATACGCAATGTCGTCAAGACCTATACCCTCGGTGAGGTTGAAGTTCACGCTTTGCGTAATGTTGATTTGATTGTTGAACACGGCGAATTCTTAGCCATCATGGGTGCATCAGGATCTGGCAAATCTACTTTGATGAATATCATAGGCTGTCTTGACCGCCCTACTAGCGGCAGTTACATGCTTGAAGGACGCGATGTCGCTGCACTCAATGACAAAGAGCTCGCTCATGTACGTAACTTGCGTATAGGCTATGTATTTCAGAATTTCAATTTACTAACACGAACCAGTGCAGCAGAGAATGTGACACTACCGTTGTTTTATTCAGGTCACATGGAGAATAGCGCTGAACGTGTCAAACAAGCATTAGCGAACATTGGTCTAGCAGGACGCGAACAAAACTATCCTAGCCAACTCTCGGGCGGCCAACAACAGCGCGTGGCAATTGCACGTGCCTTAATTAACTCCCCTGCCATTTTGCTGGCAGATGAACCGACTGGAAATCTCGATTCCAAAACGGCAGAGGATATTGTAGCAACGATTCAATCTATTAACCGTCAGCATGGTGTAACCATAGTCATGGTGACACACGAGCCAGACATTGCCGCATTTGCAGATCGCGTCATCACTATGCGTGATGGGGCCATTATTTCTGACCAACGCCAAGTAGCGCAAGTGGCGACACATACTCTTACGCAAACTCCCGATTTTGAACAAACACCATTCGACGTATCGTCCACTCCGCATCTTAGCGAAATAGAACTATTTATCCGCATGGCGCTTCCAGCAGCATGGCGCGCGTTGATCCGCAACAAAATGCGTTCTGCCTTGACGATGTTAGGCATTTTTATTGGCGTTGCTGCACTGATAACAATGGTTGCTGTAGGACAAGGTGCCAGCGCCTCCGTTAAGGCACAAATTGAAAGCCTGGGCACCAACATGATAATCATCATGCCCGGCGCAACAACTGCTAGCGGTGTGCGCGGTGGTTCCGGCAGTGCCTCAACCTTAACAGTAGCGGATGCAGATGCCCTCAAAAAAGATGACCTCGCAGTGGCCGCAGTCGCTGTGCAAGATCGTCAGCTTGCGCAACTTCAATATGGTAGCCAAAACTGGAATACCAGTGTTCAAGGTATCTCACCCAATTATCTCAATATACGCAACTGGGCAGTCGTTGCAGGACGGGCTATGACTGAAGCAGACAACTTGAATGCTAGACGTGTTGCTCTTCTAGGGCAGACTGTAGTTAAGAATCTTTTTAGTGAACATGAAAATCCAATAGGCGCGACGATTTTCATCAAGAATGTGCCAGTGGAAATCATAGGCGTACTCCAAGCTAAAGGACAAACAGGTTTTGGGCAAGATCAGGATGATGTAGCTTTGCTTCCTTTCACAACCGCTGAACAAAAAGTATTGGGTGTTTCAACGCCCAGTCAAACGCAAACCAATCCTTACATTCCTGCACCTCCACCTAATCCATTTGGACTTAAACCAAAGTTGATCGGTTATGTGAATACTATTTTTGTTGAGGCTGTCAGCACTGACATGGTGCCGGTAGCTGTTCAGCAAATCACTGATACACTGAGTCGTCGCCATCATATCCAAACGGGTCAACCGAATGATTTTGCTGTACGAAACATTAGCGATATCACACAAGCGGCGGAAAGCAGCAGTAAAATCATGTCTGTACTGTTAGCCACTGTCGCCTCTATTTCACTTTTAGTGGGTGGCATAGGAATCATGAATATCATGTTGGTGTCTGTCACTGAGCGCACACGCGAAATAGGCATACGTATGGCGATAGGAGCACAACGAATACACGTATTATTGCAGTTTCTTGTTGAGTCCGCTCTGCTTAGCGTTATCGGCGGTGGTGTAGGAATCGTTGTAGGTGTCATCATATCTATGGCCATTTCCGCTTTTGCTGGATGGCCTACATTGTTATCTATATCTTCCATGGTTATTGCATTTTTGTTTTCTGCAGCGGTGGGCGTATTTTTTGGTTACTATCCAGCACGACGCGCCTCGCAACTTAATCCTATTGAAGCCTTACGTTTCGAATAATTTTGCGGTACAGGCCAACCACCACCCATAGCAAGAAAGAGTTGAGCAGTATCCAAATAGCGTTGACCTTGCGCCTGCACAAAACCTTGAAGTGCCAAGTGGTAATTGCGTTCTGCATTCAAGAGCAAAAGCAGGTCCGATTTACCTTCAGAGTAACTAAACCGCTGTAATCTCAATGACTCTTGGGCTGTATCCAATGCCTCTTTTTGCGCTTTAAGAAAATCAGCATCGTTCTTAAGAGCGCGCAGTGTGTCAGCCACTTGGCCGAATGCAGTGATTACTGTTTGTTGATAGGTTGCCGCAGCAGCCTTGAAGGTATTCACCGCTTGATCTCTCTGAGCAATCAGACTACCGCCGTGAAAAATTGGAGTTGTTAAACCAGCAGCTACACTCCAAAGAAGATTTGAATGCGCAAACAGCCCACCGGCCACTGCAGATTCAAATGTACCTGCACCACTTAACGTAATCGTCGGATACATTTGCGCAGTAGCGATGCCAATGGCTGCGCTGTCGGCATGTAATTGCGCCTCAGCAGCAAGAATGTCAGGCCGCTGATGCACCAACGCTGAAGGCAAACTCACAGGAAGATTAGGTGGCAACCTCATTTTTGCCAAATCAAAGTTCGGCGGCGACCATTCACCAGGAGACTTGCTGACTAGAACGCTAATAGCGTGTTCAGCAACACTGATTTTTTGTCGCAGTGGTGGTAACTGTGTAAGATCATTAGCGAGTTGGCTTTCCGCAGTGAGCAAATCTATCCTAGCAACTTTGCCCGCTTCCATTTTTTCTTTCACTAACGTGTAATTTTGCTTGTCACTCGCCACTATACTTTTAACCGCAGCAAGCTGTCCTCGTAATGTTGCAACAGTAATGGCTTGAGTCACAACATTACCGGTTATGGTCAGATAGGCTGCCCCTAATTGATAAAGTTGATTTTCAGCCAACGCTGTTTGCTGTTCTATAGTGCGGCGCGTCAAGCCAAACACATCAGGCACATAACTCACCGTTGCACCCACACTGTAAAGATTGGAAATGGGATTAGAACCGGAGTTAGAACCTCCGCCGCCCAAACTATTTTGACGTTGGAAACCGGCATTAGCATCGACTTGTGGAAATAACGCGCCCGATGCTATTCGTATAGCATCTTGTGCAGCCGCCAAAGTGGCTACCGATGCAGCAAGTGTTTGGTTGTTATCTAACGCCAGTGTTACAACATCATCAAGCTGGCGGGAATGAAATAGCTCCCACCATTCATTGGAAACTGTTTTTCCGACTGACAAATGCTGCTTTGTTTCATTATGACCTGCGACTATAGTCTTGGGCATTTTTGTCTTCAAGTAGTCCTGTACTGTAGGCGATGCTGGTCTAGTGAAATCTGGACCGACAGCGCAAGCACCTAACGACAAGGCAAGCACTAGAATTAGCAGTGAGGATTTATTTGTAGATAAATGCATGGTATAGCTTTCCAATGAAAACTAACTTTTTCAGCATGTCATTTTCATACAATATTATCAATAGAAAAACAGTCGAGTTTCACACACTATAAAAATTAGGGTAAACCCTATATTTTCAGTGTTATTGAGTTGAAATTAGAAACACAGATGTACTGTAAAATTTGTTATACTTTAAGTCATTAATAGCAAAGTACGAGTTTATTATTTTAAAGGATTAATCTATGAAACTTACGAATAATATTGGCTTTATTTTACTTGCTATCTATTTAATCTTAATTGCAATTACCGCATTAATTCCAGGCGTTGCTATTCCCAGCATTATTTTTGGCATTGTCGCATTAGCAGCAGCAATATTTATTCTCATTGGTAAATAAATTTTATTACATTGGAGATTAATAATGAAATCGACTACAACAATGGTAGGAATAATTTTAATTCTTGTTGGAATAGTTGCATTAGCTTATCAAGGTTTTACTTATACTCAACATGAACAAGTGGCAAAAATAGGTGATCTTCAAATCACTGCTGATACTCAAAAAACAGTTTATTTACCGCCAGTATTGGGAGGCTTGTGTCTTGTTGCAGGAATAGTTTTAGTTGTTGCAGGCAGAAAAAATTCTGGTTAGCCATTTATATTAAAATCATAACAACACTTTTTTGAAATCCAAATCAAAATTGCATGTAGCCCGGATTGAGCACTGCGAAAATCCGGGTAATTTTGCAAAGATCCATGCCAGAATTTTTGAAATCTAAATCAAAAAGGAGTTTAGCAATGAATAAAATTATTTTATTAATATGTGTATTTAGCATGATAGTAGGCTGTACGATTAACACAAAACCGAGTTCGAGTAAATCCACGAGTTACACACTCGATTCAATTAACCCGCGTTAGTTTATTTAGGAGAAATTGTAATGAAAAATTTTATACTCTTAGGATCATTAACTGTTTTACTTAGCTCTACACTAGCCTTTGCTTTTGAAGTGGCTACACCTGATAATAATGCAACTACGCAAACCTCTCAAAAAACTATGCAACTCAGCGATAATAATCAGCCTCCTGGTTTTAATAATAGTGGACATATGCCACAAGGTTTAACAAATCAAGGTAAAACTCCTCATGGCTGGAATGAAGGAGAAAAAAGAGGTTGGGACAATAATCACGGTAACAATTGGCATCACCACCATCATCACAAACAAACTGTATTTCATGGTTACGGCTACCATGGAAATAATGGTAATGGCAATAATGGTAATCATGGCAATGGTCATAACGACTGATAAGTTTTGTTGATAACAAAAAAAGAAAAGAAGAAAAGAAAAAAAGAAGCAGAGAAAAGGGGTCAGATGAAGAGAAAAGGAGAAAAGGGGTCAGATGAAATCTTCAAAGGAGAAGAGAAAAGGGGTCAGATGAAATCTTCAATGTCTTTATTTATTGAAATAAAGTCACTAGATTTCATCTGACCCTTTTATTTTTATTTATTGAAATAAAGTGAGAGTGTTCATCTAACTGTGTCAGCATAAATTATCTCAGCTCCAAATTTAAACGCCCATCAAAATAAATTTGTAGTTGAGAAATTATCAGCGCCCAATTGTGCATGGGTTGGTTCCATTTTTCTATAATTTTCTGACA